>CAZIAP010000014.1:0-3722 GCA_964537315.1 uncultured Gammaproteobacteria bacterium | reverse complement strand
GCGTTCGCCTTTGCCGTGGGGTTCTGCCTGTGAGCGGACGGAGTACTGTCCGGGTAGACGTTAGCCGAGCACGAGGAGGATCTCGACCTGCGCGCTTGGGCGCGCCGGTGGGTCCGGCTCGCGCTCGAGGCCGAGGGCATGCCGGTGCCGTAGCGCCAACACCGCCGCCGGCTGTACGGTACGGGTCGCAACCCTGAACCGGCGGCGGATCCCGATTGACGAACATGAACACTGTGCCGAAGCAGCCATTGCGTTGCGTGGAGCAAGGCGACCGGCTCGTTGTGCGGGAGCTCGATGTCCGCCGTGACTACCGGAGGCGGGCGCTCGTCGCGGGAGGGTGGCGATGAGGGTCACTCTGGGTTGCGCAGCTCCCACGACAGGTCACGCACGGCACGCCACAGGTACGGCGCGGGCACGAGTTCGCCGCGCTCCCATCGCGCCAGCGTGTTCGGGTGGACGCCGAGCGCCAAGGCCATCCCGTGTTGGGTCAGGCCAAGGCGCAGTCGTTCGGCGCGTAGCTGCTCGGGGGTCATGCGCGCTGCTTCGCTGCCACGTCACGGGCCGCCCGTGCGGCGTCGTTCGTGGTCATGGGTCAGCCCGCCTTCTGCCCGCACGTCTCGCACACAGGCACGTCGTAGCCGTAGCGCTGCGCCTCGCGTACCACGTCGGGCGTAACCGGCTGGATCGGCTGGCCGCTGATGTCGTGGCCGCTGTAGCGGGCGGTCATGCCCAGATGCCTTCCGCAGTAGGCGGCGCCGTTGTCACACAGATAAACGGTCGTGTCGCTGATTGTCATGGCTGGCTCCCTGTTCGCAGCGGGTCCATCGCCCGTTGTCTCCCCCCAATATATACGGATCGGATATCGCCGCAATACCCTTATTCTGTATCCGTGGGGGATAGTGAAACGGATTCGGGCCGTTCGGGGGTGCCGTGCGCGTCCTGATTGGCTGCGAGTTTTCCGGCGTCGTGCGTCGGGCGTTCCGTGCACGCGGGTTCGATGCATGGTCCTGCGACCTGCTGCCGGCGGACGATGATTCCCCGTACCACCTGCAAGCCGACGTGCGCGACGTGCTCCGCATGGGCTGGACGGCGGCGGTGCTGCACCCGCCCTGCACACGACTAGCCAACAGCGGCGTTCGCTGGCTGCACGAGCGCGGCCTGTGGGCGGAGCTGGACGAGGGCGCCGCGCTGTTCTCTGACTGCTGGAATGCGCCGATCCCGTTTGTCGCAGTCGAGAACCCGATCATGCACAGGCACGCGAAGGCGCGGATCGTAAACTACCAGGAGCCCGCACAGACGGTGCAGCCGTGGTGGTTCGGTGACCCGTTCTTCAAGGCGACAAGCCTCTGGCTGCGCAACCTGCCCGCACTGGTCCCGACGAACAGACTGACGCCGCCAAAGAAGGCAGACGAACCGGAGCGACATAAGCAGTGGAGCATGATTCACCGTGCCTCACCCGGCCCAAACCGGGGCAGGGACAGGTCAGTGACGTTCCCCGGCATCGCCAACGCTATGGCGAGCCAGTGGGGCGACTATATCCGCGAGCACGCACGGAGGACCGCATGACCAAGCGCCGCGTGAGGGAGAGGGCAGCGTGACACCCTATTACGACGACGGAGGCGTGACGATCTATCACGCCGATGCGCTTGACTTGTTACGCTCCTTGCCGGATGCGTCTGTGCAATTGATCGCAACCGACCCGCCATACTTCGGCGTGAAGGACGAAGCGTGGGACAACTCATGGCCGAACGAGCGGGCGTTCCTGCGCTGGATCGGGGCGCTGTGCAAGGAGTGGCGGCGGGTGCTGGCGCCGAACGGGTCGCTGTACGTGTTCGCCTCGCCCGACATGGCGCATGGGGTGGAGCGGGTGGTGCGTCGGCACTTCCGGGTGCTGAATGTCATTCGGTGGGAGAAGGAAGACGGCTGGCACAAAAAGGCCGAGAAGGAGGCCCTGCGATCGTTCCTGTCACCGTGGGAGGCGGTGGTTTTCGCGGAGCAGTTTGGGCGCGAGCAGTATGCGCCCATTGGACGCAGGGTGGCGGAGAAGCGCATCACGGCGGGGTTGGCTAGACACGAGGTGGACACGGCGTGCTCGCCGTCTCGCAAGCCCACAGGCCTGTGCTACCGCTGGGAGGAGGGCAGCTGCCTGCCGACACTGGACCAGTGGGTGGCTCTATGTCGGCTGTGCAGCGATGAACGAGAGTACGAAGAACTCCGCCGAGAGTACGAAGAACTCCGCCGAGAGTACGAAGAAGGCCGCCGAGAGTTTTCCCTAACGGCAGTCGCGCCATGGTCTGACCTGTGGCGCTTTGGGGTCGTTGCGCCATACCCCGGCAAGCACCCGTGCGAAAAACCGCTCGCGCTTATGGAGCATATCGTCCGCACGTCCAGCCGGCCCGGAGACGCCGTTCTCGACACCTTTTGCGGCTCAGGCGCCACGGCGGAGGCGGCCCGCAATCTTGGACGGAGAGCCATCG
Source organism: uncultured Gammaproteobacteria bacterium (assembly GCA_964537315.1). Taxonomy (GTDB): domain Bacteria; phylum Patescibacteriota; class Microgenomatia; order Levybacterales; family GWA1-39-11; genus JBDHUV01. Next base: position 1,245 of record CAZIAP010000014.1, on the reverse strand, counting down.
TTGGGGACTCAGATGCCCATTGGTGCCACTACACCGCAGTGCGCCTGAGTCAGGAAGTGCTGGAGTTGGGCGCATGAGGATGAACGAGATACGGCGGGCGGCAACAGTGTCTCGCCACTGAACGCCGCCGGCTCTCGTGCGCGCGCTCCATGGACGTCGAGCGCGACCTGTTCACGCGGGGGGGCGCGTGAGTCAACCAGTGCCCGCTGCCCGGTAGCGACGTTCGATCCCTGCACTGGGGCAGGGCGCAACGGCAAAGCTGCAATGGCAGCAGGGGAAGAGCCGGGCAGCGGGCGCAACCATCAACCTGAAAGGAGCAAGGGCCACATGTACGTGCTGATCGGCAGGACGCAGATCGAGGACCACGAGATCATCCAGTTGCAATACGCGCTCGAGGACCGCGAGGCGGTGCTCAAGAAGGCGATCAGCGCCGCAGAGAACGCACGCCTGCCCACGCAGGCGGCCTCGGCCGACCTCGAGACCTGCAAGCGCCTGGCGGCGCTGCTGGATCCGGCGTCGCACGACAGGGAGGAGACACGCCGCACGCAGCTCGACGCATTCGAGCACCGCGAGAGCCAGCCCGTCGACGAGGCGCTCGACGAGGCCGAGAAGGAGGCGGCCCGGCTGTTGGAGGAGCGTAAGGCATGGCTCCGCAAGCAGCTGCGCCAGCACGAGATCGACCGCGCGCTGCGCGCGATCATGGTCGCAGATCCGGAGCTGGCCGCATTCAGCGACGAGGACATGGCCGAGTGTGTCGAGGCCCGGCTCGACGAGGTCCGCTACGTCGACCGGGAGCACAACCTGCCGGGCGTGTTCCGCCACGAGACCGAGGACGGCAAGACGGTGTGGTGCTACGTGAGCACGGAGGGCGGCGTGCTGCGGTTCTGGTACGACGTCCAGCTGTTCGCGGACGACGCACCGCACATCGCGTTCGACGAGAAGAACGCGCCCGCGACCTACGTCGGCGAGGCCCTGCTCGCCCGCATCCGGCGCGCGCTCGCGCCTGATCCGGACGTCCGGCGAATCGAAGAGGGCTCCGAGGAGCCGGAGGCCCAGGAGCCGGAAGAGACCGAGACGGCGGCGGCGGGCGTCTGAGCATGGCGAGTCAGCCCGTCAAGTACTGGTCGACGGAGATCACTGCCGAGAAAACGGCGTCGGAGATCGTAGCCCTGATCGTCCGATACGGCGGTGAGCGGACGTCGATCGACTGGAAGGACGGCCAGCCGGCGTCAGTCACGTTCATCA
>CAZIAP010000013.1:0-4114 GCA_964537315.1 uncultured Gammaproteobacteria bacterium | reverse complement strand
GGCCCCGGCGTAAATTCTGGCTTGTTCATGCTGCCCTCTCTTTGGTGGCCATCTCCATCTGCATGAGCCGCTCCTGGCAGAGCCGGAGGTATAAAAAGGCGCTGACCATGGCTGCAGGGGTGGGGACGAGGCCACATCTGATGTCGTCCTGGATATGACCGAGCACCCCTTCGAGGCGCATCAGGTCCTGGCGGATCCTCGAGGTGATCATGGCAGCGCTCCATGGCTCCGCCGACAGGGCTGGAACGCCCGGTAGTGCTGGGCAGTCGTGGCTGCATCGATCTGCGCCTCGCGGATGATCTGGTGGGCTTCGCCGGTCACTGCGGACCAGGTGCCGTCCTCGTCGAGCCGAATGACCTCGCTGACGTCGTTCTCGTCGTCAAAGGCCTCCAGCGCATCCTGGTATGCCTGCACACCCTCATGGACGTCGCGGCAGATGACCGTGCGGCCGTGGGCGGAATAGGAGATGGTGATGATGAAGAGCGGGAACATGGTGTCCTCCCATCTATGGCATGCGCCGCGGTGATGGGATGAACTTAGGCGGTAATCTTACCGCTGTCAATCGGAATCGGTAGCAATACCGACAAACTCATTGTCATTCGCCGAGCATGGGGGTAGGGTAGGGGCGCTTGAAAGCAAGAAGCCCCCGCACAAGGGCGGGGGCTCAGGAGGTGTAAGATGAAGATCACGAAGACGATGCTGGGATGCAGCATCGAGTTTCACACGAGCGATGAAGAGGCGTTCGTGATGAAGTGGCTTACTGAAAAAGCAGCCCGCCCTAATGTTATGTCAGACGAGCAGCAAGCCAGTCGTTCACCTCTTTCGGGCCCTGACCAAAATAGGGCGACCGTAGGGTGATCGCGTAGAAGTTGTCGTTGCTGTCGAGGTGTTTCAGAAAGCGGTCATACACCTGTCTTGGTGTTTCCGCCGTATCAATGGCATAGGATGATTCAGATAGTTTCGCGAATGCGGTCTTCCTTATTTCGTCAACTATCTTTGGCCTGATGGATTCTTTGTTGAGATCGTAGGTTACAAGATAAATTGCCATTTCGAAGCCCTCCCTATCGGCAAGGCTATTCCACCACAGATCGCAGGCACAGAAAAGCCCGCCGGGTGAGGGCGGGCTGGGGGAGTATTATATCTCTAGGGGGATCAGAGAAAAATCGGGCGGCCGCTACTTTTCAGACTTCCCACCGAAGCCTCTGAAAATCTCTGCGATCTGTCCGGCGATTTTGATGAACCCCGAAGGGCCAGACTGAGTTACTGCGTAGAAGATCGCGAAGCCCACGAGTTGCCACCCACTGAGGTTCCCGGCCTTCGCAAGCTCGTATATGACGAACAGGATCGCGAGGGCGACAATGATCGAAACCGCAAGGCTTGAGTAGGACTGCGCCCTGCCGAACCGGAATCGAGAATTGCGATATTTGCGCGAAAACTGGCGCGCCTCGTCGTTCATCTCCTTGATGAACCCGGGGTCGTGCTTCTCGATCACTTCTAACAGGAGGTCTGGGCGGTCGGTGTAGTTGGTGATCTGCGCGGCGATGTCAGCGTAGATGTTCCCAGCCACGCCGGTAGAATCAGCCTTTGAAGGGGGAATAATCTCCCCCTCCGGGTGTTCCCGTTTTTTTGGTTCGTCTGCGCTATCGCTCATTCTTGGAGCGTTTGAAAAGCTGGCACTTGAACGCCTGATGGAAAATGGCCGGATAGGTGGCTATTTCCAGCGGAAAGGTGTCTTCTGCCAGCGTCCCCCACGCTTCCACGGTGCGGGATGGATCGATGGTGATGTGGCGGGTGTAACGAGGCGTCATGTCACAATCATCCGGCCAACTGGAATGGGCAGCGCGGACGACGGCTCGTCTGTCTGCGATCCTCAGCATTTCGGCCTGGCTCCCTTTCTGCGGGGATAACTCCATACTCCCCGAGATGTTTCACTCTTGCATGGCATATAGGCTTTTGGAAGTTAATTTTCAGCAATATGGTTATGCACGGTTGCGTGAGCCTGACGCTACACCTCCCCCACAGTCTCCCCATAGAACAACCCATATGTGCACTGGGTTCCCAGAATGTCAAATTACCATTGCGCAATGCTGCAATGCAGCATGGGCATCACTCCTGACGACCTTTCCGTCACCCCTCCCTTAATGGACTTACCCTAGCGCCTTGCCCCTCGGCCATCAACCCCTTGAAATGTTCACGCTTCGTTCTTGACCCGGAATGCAATCTCTGGCTGAATGGGATCGGGAAGGAGGGCGATATGGCGATCATCCACCAGATCCGAAAATACCCCACGAAACGTCATGAGATCGTCGACAAGTTGCGCAGGCAATCGGGGGCTGAGCCGCCGAAGGGCCTGCGAATCATGGCCCAGGAGCAGGCGGAAGCGCTGGCCGAGACTATGTCACTCTTGCACGGCGGGGAGTGGCGGGTGCAGATTGATCATGAGAGTCAGATAGCGCTTGTCGCTCGGATGCGGCGTCCACGAAACCCTTTATAGCAGTCATAACTGGCTTGATGTCGTCTGGATCGACGCCAAACGCCAGTAGCGCAGCCTCAAGCTGAGCTTTCACATCGAAGTTCTCGGACACATGGCGGGCCAACTCAATGCCCAAGGCTTGCTCGATCTGGTTCAGCTTCCGGGTGCTGGCGCTGGCAGTACGTGTGCCACGGCGCCGATCTTCCTCAACAGCGCGGACCCAGTTCCTGATTGTATCCTTCGAGCCAGTCGCCTGAAGTGAAACCTGGGTCGGATTTGACCCAATTTCCTTCAGCCGGGCCTGGATGCGCTCGACAATTTTCTCGAGATCTATCATGCGGTTAACTTACCGCCATGCGGACACGCGGTGCGAGCGGTAAGAAAACCGTTGACATCGGCGGTAAAATAACCGATAAGGGGCTATGAACGACATAGCTCACCTCATTCGCATCGCTGACGCCTACAAGACCGCGCTTGGCCTTGAAGATACGACAGTTAGCACTCGTGTCTTCAAGGATAGCAAGAAGCTGGGGGCCCTGCGAAACGGTGCCGATATTACCGTCAGCAGGTTCAATGCAGCATTGCGCTGGTTCGATGAGAACTGGCCCCAGCATGTTGAGCGCCCCGACATCTTCGGGCCGACGCCGGCTGAGGAGGTTGGCTGATGGCGGCTTTCCAGATAGGACCAGCGCGGCGAGGCCTCTCTCTTGCCGGGGCAAGTGCTGGCCTATGTGCCCCCGAGGCGTGGCAATTCGTTCTCCTCCCCCCGCGTCTCGGGAGCATTCAATCCAGATCGGCTGTCACCGCCCCCAAGCCCACGACAGCCGGCAGCCGGGGGGGCAGGGTCTTCCTCCCGCCCAGCTCCCCCGGCGACCTCGTTCACATCGCGCATTTGTGGCGGCGGAGCGGGCAGACCCGATCCATCTCCGCCGCCTGCCGCTGCACGCACCGTTCGCGGCAACCTCAATCTGGCCTCCCGCGCTGCCTGCCTGACAACCTGCCGCGCCGCCTGGCCGATGTGTCTCAAACCTCCCTCCGTCATCGCCCACTCCGTGTGGTTGGCCAACAATCAAGCACACGGAGTGTCGGAAATGTCCGAAATCTCGTCGGAGAAGTCAGAAATGTCAGCTGCTGAGTTCGCGCAGTTCGCGCTGCGGGGCTACGTCGCCCCGCCGTCACTGGGGCCGGTGAAGGCACGGCTTCGCCATGCAGCTCACAAACTCGGATGGTCCCCCAACCGCGTGAAAGACGTTTGGTACGCAGATCCGCGCGTCAGGATCACTGCCGACGAGCTCCGCGCAATCGAGGAATACACAGGTCTTCGCTATGGCCGAGAAGAACTCCGATCCGTCGACGAGCTCATCGCCCGCGCCGACGCTCTCCTTATGGGCTCGGACGCGGATTTCCATAGGCCGTTCGTCTCTGCGTTTCGCGCGTTCGTTCGCGCTCTGGATCGCCCCGGAACTGAGGAGTGAGTCATGGGCCGGGTCCTCGTCGCCACAATCCCGGGTCTCGCCGCCGCGGCGATCTTCCTCACTCTGATCTTGTGGGGTGCCCAATGAGCGCGACGCTGCAGCATATGGCCGCGATAGGCGATGGCCGCACCGGAGCGGGTGAAATCTTGGCGGACCCGCCCGCTCC
>CAZIAP010000012.1:0-4442 GCA_964537315.1 uncultured Gammaproteobacteria bacterium | reverse complement strand
GGCGTCGGCGGCGCGAACTCGTCGCCGTCCCACATCCAACCGATCCCGACCGGGGCGGACTCTTCCACCTCAATGCAAGTCGCCGCCGGATAGGCCGCCTCGGCCTCGGCCGCTGTCGCCACGATGCGGTTGATGACCACGCCGTCGACGACGATGACGCTATGAGCCATGTGCGTGCCTCAGTATTCGAAGATGACGGCGCCGGCCGTGGGCGCGGCGGTGTTCGTGGAACTCCGAGCGCCGCCGGCGCCGTAGCCAGTCGCGTTGTTGACGCTGGTGCCGACCGCCATCGCACCAACGCCGAAGGCGCTGCCCCCGCCGATGGCGAAGCCGGTTGTGGCGATCCCTTTCCCGCCCGGGATGCGGAGCGTCTCGAAAGTGGACCCGCTCCCGCCCGACGTTGCGCCCGACGACGTGCCGCCGGCGCCGCCGCTACCCTGGATCGTCGTCGTGCCGTCCGTGAACGTCGAGTTGCCGCCGCCCCCCGATCCAGTCCCCGCCGCGCCGACCGCATATGAATACGAAGTCCCGGGTGTGACGGTGTAGTAGCGCGCTGCCGCCCCGCCGCCGCCGGCGGCACGGTCGTTGGCGTCAACTGACCCGCCCCCGCCTACGACCGTGACCTTCACACAGCGGACGCCAAGCGGACAGGTCCAGCTCGTGCCCGACTCCTTGACCTCAATCGCGGTCGGTGGGCCGACGCGCAGGCAGTGGAAGGCCGAGCCATCGCAGATGATCAGCAGGGTCATCCCCGGCCGCAACTGGCCGTTGGCCAGCCCGTCGATAGTCTCCGAGCCGTTCGGGTCGAGGGTGATCGTCGACGTCCCGCTGTTGCGCATGTAGACGTACCAGCCGTCGCCCAGCGTCGCAGCGGCCGTGAAGGTATCCGTCCCAAAGCCGGTGCAGTCGATCAGCGTGTTGCGCTCAGACGGCCCGAGGATGGTGTTCGAGGTCCGGGCGATCCGGTGTAGGCTCCCCTCGACCACCAATGAGTCCGAATAGACGTTGGCGGCGGTCGTCTTCATCCAGGCGGCGACGTCGCCCATGTCGCCCCCGAACCCAGGCAGCGCCGCGACCCACGCCTCTGCTTTCGCGGTGAACTCGTCCGCCGACATGCCCCGGCTCGGGGACTCTGGAAGCGCTGCGATTGTCGGCGGGTCAGTCGGAGCTGGCATCAGGTCAGTCCTTCAAGGTCCAGGGTGCAGAGAGAGTGGTTCGGGTAGGCGATCTCAACATTGAGGTCGCGAAAGAAGCCGTAGAGCGCGGTAAGGCCGTATTCCTCAGAGCCGATGTAGACCGCCGCCGTCGCGCGGTACTCGGTGAGTAGGCTGAAGAGATGATCGATCCGGTTGTTCTGGACCAGAACCTGCATCGACGCGAGCCGGCTGAACTTGCCCCGCCGTAGGATGGTGTTGTTGAATGCGTCTACATCCTTGCGCGAGTAGTCCTTGATCCCAACCGTGGCCCCGGCCAAACTCATGCCGAGTTGGCGCGCGTAACCCAACACGCACACCGCGCACTCAGCGTCGCCGCCGGTGTTGTCGATGGTGATGGTGACCTCAGCGCCCGAGTAGAGACTAGGCAGGTCAAGGACGAGCAGGTCGTTGGACCGAACGATTGGCTCGGTCAGCCATGTGTACCAGTCGTATACGGCGTCGTTGTTGGTGAGGTCGAACGTCTCGTCGTAGATGACCCCGTCGTCAGGGTCCTCGATCTCCACCGTCACCGACGCGCCATTGAGCCCGTAGAGGTAGAGCGCGTTGAACCGCTTGCCCGGCGTCAGCGTCACCTGGATCGTGTCCGCGTTGACCGTCTTGGTCGACGTCGAGGCGTCGAACATCGCGTATGGGTTAGTGACGCCGGCGCGGACCCAGTAGGTCCCATCGTCCGACGTGGGGTCGTGACCCGTGTTCCCGGCCTGCTGACTGACATAGACGTCAGCGCCAACGTAGGCCGTGACCCCCTCGCCATAGATCGTGCCGTTATCCCACTCGGCTTCGGCAGGCGTAGCGTTGGTGGTCGTCAGGACGCCAAGGTCAACGCTTGGGCCGTCCCCGGTTTCAAGTACGGGGATCGGCGCGACAAACAGGAAGTCCGCCATTACGCTGCCTCGGTGACCACAGGTGCGTCTGGATCGGGACCGCGCGCGTACACGCCATCCTTCTCGATGCTGTCGATGGCGCGCGCCGCTTTGCCGCTGTTGACGGTGATGGCGATCAGCGCCTTCTCGAGCCGCTCGACGGTGGAGCGCAGGGCGCGGACCTCTTCGGCCGTATCATCGCGCTGATCGGGCCGGCGAATCTGGATCGACTCGTTGGGCGAGGCCCAAAGCGAGACGAGTTGGCTATCCGGCCCGCCCGATCCGCCGACCATGATTTCGCCGCCCGTCGCAAAGCCGGGGAGATTGCGGAACGGGTCCACGTACCTGCGCTGGAACGCCAACGCTTCCTCGGTCGTGCCCGTGACCAGCTCATGCACGATGGCGTTGCGAGCCGCGCGCTCGGCCGCTTGTTGGGCAAGCCAAGCCTCCCGCGCATCCGCGATGGCCGCCGGGTCCATCCAGTCCGCCGCGCCCGGGTGGACGTCTCGCCAGCCCTCGAACAGGTTGAGCGGCGCACCACCCGGCCCGAGTCCGAGATTGATCCGCTTGCCGGTGACCGGGTCGAACGACATCCAGTCGTTGTTCGGATTCCAGGCTTTGTCGATGTTGGGATTCGACGGGTCGATATGTACCCCGTCGACCACCTCCCACGGGTCTGGCGTCCAACCAACGCCTGTACCGCCTCCGCCGCCCTGAAGCTGCAACAGCGCGTTCAGCGCATCACGCAGCTCGACCAGCCGCTGCTCGACGCTCACGACGCCCTGGTTTAGCGTCACCAATTGGCCGATCTGGCCTTCCATGGCCTGCAATTGAGCCTGGGCCGCCTGGGCCTCCCGGTCGGCGATTTCCGCCGCCTGGCGGGCGCTCAGCAGCTCGCCGATGGCCGTCTCAAGATCGTCTAGGCCCTTGTCGAGCGTGACCAGGCCCTCGATCTGCTTTTCCAGCAGATTGCGCTGTTTCTCATTCTCGGTGAGTTGGGCCTCGCCAAGCTGCTCGGTCGCCGCCGCAGCGGTCTTAACGGCCGCGAGGTCTTTGAGGTAGGCGATGCTGTCCGTGTGATAGGCGAGCGAGGCCCGCAAGAACTCGTCCGAGACGCCGGTCAGTTTCCCGATGGCGTCCTCGTCCCCGCCACGCGCCGCCGCCGAGATCCGCAGGAACTCGTTGCGAGCGGCGAGGTACGAGGTGGCCGGCGTCCCTTGGCTGACGTTGAGGCCCATCCGATAGTCTCGGATACGGGCCACCATGTCCTTCAGGCGGTCGGCGGTGCGGACGAGCTCGTCGACGCTCCGCTGATAGAGCGAGATAACCCGCTCCTCGGCGGCCTCGACGGCCTCAAAGGCGCGGTCCCGGGCCTCGATCAGCGAGTCCACCGCATCGGCGGCGGCGCGGTGGGCCTCCACCAGCCGCTCGCGCGCCTCGGCGAGGTCCTGGGCCGCCCAGAGCTGCCGCAGCTTGTCCCGGGCGAGCGGGTCGGTCCGCTCAAGTTCGAGCTGCCGCTGGATCGCCTTCGCACCCGCCGTATCGCCATTAAGGCGGCGGATTTCGGCGTCCATCGCCATGATATTGCGCGAGACCTGGAAGATGCGGTCCGAGTATTCCTTCGCCTTGCGCAGCGCCTCGGCCGCGCCGTCCACCGCATCGGTGTAGCGCTTCATAACCTCGTCGAGCTGTAGGCGCTCAAGGGTCGAGAGCTGGTCGTTGATGGTGGCGAGTTGGTCGGCCGCCAGGAAGCCTTCGTCGGCCAGCGCCTCGGCCGCCTTGCGCTGCTCTTCGATGGCGCGGGTGACGGCCTGGATGTCGTAGGCTTTGGGGTCCGTCAGGCGCAGGATTTCGTCGGCGAGGTTGGCGGAAATTTGCTGGGCCTGCGCGTACTTGTCGAGCGCCGCCGCCACCGCCTCGAAGCCGCCGCCGGCCGCCAGGGCCGCCATCGCCACCTGCCTTTGCGCGTCGGAGGCGAACGTGGCGCTTTCCAGCAGGGCGCGCAGGGCCGCATCCACCGCAGCGGCGCTGTCGCCCACCGCGGAGGTCAACGTCTTGCCGCTGGTCAGGTAGATTTGCGACAGGTCGCGGGTGCCGATGACCAGGCCCCGCACGGCGTCGTTAAGCTCTATGCCCGAGGCTTTCAGACCCTCCTGAATCGCCTTGATCGCATCGCCCGCCGCCCTGGCCGCGTCCTCGGTCTCCTGCGTGCGCTTGTTGCCCGAGAACTGTCCGGTGATCAGGTCGTAGCCCGCGCCCTGGTTGGACGGCTTGCCGCCGAGGTTGAAGAGCTTGGCGGCTGCGTAGAGGGCGGAGGCGGCGATGGCGAGGGGGCCGGCGATGGAGCCGATAGCCATGGCCG
>CAZIAP010000011.1:0-7971 GCA_964537315.1 uncultured Gammaproteobacteria bacterium | reverse complement strand
CATGGGATCTTCTCTTGATCGCCGCCCACCTTTTCGTCGTGGCGATTGTCCTCCGCGTTGCCGCGAAGATCAAGGACACTCTTCGGGAGATCAGGGAGAAGAGCAATGAAACTCACCCCTGAGTCTCATACGTGGGTTCTCACCGACGAAGCGCGTCCTGAGGGAGAGAAGAATGACTGACACGAGGCTCAAGAATTGCCCCTTCTGCGGGGGTGAGGCGGAAGCCGTAACTCTAGATTACGAATACGTCCGCTGCGACAAGTGCCACTTTGGTATTGCCCGCTTGACTATTGACGAGGCTATCGCAGCCTGGAACCGCCGCACCCCGCCTGCTGCTGTACCTGATGGGTGGGCTATTGTCCCATGCGAGCCCGACGATGAAATGACCGACAAGGGCGAAAGCGCATTGATCGCAGGCCCGCTCGAAAAAGAGTTCAAGGACGCACCAAGCGCAACCTGGGCTGCAGCGAAAGCCTGTTACCGCGCCATGATCTCCGCAGCTCCAGCAGCTCCTACGGAGGCCCGCGATGACCAGTTACCATAAGCTCTGGGCGATATTTTGGACCGTCCTGTTCCTATCAATCGCCATAAGTGAAGTGGCTCGTTATGCCTGCGGGGGAGGATGATGACCAAGAACATCAAGGATATGAGTGACGTGAAGCCCAAGCGTATCCGTCTCTCGCGAGCAAAGGGCTGGAGGATACCCCCAAACACGGTGAAGGTAGATCGCAGCACCAAGTTCGGCAATCCGTTCGTTGTTGGCCGCGACGGGACACGTGCCGAATGCGTCGATCTCTATGTCAAGCTCCTCGCTGGGTTTGTGTGTCTCACAAATGGACCATCGGTTGAAGAGCAGAAAGCCGCCCGGCGGCACGTATTAGAAAATCTCGAATGCCTGAGGGGGAAGAACTTGGCCTGCTGGTGCAATGGCAGCCCGTGCCACGCCGACGTCCTGCTGGAACTCGCGAACAAACGCTCTAGGGATCTGAAGGCAGAACTGCAGGAGGGTGAAGATGGGTGAGAACGCCGAGCCTGGCCACTTCCTTACGGCTCGCCAACTCGCTGACCGGACGGGGTTCAGTGTGCGCTTCTTTCAGGATCTCGCAGCGTCAGGGAAATGCGATTGGGCCTTCCAGCCGACGGGCGAGCGCGGGCGCTGGCGCTTCCGTGCTGACGGATTTGAGAAGTGGTGGCAAGCTGGGGTGTCCACCAACCGTAAGCCTAGAGAGAGGAAGTCATGGCGTCGATCTACCAGAGAGGCCCGTGGTTCTGGGGGAAGGTCCAACGCAACGGCAAACCCATTCGTTTCTCACTTAGAACAAAAGATCGAGAAGCTGCTGAACTCCGGCTCCAAACAAAGCTGAAGGAGCTGGATGCCCCGAAGAACGGAGTCGGCGGCGAGTGGACCGTCAACGAAGCGGCCGAGAAGTTCATAGACGAGCACTTCCCGAACCTCAAGCCGCAAGCCATCAGGCGCTATCGCACCAGCCTGCGTTGGATCATCCCGCACTTCGGGCACATGCGCCTAACAGAGCTATCATCCAAGGATCTGTCGGCCTTCGAGACCATGCGTCGGAAGATGCGCACGCGCGAGGGTAGCCGCGTCTCAGCCATCACCATCAAGCGCGACTTGGCTCTCCTGAGTTCTATCTACTCCAGCTGCCAAGAATGGGAATGGGTTCAGAACAACCCTGTTCTGCCCTATCTCCGTGGCCGGCACAAGAAGGGCATCATGGTCGAGAACGATGGCCGCGACCGCTACCTCGATCACGATGAAGAACGCTTGGCTATCTTCCATATGCCCGACACGATCCGAGAGGCCGTCGTCCTCGCAATCGACACCGGGCTCCGCGCCGAGGAGCAGTGGGAGCTCAAGAAGAAAGACATCAACCGATCGCGCCGTCGTCTGACCGTGCGTAAGGAAATTGCCAAGTCCGGGCGGACCAGGACGATTCCGCTTTCAGAGCGCGCGTGGGAGATCATTGAGCGCCGGCTGATGCAGAACGCGTCCGACCATCTCTTTTACCGCTGGCGGGAAGACCCTGAGACCGGCGAGGAGTACGCCGAGAAGGTCGAGCACACCTGGGCGTATCGCGAGTTCCAGAAGGGCATCAAGGCAGCAGGGTTGCAGGATGTCGAGTGGCACGACTTGCGCCGGACATGCGGCTGCCGGCTGTTGCAGGACCACGGGATGAGCATGACCCAGGTCTCGAAGTGGCTCGGTCACTCTTCGGTCAAGGTAACCGAGAAGCACTATGCCTTCCTGTACGTGGACGACCTCGAACGAGCCCTCAAGAAAGGTAGGACATGAGCATAATGAAGTTGCATATTCATGATTGGGCCAATGTGACCACCATTGTGCCCGCTTATGTCAGCGGACTATCGCGGTCACACACCAGTAATGTATTGGTTTTCATACATTTTCTGTCTGTCGATGGGAATGGCACCAGCGGACTGCAAATCCGCGCACGCCGGTTCGATTCCGGCCGTGGCCTCCATAAATCTCTTGAAAATCAACGATCTCACCAACGCAGAAGAAGCGAGCTGCGCTACAAACGCAGAACGCGCGGGCACAAAAACAGGCACATGGTGTCGGTGCCCGTTCACAAGACGTTTTGCGAGGTTCCATGAGCAACACGAACGAGCGGCGCCTGACCGAGGTCTTCGGGAGAACGAGCATAGGGCCGTGATGCATCCGCCACAGTTCCAGTCGAAATACGTGCACCCCGGACGATCCGGGTTCCCGATATGCAAACAGAGTCCTAAACTAGAAACCCTCGATCGAGACGAGAAAGGTTAGAACAATGAGATACTGCCTTGGGGTTTTGTTGGCGTGTGCAACTTCAGTGGGGGCGGCGCATGCTGCTGACTTCGGTGGGGCGCCTGCCTACGACGGGTCGTTGAAGGATGGGCCTGCCTTGATGAGCCAGCCGAGCTGGACCGGGTTCTATGTCGGTGGGCATGTGGGGTACGGCTGGGCCGACAATGACGTGTTGACGATCGCCCGAGACGATGAGGGTGATATCATCGTACACCAAGTGTTCGGGCCTCTTGTGGCACCAAACTCCTACGATAGCGACGGATGGCTGGGCGGCCTGCAGCTCGGCTATAACCTGCAGACCGGATCGTGGGTTCTTGGTATCGAGGCCGATTACTCATGGAGCGACATCAGTGGGTCATTCAACTACGCACCGACAGTGGGGCCACAAAAGATCGCTGGCGGAGACATCGAATGGCTCGCGACGGTGAGAGGCCGCGTAGGGTACTCATTCGATAGGGTGCTCGTATATGGCACAGGCGGGCTGGCCATCGCGGAGATGAGCGGGTTTGCCAACAATTTCTGGAACGACGTAAACCCCAATGACCGAGCGACTGCATCATCGACCGAGACAGGCTGGACCATCGGCGGTGGCCTAGAAGTCGCTCTATCCCAGAATCTGTCCGTTAAGGGGGAATACCTCTACATGCGGTTCGATGACGCCTCCGGCAAGATGAAGTCGCCTGCGGTCCCGCCGGGGTTCATCCTTGATGCCGAGAACGATGTTGAGATCCACACCGTCCGCCTCGGCGTGAACTACAAGTTCGGCAACTGACCCACCCCCTCCGATCCCCTGCCGCCCCTCGGTGCTTAGGTGCCGAGGGGTTTATGTTGCCTATCCGACACATGAGTTTGATTATCTGTGTAATGAGCCTATAAAACTATGGCGTGCACAGGATGACTGGTGCACGGTGCGAGGGTGTTTCGCGTGGTGCATCACTCACAAGGAGACACACCCATGAAGAAACTCTACGAAGCCCCGACGCTCGTGAAGGCTGAGAACCTGGTCGATATCACGGCGGAGCATGATTTCCTCTCGCCGGCATTCAACGTTACCGGCGGTGGCCATGGTGGTGGCGGCGGAGACGGCAAGGAAGAGGAAGAGAAAAAGGAAGACGAGAAGGAGGATTAGTCTTGCTTTGTGTGGTTGCTTTCCATCTAGCTATCCCCCGGCTCATCACCGGGGGCTCCTTCCAGCATCCTCTTGAACGCCTTCAAGATGGCGAGAGCTTCTGTATCTGAGAGTTGCGGTCCAGGCAGTGCAAATCGTCTTCTTTGCTCACGTCCTCTCTCGCAAGGCCGAGATCACCCGGCCTTTTTGTTTCAGCAGGCTCTATCTGAGTTAAGGGTTGTGCCGGAGCTCAATCTCATGCTTCCACCTTGCACACCTGAGCACTATTGAGGATCACGACGGGCACTCTCTCCACTGTCCCGTCACCCAGATTCGCCGCCTGAACATCGGCGGCAATCGCCTCCGCACGTTCGCGCCAGTCAACAGGGTCATCCGGCCGGCGCGACTTGTGAAACCGGAGGATCGTGTAGACTGTGTTTGGGTGAGAGTTCCAGAAGCGGAAGAGGTCTCCGGGCTTCCAATAGGGTTGCCACTTCGATGCTGGTGGCGGGAGATGCCAGCCGTTCTTGGTGCCGTCTTCTCGCCAGCGCAAATCGTCTTCTTTGCTCACGTCCACGCTTCCGCGAACTCCTTCATCTGCTGTTCGGTCGCGAAGCCGAACCACGCCCACCCGCGGACGATGGCATTTCCGGCGCGCCACTGCCCTGGCAAAGGGTTCTTCCCGAACGGGCGTGCCATCTCACCAAACCGATCAAGGCACCACTCGAACATCCGTTGCTCGCGACCACCGTAGGGGGCGCCAATATAGACCTCGGTGATCCATGGCGTGCCATCCCACACCTGATGTTGAAGATCAGCATCCTGGTCCGGGCGTGACTCGTAATACGCCATGGCTTCCTGATAGAGCTTGCTGCCGGTCACGTCCTCTCTCCCTCGATCTCCTGACTGACGAAAAGGGCAGGCCGGTGCGCTACTCCGGCTGGGCTCAGTTTTAGGGCTGTGGGCGAACCACATTTTTCCCGGTCCTCAAACACCCCGCGTGGGCGCATCTCCACGCCGCTGCCCTTCTCGTCAGTCAGTGCTCTCCCTCGCTCTCATAAATGTCCTAGTCCTCAATGCATTCGCGCGATTTCCGCGCTGACATCCTCTTCCCATTCGTCAAGGGCCATCTCGAAGCTCGCTCGCACCAAGGCGTGAGGCATGGTTCCGATGGCGAGCCGGAGGAGTCCCCTTGCAATGCGGAACCTGAGACGACGGAACATCACTTCTTCCCTTTGCGTTCGCGTCGGTCGATCTCAACGTAGACCGTTATCGGCTTGAGGCCGAAAGCTTGGGCAATCCCCTTACCAGGCTCGCGGCGGCCCGCCAGAACGTCGCTGACGTAGGTAATCGAGAGACCGTTCGCTTTGGCCCATGCCTTCTGCGATCCTGCCGCTTCGCAGGCGTCGCGCAACATTTTTCTGAGATCGTCCACGGAAATCATACGCTATTTGTACGATTCGCGTATTGACGTGTCAAGCAGTAATTGCTATATTACCATCATCAGATAGGGAGAGACGGATGCAGAGCACTGAGGCTATTGCGGTGGTGCATATCAAAGATGACGGCTCCACCGATTTCCTGCTTTGTGGAGACGAACGGTTCCGACTATTCGTTGTGGACGAGCGAGCACCGAATGACCGCGTTTACGAAATGACGCAACGCGACGATCCTGACACCGTTCGTGCCGTTCTCGGCAACGATCCTATCGGACATCGCGGAGACATCCGACATGCAGCGATCGAAGCGCGGATCAACGAGATTATCGACGGCACGCCAAGACTGAGACCAGTGGAATAAAGGCATGGCGACCCAAGTCCCATACGAGAACGCCACCAGCGGTCAGCGAGCACGTGACGAGATCATCGCGCTGTTGAGGCGCTTCGGCTGTGAGAGTGTGGGGTTTATGGATGATTTCAGCGATCAGTCCGTGCTGCTGGCCTTCACGCACCGGGGCCGTCAGGTGCAGCTTCGTGCATCGGCCAAGGGATGGGCGCAAATGTACCTGACGGCCCGCCCCCATAACGATCGCATGCGAGTTGACCGTCATCAATACGAGCAGAGGGCAATACGGCAGGGATTGATCGCTGTGAACTCTATCCTGCGGGACTGGGTAAAGGGGCAGCTGACGGCCGTCGAGTGCGGCATCCTTTCGTTCGAGGCCGTGTTTGCTCCCTATGTGCTTCTTCCCGATGGCACACGGGTGTTGGACAAGATCAATCAGGTACTGGCAATAACAGATGACAGGCAGAACGGCAGCTAAACGATACTACGACCGGCACATACGACCCAAGCGAGCGGCAGAACGCCGTGCTAAGATGGATGCTTGGTGTCGCTCCGTATCTCACGACGACTCATGTTGGGCCGCAGGTCACTTCGAGGGAGAGGGAACGATATCAATTCAGAGCGCCGGCCGTCGATTTCCGATGCAATTCAAACCCATGGTCGCACTCGCATCGACCGATAAAGACATTATATCGTTCTTCTCTGACCGATGGCCAACAGTCATCTGCAAGCCTCGCAAACCAACCGCGAATTCCCGCCTTGTGTATCAGTGGCGGCTCTACGGGACGTTAAGGGTGCTCAGATTTTTAGAGGATATCTACCCTCACATAAGGACGAGCAGGGTCCGAGTCAAAGCCGAGATAGTGATGGCCTTCTGCGAACGACTGCAATCCTGCGAGTACAATCGTGAAGGAGACAAGTCGTGGAAATTGCCACTGGTTGAAGCAATTCGATGGCTTAACCGAAGGGGAACATCAATGCCGCCGTACATTCTGACGAGCGACGGCCGTCCGCTGATCGAGCGCGTACAGGAGGCCAAACTGCTGCCGGCGCCATCGGACAGTTAGGCCTGACAGCCGGGAGACTACCGGCACCATCAGCTAGGGAGAGACGGGGATGAACGCAGATCAGCTTCTCAGTTTAGCCCGCGCGTGGGCCAACACGTCGAAAGACGACCTTATCGGGGCTGGCGTCATCACCGGCAACGAAGGCGGGTCGGACTGGACCAGATTCAACAGCGACCCCATCATGTTCATTCTGAAACTGCCGCGCGACCGCCGCGAGGCTCTGTGTCGGCTGCTGATGAGCTAAAGTTGGCCCGCAGTCTACCGGCACCATCAGATAGGGAGAGACGGACATGACTGGACGCCACTGCAACAGAAACGCCGACATTCTCCTGCAAGGCTTCATGAAGCCTCAGAGGCCACGTCGGGTCGCAGAAAAGAAAATCCCTGTTGTCCGTGCTTGCGACCGCTGCCGTGATTGGCACAGCGGGTCGTGCAGGTCGTTCCAGAAGAAGAAATCCGAACGCGCTGCGACGGCCCATACACGCTAGGTTTGCTGAAGGATAGAGGAGGCGATCAGTAATGCCGCGGCAACATTAGAGAGGGAGAGACGGAAATGCGGGATCTGACGGTGAGCCGGACGGATCGAGGATTTGTCCGCTATGAGTTCACCGACCTATACGGCGAGAGATGCAGTCTACAGATGTCGTCGCTTGCCACCGAGCCGGCGATTTGGCTAGGCGCGAATACGCAGACGCGCATGCACTTGACCCAGGACGACGCGCGTTGGCTCGCCATCATGCTTCGCCACTTTGCTGATGCTGGCGAGCTGTTGCCGATAACCGAAGTGCAGTGACATCCGGCAGTCTACCGGCACCATTAGAGAGGGAGAGAGGGATGGCTGCGACTGACCAAGCAGACATAGTGGAGCGGCTGAAGGACTGCGCCCTTGCCATGGAAAAGGGGCTATTCGGCTTTGGCAAGCCATCATTCGTGCCGCCGACCCCTGGTCTGATACGGGAGGCGGCTTCTGTTATCGAAGAGCAAGACGCAGAGATAGAGCGCCTGCGTGCGGCACTGGCATCAGAGCGGGAGAGATGCGCTAAGGTTGCGGACCAGAATCTCCAAGATGTCCTAGAACCTAGTCCTGATCCTTGGGATAATGGCTTCGCGTCTGCCTGTAAGCGCATCGCCGCCTCTATACGTGCTCGTGGGAGGTAGAGGATAATGTTTCATGCAGCCGGACTGCACCC
>CAZIAP010000010.1:0-14401 GCA_964537315.1 uncultured Gammaproteobacteria bacterium | reverse complement strand
CACCCGCGCACCCCCCCCCCGGGCGGCCCCCACAACCCCAACTCCCACAGCGAGCAGACGATCCTGCGTGCACTGAAGGGGCTGGACGGGTCACGGCGCATGACGTTCCGGTTCGAACTGCTGGACTCCCAGGACCGCAAACTCCGGGACCTGGACCACGCCGAGATCGACGCCCAGGGCGCGTCGGTCAGCCTCAACAACCTGGCGGACGCCGCCAAGCGCACCGCCCGGTTCCGGATCCTCGACGGCGGCCCCGACCCGATCGACTGGCTGTCCAACCGGATCAAACCGTGGGCCCGCCTGCACCTGCCCCCCTACGGCGAGCACGACTTCGTGGAGTGGCCGCTCGGCGTGTTCATCCCGGTCGCCCCCTCCCGCACCACGGACGCGACCGGCACCGTGTGGCGGGACGTGGAGGCCTACGACAAACTCATGATCCTCGACGAGGACCTCATCCCCGCCCGCTTCTCCACCGACGGCATCCTCGACGCCTACGACGGATTCTTCCGCGACGTCACCGGCGGGTGGGGCATCACCGACAGCGGACAGCCGTGGGCCTCCACCTCAACCCCGGACACCACCTCGGCGGTGACCAGCGCGGGCGGCGGGTACGCACTGATCCGGCTGGACGCCTCCAACAACCTGATCCGCGCCAAGGTGCCGTACCAGCGGTACCGGGACGGCGAGGTGTACACCACCGTCAGCGTGGACCAGATGGCGACCGGGCAGGCGATGCTGCCGGCGGTGATGCTGCGGCTGAGCGCAGACCTCAGCGTCTACTACCGGCTACGCGTGCACCTGGAGATCGACGGGTCGGTGTCGCTGTCGATCACGCGGGTGACCACGCAGATCGGCTCCACGGTGGCCACGAGCGTGACGTACACGCCAGGCGCGTGGCTGCACGTGCGCGCCCGCCTGGTCGGCCAGACCATCCAGGGCAAAGTGTGGGCGGACGGGACCTCGGAGCCGTCGGAATGGCTGATCGAGCAGGAGATCACCACCGACCCGCTGTTCGAGGGCTTCTTCGGGCTGGCCGTGTCCACCTTCGGCCTCAACACGAACACGGCACCAGAGTTCCGGTTCGGCGAGTTCGCCCTGAACGCGAACCCGCAGGGCCTGGTCACGGGCGTCATCCGCCAGGTCCTGGAGCAGGCGGGCATCACCAGACAGCGGATCACCCCAAGCCCGGAAGTGCTGCCCTCGGTGCGGGAGTGGGAACCCGGCACGAGCAGGCTGGCGATCGTGAACGAGCTGCTGGGGGCGATCAGCTACCGCAGCCTCAATTTCGACGAGCATGGCGTGGCCGTGTGCGAACCGTACGTCCCACCGTCGGAACGCACCGTCGAGTACACCTACGCCGACGACCACGAGTCCGTCATGCTCGCCGACGCCGACCAGGACCTGGACCTGCACGCGATCCCCAACCGGTGGGTGCTGTCCGTCAGCGAGGCGGACCAGCAGCCGATCACGGTGACCTACACCAACGCCGACCCCGCCTCCCCCACCTCGACGGTGCGCCGAGGCCGGGTCATCACCGACTTCCGGCAGGAGCAGGACGCCACGTCGGAGTCCGCGCTGATCGAACAGGCCGCCCGGGTCGCCTACGAGGCGTCCCAGGTGTACGAGGAGGTGGTGTTCTCCACAGCGGTGATGCCGATCCACTCCCACGACGACGTGTACCGCATCCGCCGCGACGACCTCGCCCTGGACGCCAAGTACACCTCCCACACGTGGGAGATGCCGCTGGAAGCCGGCGGCATCATGCGGCACACCGCGCGCCGGGTCGTTCCCCTCACCGCGGGCAGCGACCCCAGCATCGTGGTCGGCGACAAGACCATCACCGGGGCGCTGGTCGCGGGCAACATCGCCTCGGGCACGGTTCTGATCCCCGCGGTGGCGAACGTGCCGACGATGGTCTCCATCACCGGCCTCAACCTGCAGGGCACCGGACCGGTCACCGTGCAGGCGACCCCGGTGTCGACCGTGCCGGGCTCCCAGATGCGGGAGGTCGGCATCCGCAACCCCTCCCCGACCGGTTTCAACCTGTTCCTGTACCGCACCAACTCCACGAACACCAGCGTGCACTGGATCGCGATGAGGAGAGCCTGATGGCGACCACGCTGCAGCACGACCTGCGGATCTCCGGGAGCCTGACCGCGGGCAACATCAAAACGGGCAGGGCGCAGGTCACGCCGAACCCCAACACCCCGACCCCGGTCGTGATCACCGGGCTGGACCTGAAGGGGGACGGGGACACGCGCGTAGTGGTCACACCGATCACGATCCTGCCCGGCTCCCACGTGGTGGAGGCCAGCGTGTCCGCCGTCACCTATGACGGCTTCACCCTGTGGCTCTACCGCACCAACTCCACGACGACCGGGGTGGACTGGATCGCTGTGCGCGACGTCGCCACGCCCGGCCCGGACGACCTGCTCGTGATCGGCGCGCTCAGCGCCGGAAACGTCTGGACCGGCACGATCGACATCACCCCGGAACCCAACACTCCGACGATGGTGGAGATCACCGGGCTGGCCCTGCGCGGCACGGGCCCGGTGCGGGGCCAGGCCACCGCGCACACCTCGGTCCCCGGCCGCCGGGTGGTGGAGGTGTCGGTGTCGGCAGTGTCCCCGTCCGGCTGCCAGGTGTGGCTGTACCGGACCGACAACACGTCCACACGGGTGTCGGTCACCCTCTGGAGAGAACCCTAGAAAAGGAACCCCATGCTGTACTCCGAGTACCAGGCCCTCGCTGAAGCCTTCCGTCAGCAGCTGCAGAACGGCGTCTTCCCCGAGGACCCCGACGACTGGCTGGGCGTCGACGCCACCGCCACCTGCCGCACCCCGGGCTGCGCCGTGCAGGACCAGACGTTCCCGACGCGGCTGATGGAGGCCGCGGACGGCATCTACCGGGCCTCCTGCGCCCACTGCGGCCGCACGCCCGAGTGCGTCGCCGTCTTCGACGACGGCCCGGTCACACTGCTGGAGGCCCAGCCGGTGGACCCGCCGCCCGGAGACGGCGACGACGGCGGAGAGGGGGCGCCCGGGCCGCTCAACCCCGGCGGTGACTGATGCGCCTGGACCCCGAACGGTTCCTGGTCAACGTTGCCGGGTACACGCAGGCCACCAGCCCGAAGGCCCGGTCCCCGAGGCTGGCCACGATCGACTACGGCTACGACCCCGGCACGTTCCCGGGGGTGTGGCCGCGCGTCGTCTTCGACGGTGAGACCACGCCGACCCGGAAGCGGTGGCCGGTACTGTCCGGGTACTGGCCCCGCCCCGGGGACCGGGTGCTCATGCAGCCCGTCGGCCTGAGCAGCTACGTCATCGTGGGCACCCTCTCCCAGGAGGGGGCCTCCTACGTGGGCGGGGACCTGCACGTGTCCGGGACCGCGCCGGGACGGCTCGTGTTCCAGGCGTTCCGGGACCAGGCCCAGTCGATCTCGGACAACGCCACCCCGCAGGCCGCCAACGCGATGCAGTGGGAGACCGTGCCCCTGGACGTGGTGGACGGCTGGTCGACCTCCTCCCCCACCCGGTTCGCCCCCCAGGTGGCGGGCTGGTACCGGCTGTCCGGCAAGACCGGGTTCGCCGCCTCGACGGGTGGGACGGTGCGGGGCGCGGCGTGGTTCATCAACGGGGCCGCGGTCAACGCCGGCCTGAACCGCCACGTGACCTCAGGGTTCGCGAACACGTTCTGCACGGTCAACGCCCCGGAGATCTCCGTGGTGTTGACCGTGGGGGACTACGTGGAGCTGGTCGCCGTGCAGAACAGCGGGGGCGCACTGAACACCACCGGGACCGGTGGTGGCGCCCCCTACATGGAAGTGGTGTACGCGGGGCCGCCCTAGGACAGGACGTGCCATGCGATGAAGACGGCGGCCGCCACCGGTCCCACCGTGAGAGTGGTCCAGAGGGCGGCCGCCACGGTACGCCCGAGGAGGTAGCCGCACCCGTAGGCGGGGCTGCGGACGAGTTCCTCGGTGCGGGTGTCCCGCTCCGCCAGGTGCAGGGCGGCCTGCCAGTACGCGGCGTCAGGGGACGCGGGGTGGCTCCGCATGCGGGCGAGTTCGGTGTCGATGCGCGGGTCCTGGCGTTCGACCAGGAGTTTCGCGACCTCCACAGCCCTGTTGGAGCGTTGGGTCATCTCGATCCCCGGAACTCCTCGATGAGGTTGGTCATGGCCGTCGGGTCGAGGCGGGCCCGCGCGTAGCGGCGCGTCAGGTCACGGGCCTCAAGGCTGCCCCACACCTGGTGGGTGCGCGGCTGGAGCGGGTGGTGCAGGTGGTAGAGGCGGGCGTCGCCGCGCCACGCCGCCCCGGCCAGGGTGGTGAGGGCGTGCGCCCACGCGGCGTCTTCCCCACCCCACCCGCGGAACCTCGGGTCGAGCGGCACCTGCTCGTAGGTGGCACGGGGCAGGACGGTCATGCCGCCGCCCGCCCACCCTACATACGGCTCCCGCTCGGTGGGGCCATCCAGTCGGCCGCCCGCGTACACGGCCTCGGTGGCGGCACGGGTGAGCCGGTACACCAACCAGTGCGGGATCGCCCACGGCGCCCCATGCTCGACGGCGCGCACCGCGTCGGTGATGCCGTCACACCACACGTCGGCGTCCGCGATCACGAGGACGTCGCCGGTGGCGTCGGCCAGGCCGGCTTCGACCGCGGCGGCCTTGCGCCACGGTCCGCCGTCCGGCTGGGCTGCGACGACGACCTGCCACCCGGTCTTCTGCCACTTGGGGAGGAGGTAGGCGAGGGCGGCTTCCCGCCAGCGGCAGCCCGGCCGCCACGGCATGATCACGGAGACGCTGGTCACTGTCGTTCACTCCACCTACGCCACTCGGCGACGGTGATCGTGGCCTCTTCCTCGTCGTCCGGGTAGGGGCGCGCCTCGAACCGGCGCTTCTTGCTGTAGTGGTCGACGAACCGGCCGATCTCGTCGAGGGTGTCGACGATGCGGCAGCCTCGGACCGTCGCCCACTGGGCGGGCATGTCGTCGTCTCCGCAGAGCCACAGGCCGTAGCGGGCGTTGTTCTGGGACACCACTATCATCCTTTTCCTGCTGTTCTACTCGGTTTTGTGGGTCAGGTGGGGCTTCCGGTGACCAGCCGCAGCGACTGGGTCTCCCCCATGTGCGTGAACACGCCGGGAACGAGCTGCGCCACCCCCCGCAACCCGGCACGGTGGGCGTTGCGCTGCGCTGCCCGCTCCCCCACCGCCGGCCACACTCGCGTGATGTGCTCCACCCGAGTCAGGGACGGGTTCAGGGTCAGGTGCGCCTCGTTGGCGACGCGGTAGCGCACCCGCTCCTCCCAGACCAGGGGGCGGCGGGTCACCATGTGGTAGGGCAGCACCCGCTCCGAGGTGTGCCGCAGCCGCACCTGGTAGACGCGAGGGTGTGTGTCCAGGAGGTGTCGGGCGTCGTCCAGCCACCCCGGATGTGCGGTGGTTGCCTCCCAGTCGTCCTCCAGGTGCAGCCAGAACCGGCGCCCGCTGGCGGCCGCGGCCTCAGCCAGACGGCTGGTGCCCTGCCCGCACGTCAGCAGCTCGGTGGTGGTGATCACCTGGTTGACGACTCCGCGGTGCCGGTCGACCACCTCACCGGTTTCCGGGTCCGCACCGTTGTGCAGCACGATCACGTGGGCGGTGTCCAACAGCCCCGGAGCGGTGGCACGCAGCGTGGCCAGGGTAACTTCGAGCAGGTCGGGTCGGCGCCCGCACAGGACGGTGACGACGGTGTCGGAGGCGTCCACGGCCCTGCTGGGCCGGTGGGGATGCACCAGCGCCACCGCCTTCCCCTCGGGGCGGGTGAGGACAGCGACGGCGGCCCCCGCACGCCGCCACTGCTCCAGCGCGGCCTGCTCACCGGGCCGGTCCGCGTCGTCCAGGAGGAGTTCCGCACCGTCGGCCAGGTGCGGCAAAAGTTCGGGCAGCGCCGCCGCGCGGCCGCCCGCCCCCTCCGGTGGACCGTCCACCAGCACCAGGTCGACACCGTCGGGCAGCACAGTGTCGTACCAGGGGCCCGCGGGCGTGGCCTGCAGCGGGGCGAGCCGCACGTCCACGTGCCCGTCCAGGCCGTGCTCGGCGAGCAGGCCGCGTGTGCGCTCCAGGAACTGGGTCTGGTGTTCGAGGCTGATCACGCGGGCGCCGGTGATCCGCGCGTACTCGGCCAGCAGCACCGTGGACGTCCCCGACCCGGCCTCCACCACCAGGCGGGGCCGACGCTCGGCCAGGCGTTCGGCGAGCAGCCGCGCCCCCTCCTGGTCGAGGGCCCACCCCGTCCACCGGTCGGCGAGTTCGTCGACGAGCAGCGGCCACCGCAGCCCCCACGCATCATCGGCGACCTGGGCACGGTCCGCGGGGAGACGACTGGAGTCGAGGACGCGGCGTACCTGGTCGGGGCTGGTGCGGGCAGCTTCGGTCATGTGGGGCCACAACCTTCTCAGTTCGGCGGCAGTACGGCGGCGCAGCATCGACCGGGTGCCGGTGGCAGGGGCGGTGGTCAGGGAACCGCGGCGCCGGTGCCGGGTGTACAGGGGGGTGGGGACGAGGGCGGCACGCCCCGAAGCGAGGGCGGCCGCGGTGAGCATCGTGTCGAACCCGACCCGGTATCCGGGGTGGGGGCCGCCGAGGCGGCGCAGGAACCCGACGTCCCACAGGCCGGCCATGTGGGCGTGGTGCCGGTAGCGGCCGTCGGTCCAGGGCCGCGGCTGCTCGGTGTGGACAGCACCGTCGAGGTGGATGATGGTCTGCGCGGTGAACACCACGTCCGCGCCCGACTCGTGGGCGACGGCGAGCATGGTCTCCAGCCACTGCGGCTCGGCCTCATCGTCCGCGTCATGGACGGTCCACCACGGGGTGGTGCACGCGGCGAGGGTGACGGCGTCAGCGTGGTAGCGGCCCCGGTTCTCGGTCAGATCGAACCGCACCAGCCGCGGATCGGTGACGTCCGCGAGCGCGGGCCACGGCGGCCGGTCGTGGTCGCCGTCGTTGACCACGACCAGCAACAGGTTGGTGTGGGTTTGGTTGAGGACCGCGTCCACGGCACGCCGGATGGTGTCCGGTGAGCCGTGGTAGGGCATGGACACGGTCACCCTGTCGAGGCGGCCGCTCAACCCTCGGCCTTCGGCTGGTCGGCGAGGGCGAGGATGCGCTTGGTGACGGTGCCGCCGCGGCCGAGCGTGGCGATCACCGAGCGGGCCGCCTCCTCCAGGGCGGTGCGGCGGATCTGCGCCACCTGCTCCGGGGTGGGGGTCGGGTTGTGGATACGGGCAGCGACGAGTTCCAGCAGCCGCTCGTCCCCCGGCACGGGGGCGTCGACCGGGTAGTCGAGGATGCGCAGCAGTCCGTCGCGCAGCACCGCCTCCCCCGACTCCCCGCCCGAGGAGGCCGCGGCCAGGTTCGGGTCGTCGCTGGCGAACACGTCCTCCTCGTCCTCGTTGTCGGGGGTGGGCAGCAGCTCGGGCTCCGGCAGGTCGTCGTCCTGCTCCTGGCGCGCCTTGGTGATGCGGTCCACGAGCGTGGTCTTGGTGCCGCTGGTGGGCAGGCCGTACTCCTTGGCGAGTGCCCGCAGCTCGGGCAGGGTCATGCTGGTCAGATCAGAGGTCACTGCTGGTCCTTCCTGAGACGTTCGGCGTGCTGGCGCAGGCCGAGAACGAAGGCGCGGGAGTCGGCTTCGATGGTGTCGGCGAGACGGTCGAGCAGCGCCGGGTCGGTGATGTCGCTGTCGACGCGCAGGCTCATGCCGGTGCGGTGGCCGACCTGCCTGGAGGTGAACCCCCAGATCGGGGCCTGGTCGTCGTAAACGGACACGGAGGAGTACAGGTCCGCGCCGAGCCGCAGGGTTGTGACGACCGTGGTGGTCACGGTTTCTCCTTGCCGTCGAGGTGGTGGCATACGGTCGCGCCGGCGATGAGCAGGACGAAGCAGGCGGGGGCGACCAGGTGCGGGGGGAGAACCACGCCGATCAGGGCGAAGATGGGGATGATGGAGCAGAGCACGAGGACGGCGGCCAGGCGCCGCTTGCCCTGCCGGGTCACGGCTGCGCCTCCCCCGCCGCGCCGTCCTCGGTGGGGTCGCCGAACAGGGCGGCGTGCTGGTGGGCCGCCTGCTCGGGGGTGAGCACGGCGATGTGCTCGACCTCGTCCAGTCGCAGGACGGCCGCTCCTCCCTCGTAGGTGTCGACCAGCATGGTCGCGCCCTTCATGTCCATCCACTCCTGGGCCTTCTCGGCTGCGGCCCGGATGGTGGGATACTCCTCCTCGCTGGTGTGGATGACGGCTCCGCCCTTGGTGACGATCTCGTAGTGCAGCTTCAAGACACCTCCGGGGGTCCGTTCATATCGTGGTAGCAGATGGTAATTGCCGGTGGTGGCCAGGGGCGGCCGTTTGAGGCGTACTCGCCCGTAATGTCGGCGCCGGGGAGTACCGTCACCACCGACATCCCCCAATGAGGAGACAGCCATGAACACTCGGATGTGGACTCTCGTCGTGACCCTGACGGCGGCCGTGTGCCTGCTCGTCGGGTTCGGAGCCGGCTGGTTCGGCTACCAGGCGTACCTGGCGGCCAGCCTCAACTCGCTGGCGGAGGAGCTCGAAGCCGACCTGGGCGCCGCGGTCGAGGAGCCGGACGAGGACCTCGACGAGGAGGACGGGGAGTCGGTCGAGGGGCAGGAGCCGGTCTCGATCGAGCAGGAGCTGGTCAACGCGGCGGCGATGGGCGAGGCGGCGTCCGACGGCATCTGGGAGATCACGGTCAAGAAGGCCGAGCGGGAGAAGACGGTCAGCGGGTCGTACTCCAACGCGGTGGCGTCGGACGGGTTCGAGTTCCTGATCCTGCACGTGACGGTGGAGAACGTGTCGAACGCCCCGCAGATGCCAGACTTCTCCGAGTCGCAGGTCGTGGACGGGGACGGGCGCTCGTTCGCCTACCACTGGGATGCGGGGGTCGCCTTGGATGAGGACGACGTGCAGTACATGGACGTGAACCCGTCGCAGACGGTGGAGGCGCGGATCCCGTTCGAGGTGCCCGAGGACGTGACGATGGTCGGGGCCCGGCTGACGGGGAGCTGGGACGGCGGGCGCGCGGTGTTCGACCTCGGGGAGGTCTGAGCTGGTCGGTGGTGGTCCGCCCTCTGGGTTCGGGGGGCGGATTTTTTGTGGCATCTTCCCCCCAACCCCGTTGCTATCAGAATCATAGTCGACTATGATTTTGATATAACCACCGGGGAGAGGGAGCCGAGATGGACGCCACCACCACCGCCACCGAGACCACCGCCCGCTGCGCCCGCTGCAACCGCCCGCTGCGCTCGGCCCGCGCCCTGCGCACCGGCTACGGCCCCACCTGCTACACGATGGTCCGCGCCGCCGCCCGCGAGGTCGCTGCCCAGCACAAGGCGCACCAGGTCGCCAAGGCGACGGAGCTGCTGGAGGACGGCGGTGTCGTCCCCAGCACCCGCGCCGGCGTCTACTACACCGTCGGTTCTGAGGGCGAGGTCTACAAGACCGCCCGCACCGGCTGCACCTGCCCCGCCGGCCTCCGCGGCAAGTACACCTGCTACCACCGCATCGCGGTGGAGGTCCTGGAGGCTGTCCGGCAGGCCACCCCCTCCCTCTCCGTGGTCCGCGAGCCGCTCGCACTCGGCCTCGCGGCCTGAGCCGCGCCGGCAACCCTCAACCCTTGGAGGTAAAAATGGCCGACATCTACTCCGACTTCCTCATCGAGGCCCTCTACCAGGCCGACTACCTGGACGAGGAGGACCCGGAGGACCTCACCGAGGACCCCTTCGGGGACGACGGGATCTTCCCCTTCGACCTCTGAACCGACCCCGGGACGGGGAACACCCGCCCCCTCAGCTATATCACTTCCATATTTCTTCTCAGAAAGGGCGCGAAATGACGGGAATCGAGAAGCGGATCTGCACCAACGCCGACGAGACCGACGTCCACGGCCCCGGCCGCCGCTACTACACCTCCTACCGCCGCCCCGGCGTCACCAAGGCCGTCAAGCGGGCCACCAACCGGCGGGAGCGCCAGGCCCGCCGCCGGGCCGTCCGCCTCGCCCTCACCGAGTACCGCTGAGAAGGAGGCCCCATGGCCCACCACCAGGACGACGACGCGGCCCGCCGCCGGCGGGCCGCCGCCCGGCTCACCGTCTCCGGCAACCGCGCCCGCATCAAGAACCGCGTGGCCACCCGCCACCACCTCCGCGCCCGCTTCGAGGACAGCGAACGCCGCGGCGCCCGCCGCCTCCTCGACCTCATCGAACGCGAGGCCCTCGCCCGCGCCAACAAGCCCTGGCCCAACCACTGAAGGGAACCGTCGTGTCCGCACCCGCCCGCCTCCTGATGGCCTCCGCCCGCCACACCATCCGCACCCGCACCCCGCGGCAGTCCACCGCCCTGGCCGCCCTGCGGCGCATCGACAACCTCCTGGAGGCCCTGTACTGGGCCGGCTGGACCAGCGAGCCCACGATCATCGCCCAGCGCAACCAGATCGTCGAGGAGCAGCGCGGCTACCTCATGCACGCCCTGGCCGCCGCGGCCGCGACCGGCCACCCCACGCTCGCCGAGCACGCCCGCCACCTGCTCGGTGAGGCCGAGCGTGCCTGGGACGGGCTCAACCCGAAGGCGTCGGTGTCCTCGGAATTCGTTGCCGACGCCGCCCGCACCTGGGTCGAGCACCTCCGTTACGCTGTGGAAGTGTCCCCGGCCATCGCCGAAGCGGTCGCCGCGGTGCTGCCCGCCGCCCCCTAGAAGAGCCTCGGTGCGATGCTCACCCACCGGCCCGGCTCCCGGGTCCTGGCCCAGACGCGCGACGGCGGCCCGCCCACCGTCCGGAGGGCTGCCGCCGCCACTTCCCGAGGGCTACTGCCCTGGGCGTCACTGAGTGTACTGGGGCCTACCGGCCAGGCCGAGCCCCAGCAGGATGCGGCCCCACACCGGGGACAGGTGCTCCTCCAGGGTGCGGGCCACCGTGTAGTAGAGGCCGGCCACCAGCACGGTGACGACCTCCTCCAGCGCGCCGGTGGGCATGTCCACGCCGAGGTAGGTGGCGGCCCAGGTGGTGAGCGCGCCCACGATCAGGGGGACGAGGGTGCGGACGATCGAGGTGAGCATCAGGACTCCTTCTGACGAGCGATGGCGGCGTTGGCCCAGAACAGGGTTTCCTCCAGGCGCAGCAGCGCCTGCCTCTTCTCGTCGCCTTCGGGCAGGCGGTCGTTGAGTTCGTGCGCGGCGTTGGCCAGCAGGGCGCGCACGGCCTCGTGCTGGCGGACGCGTTCCGGGGTGGGCGGGTGGTGGGTGAACCGGTGGGTGATGCCGTCGGGGGTCATGAAAACTCCTCAGGTGACGGGGCGGTGGAACGCTTCGGTCCACGTGGCCGGACCGATACGGCCGTCCTGGTCGAGGCCCTGGGCGTGCTGGAACGCCTCGACGAGGTCCTCGTACTCGGGGCCGAACAGGCCGTCGTTGCCGTGCCGCCGCAAGTAGGTCTTGCCCTTGCCCACCGACCAGCCGCGGCGGGCGAGCTGGGCCCCGAACTCGCGGAGCCACTCGCGGGCGCTGCGGCCCTTGAACACGCGGTGGTAGTGGCCGGACACCGACCAGTTGGGGGCGGCCTTCCGCCAGAACACGTGGCCTTTGGGCAGCGGGAACGGGTGCTTGGGTCCGGGAACCGTGCCGCGCGCGGGGTTCTCCCACTTCGGTGTCGGCTTCGGCTTCGCGATGGGCCGGGACAGGTCCGGCACGCCACCACCCCACACCGCGGGTTGGGAGAAGACTCCGTCGCGGACCATCCGGTACAGCTTGTCGCCGGGGCAGGACGTGCTCACGAAGTCCCGGTGGCCCTTGACGGTTCCGGCGATCGACGTGGCCGGTTCCATGAGCCATTCGCGGAGCTGGCGGACGGCGTTGATCTGGCCGGGGGTGATCTCGTCGTTGGGTCCGCACATGAGCGTCACCGAGTAGTAGGTGGTGTTGCCGCCGGGCTGTGCGGCCTGGGTGCGGAACAGGCCGCGCCCCTCCATGACGTAGGAGTGCGGACAGCATCCAAACGAGTAGCCCAGGTCGGCCCAGCCGCGGGCCGGGCCGGTGTGGAACGCTCGGCACCACCGCCAGTAGGCGATGCACGCCGAATGGTCCTTGGACGCGAGCCGTTGGTCGGACCCGTCGTAGTGGACGACGAGCCCCTTCTTCGGGTCGGCTGGGGTTGCGGGCGAGTGGCGGGACCATCCGAAGTCGGATCGCCACATCAGCCGTTCGGGTTGGGGCATCTGCCCTTCCTCTCAACAGGGGGTTAGGAAGAAGCGTGGTCGTGCGGCAGGCTCGGGGGGCGTCCCAGGGGGGCCGGCTTTCCTCCGTGTTCCAGGCACGCCTGCCATACCTCAGCAGCCCGGTCACGCCACCAGTCCCGCTCGTGCTCGGCTTCCTGCCGGGCGGCGTCGCTTTGGCGTCGCCACCGTTCGGTCGCAGCCATCACCTCCTTCTCGTGTGCGCGCGCACCTTCCCGGTGCGCTTTGACTACCTGGTAGATGCCGGTGATCGTCCCCAGTAGGCCGCCGCCGCCGAGGAGCGCCACGAGCAGCTCAGGCAGTCCCAACGTTTCCGGGTTCATCCGCGGCGGCCTCTCTAGCGAGCTGGGCGATGATCCTGACTCCGCGCCACCGGTCCGCGAGCATCCCGGTCGCGATGATCGCGACGCCGGCCGCGGTCCCCCTGGTCAGGCTGGAGGAGGCTGCGACGCAGAGGAGGACCGAGTAGCCGGCGAACGCGGCGATGGTGACGGGCAGTCCGACGAGTTCGCCGTCCCACCGCCCGCATCCCGTCCCCCATAGGCAGGCTGTGCCGCCGATGACCAGGGCGGTGCCGTAGATCACCGCGAAGATCTGGTTGCTGGTGCCAGCGAAGGTGAGGGGAGGCCAGATGGTGGACCACAGTCCGGTCACGACGATGAGGAAGTAGATGCCGGCGCGGAGAAGACGGCCGCCCTCCCGTCCCACGATCACCGTCATCTGGTCTCCCCTGCACTGATATCGCAGGACAACGGTTTGTACATTTTGGCTGCCCTCGCTTTATGGGTTGTCCTATATGTACAATCTGAGTATGCCACTTCGTGGCTGGGTGGCAGTGCTGCTCGCCTCCGAGGCAGCACAAAGGCCCCGGACGCGTGGGGACGCCGTCCGGGGCCTTCTCGTGTAGGGGTTACCGCTTCTTCACCAGGCGGACCAGTTTGTACAGGGGGAGCGGTTGATGTCCCTGGTCAGCAACTCCGCGCCGACCTCGGCGAGCTCAAGGGCGATGAGCCCCAGAGTCAAGGTTCTCCCCCTTCAGGACCGTGGACCACGGCCACGACGACGGTGCCGTTCCGGTCTGGCGCCCGGCACAGCGCGGCGGGACACTCTTCCGGCAGGTACTCGATGTAGGTCAGCTCGTCAGGGTGGAGGCCGCGTCCCAGGACCTCGCCCTCCAACTCCTCGACGAGCCGGTTCTGAACCTCGCCGATGCGGTAGTCCGCGAAGGCCGCTACCCACGTGAGCGGGATACGGCCGTGGGGCAGGTGGCGGGTGAGTTCGGCGAGGAGCCACGGGGTGCCCTTCGGCCCGGCCGCGGAGCCGTAGTAGATGACCAGGTCAGCGAAGTCGCCGGTCATGCCCTGCTCCTCCTGTCGGCCGTGACGGCCTGGGTGAGGGGTGTTCCGTGACGTTCGGCGGGGGCGCAGGCCAGCGCCCACCGTGAGACTTGGGGGATGATCACGGTTTCTCCTCCAGTTCGGTGTCGACTCGGGTAGAGGTTTCGGCAGCCTCCTCACGTCAATGAGGTGGCGGTTTGATCATGCCTCATCGGTGTCGGTGGGGCGGGTGCGTTCGGCGATCTCGTCGAGGGCGGCCCACACGTCGGCGGCCACCGGCAGGGAGGACTCGTCGATGTCGCGGTTGGGGGTTGCCGCCTCGGCGGTGGCGGCCGCGGCTTGGAGGGCGTCGGCGTGTTCGGTGTGGCCGGCCATGCGGGCGACGTCGGCCAGGGTTCGGGCTGCGGTGGGGGTGTAGGCGCCGCGGTTGGGTCCGTAGTGCACGACGATGCGGGGCACCGTGTCTCCGGGGGCCTGGAGGAGGGTGACGCCGTGCTCGGTGTGGCGGTGCGGCTGGGCGGGTTCGTGGGCGGTGCTGCACCACGGCGGGCAGTCTGGCATATGAGGGCTCCCGGAGATTGAGGGAGCCGCGCGGCGGTTTCCCCTGAGCACTCCGCCGCGCGGCCGTTTATGGGGTCAGCGGGGCCAGGCTGTTCCTGGAGTTGCTGGACGGTGATCCCCAGCATGCCCGCGGCTTTGCGGGCGCTGATGACGTCGTCATCGGGTGTCGGAGAACCAGGTGATCGGGGAGTTCGGGGTGGCCCGCTCCACGGTCCGTAAG
>CAZIAP010000009.1:0-17522 GCA_964537315.1 uncultured Gammaproteobacteria bacterium | reverse complement strand
ACTGGCTTTCCGCCTGGATCAAGGAAGGTCGAAAAGGCAAGTATATGAGCCTAGCGCTCGGCGGAGAACTGGTAGAAGTCCCACCGAACTTCACCTCACAAAAATGCTCTGAGTGTGGGTTTGTAAGTCGTGAGAGTCGCGTTTCGCAGGCAAGCTTCTGCTGCGTGTCGTGCGGTCACAAAGCGCATGCGGACACGAATGCTGCGATAAATATTCTCAGGGCTGGGCTGGCCCGCAGGGCCTGTGGATCGAACCACAGCGGTGGTCGGAAGCAGGAACCATCAGATCATCAGACTATACGTCTCATGACTGAGCCTCGTGGTCGTACACGAGGGGAGGCCAATAGGGAAACCCGTAATTGCCTATTGTGAGTGGCGTATGCGTGGGGATGAATTAACTAGGGAAATCAGACAAATGTCTATCAAACTTGCTACTGCTGCGTCAGTGGCAGCGCTGCTTATGGCGGCGCCTGCACTGGCGAGTGATCTTGGTGGTCTCGGAGGAGGCTGCTGCGCCGACATTGAGGAAAGGGTGGCGGAACTCGAATCCACTGTCGCCCGCAAGGACAATCGGAAGGTCAGCCTCACGGTTTATGGGCACGTAAATGCGTCCATCCTTCATACTGAGATCGATGGACCCGGCGAGTTCTTCGATGTCAATGAGACCACTATCACCAACAATCCAGTGGCTCATACCCGGTTTGGGTTCAAAGGAGATGCGAAGATCTCCCAGGACTGGTCGGCCGGGTTTCTGATCGAGATCGGAATCGGGGAACCAGAGACGGCGTTCGGTTATGATGTGTTCGAGGGTAAACCCACATTCGGCAGCGGCGGTAAGCTCAACAACGATCTCGTTATCCGGCATTCCGCTCTTTATCTCAAGCATGCGCAACTCGGGGCGGTGTGGCTTGGACAGACGAGCACGGCAACCGACGGTATCGCCGAGATCTCGGTCGCTAATACCGCCGTGGCAAGCACACTGCTGTCGTTTGAGCCTCATTCAAGCGCGTGGCTCGGTGGCGTGAACCTGCCATTTGATGGTGGCCGCACGGACGTTGTGAAATGGGTATCGCCGATCTTCGCCGGGTTCTCGGTTTCGGCGGCTTGGATGGGCAACGCCGACGATAGCTGGGATGTTGCCCTGCGCTATGCCGGTGAGCTTGGGGACTTCAAGGTGGCTGCTGGTGTCGGGTACCGGAAGGAGCAGAGCGGCATAGCTGCGTTTCTGCAACCCACCATGAGTGCTGATGTGGAGACGATCGCCGGCTCGGCATCTGTTATGCATGCGCCGTCCGGTTTGTTTGTCAGCGTCGCGGCCGGGAAGGTCGATGGCGTTCCGACCAGCGGGACACTTTTCACCATACCTGTTGTCGACGTGGATGTTCCGTTCTGGTTCGTCGATCCGAAGGCATACCACTTGCAAGGCGGTATCGAGAAGAACTTCTTTGGGTTCGGCAACACCACGCTATATGGCGAATGGGGCAATCTCGACAGCCGGTTTCTGGGCGAGGATTATGAGGTCGAGTTCTGGGGCCTCGGTGCCGTGCAGTCGATCGAAGCGGCGGCGATGGATCTCTACGTCGGCTATCGTGATTACGATCTGAGCATTGAAGGTGAAGCGGAGGGCGCGAGCACCAATACGATTGTTGGGGGCGCCATCATCCGGTTCTAGGTGTCGGTACCGTCCGGTTGAAACCCCGCCGACCTGCCGCTGGTCGGCTCATATAGGACAATAGCCCGGTCTGGACCTTGAGCAAGTTCGGATCGGGCTGAAAAGAAACGTTGACCGCACCGACGATCGCCCAAACTCAACGTCAGAATGAACCCATTATGACCCACACTCCCGACCACCGCTCCTCCATCAGAAAAGAGATATCCGAATGGATCAAGAAGGACGTGAAGATCGCGGGCAAGACGATCATTGCGGCCTATGCAGGTTCACTTGAGGAGCGGATCATGAAGCTCATCGAGGAAGCCAAAAAGCAGGACGGCAAAGATGGAAATTGAGATCATCACTCCTGAAGTGGCTGACGAGGGCAACGTCATAGATGTGGGCCTGGTCGCCATCACCAGGGCGATATCGGAGATCGACGAGGATAAGGTCAGCCATGGCATCCTCGGGGGGACCTATGGGTACGGTGCCCATTGGGACAACGACGTATTCACGATGCGCCCGTTCTATTGGGGAGATTGTGATTGCGGGAGTGATGAACGGGAAGCGGCATGGGATGCTGATCCTCGGAACCGTCATGCCGCCGACTGCTACCAGCGAGAGCTGCAGAAACGGAAGAAGGCTGCTGGGCTTTCGTATATCGACTGCGACGAACACAAGTTTATCGATGTCGACAGTGACTTGGATTATGATGAGATGGAGCGCAGACGTGAGGCCATCTACAGGGTAGTCTGCGAGAAGTACAACCTCGATCCTGAAGTAGGAGCGGCCGTTCACTGCACCTGCGACTATCGGAGGCGCTGGGAGGAATATATTGCCGTCAACGGCCACCGTCCTACGTGCTCCCTTGAACTCCCCAACTTCCTGCACAAGAGAACCGGCTTAGAGGTCCGCTGGTACAAGTGGATCGGCCGCGGCATGGAGGTCAAGAATGCCGATGGCGTAGACCTTCAGGCCGTGTTTGCAGAGTGCCTTGCGTCACTGAAGCAGGACGGCAAGAAATCCTGAATGGTCCTCCCCCGCAGCAAATCCCCAAGGGCAGAAGAGCGCCGACGGGCCATGCACGAGGCCCAAGGAAAGGCGATCAGGGAAAAGCCGCGCCTTCCGTCCACCCAGGAACAGCTTGCCATCGTCGCCCGGCATCTGGAGCCGGTGTTCCAGAAGCGCCCTGACGGAAAACCCTTTGACAAACCTGAAACCTGGAAAGCCGTAACCCTCTGCGACCTGATGCACAGGGACAAGATGCTGTCCATGGACCAGTGGATGGCGGCGCAGAGGTTCAAGGAGCTCTACTGGCTGGCGGAAGGACCGAGCAAGGGTATCTCGCAATATGGAGATTGGGACCCCGGCGAGCCGATCTGGTCGCGGATGCTGACAACTGATAGGCAGATATCGCATCGTGACAGATTCATGCTGGCCTGCTTCGCCGCTTTTGCAGTGCCCACCAATGAGGTCGATGGCAACGGCAAGATCAAATGGGTGGTGGACGCAGATCTGATGAAATGGGGCGTCCTCGCAATGGTCCACGAGCACAAGGATGTAACGCAGGCGGCAATCGGGAATGAGCTTAGCCCGTATCGGGGTAGAGCCCAACGCAACGCGGCAGGAGGCCAGACAATCTGGATGATTACGAACAGGCTCACATTGCATTTTGGGTTTAGGCAGAGCTGACATCTCCCCGGCCTTCAGGCCGGGGAGATGTCACTGGTTATTTTTCTTTAGGGGCAAATGAGTCAGAATGTCGCGGTTTTTATTGCGCCATGGTATAGACAAGGCTTAGGATTTCTGATATCTGTCATACTACTAGCTTGGAGAATTGCGGGCCGCGCCGGGAAAACTGGCAGCGGCCTTTGTGTTTCCAGCCCCCAAAGATCAGCTCAAAACGCACCACCGCCAAGGGTTATTATCCGGTTGACAAACCCATCCGACGTGATACATTAACCTCAGTCCTCTGAGGAAAAAAGCTGTCATGTCGGTTCTTAACAAAGAATTCTTCCACGATGAAGCGGCTGCGTTCGCCAAGCTGGAAAGCATCGTGTGGCCGAATGGTCCGGTCTGCCCCCACTGTGGTGGCAAGGCCCGCATCTATACGCTCAACGGGGTGAAGGATAAGAAGGGCCGGGTTCGTCTGGGTCTAAGGAAGTGCGGCCACTGCCGGCGTCAGTTCACGGTTCGCGTGGGCACGGTCTTCGAGTCCAGCCACATCCCGCTCCACAAGTGGCTCCAGGCCGTCTACCTGATGTGCGCCAGCAAGAAGGGCATCAGCTCTCACCAGCTCCACCGAACGCTGGAGATCACCTACGAGGCGGCTTGGTTCATGAGCCACCGCATCAGGGAAGCCATGCGCTCGGGCGCCTTCGTGCCTCCGATGGGTGGCGAGGGTGGCATTGTGGAGGTCGATGAGACGATCTACGGCCGCGCGGCAACCCACCCCAAGGGTCGCCGTCGCAAGGACGTCAAGATTACCAACTCGGCTCACAAGAATGTGGTGCTGGCCTTGGTGGAGCGTGGCGGCAAGGTCCGCAGCTACCATGTCGAGGGCAGCACGGTAAGTCAGGTCATCCCGATTGTGGAGGCCAACGTTGCCAAGGAAGCGTCCGTGATGACGGACGCGGCAGCTCTCTACAAGAAGCGCCTTGCCGAGTACGCCAGCCACGACCGCGTTGACCACAGCAAGGGTGAGTACGCCCGCTATGAGCCGGGCCGCCCGACCATCCATACGAACACGGTCGAGGGCTACTTCTCGCTCTTCAAGAGGGGCATGCGCGGAGTGTACCAGCACTGCTCTGAGAAGCACCTGCACCGCTACCTTGCTGAGTTCGACTTCAGGTACAACAACCGCAGCAGGCTTGGCGTCGAGGATGAAGATCGCGCGGAAAGGGCGCTACGGGGCATCAAGGGAAAGAGGCTAACTTATCGATGATCTCGTATCCAACCAAAGGTAGATGAACCTCTTGACAACGAATCAGTTAAGATGTCAGGACGCTTGACATGCGAACGAAAAAGGAACAGAGTGTAGAGTCATTTTGAGGACTCCCTCTGGAATGGTTCGCCACCACAGAAGATCGCCAAGTCTTACCTATCGCGTCAGCTTGCCCGGCGGACAGGCACGGTTGCGTGAGCTGGTGATCTATGTAAGCACCAAATGTGCCGAGGCCCCCCGCTTCGGACTTATCAAATTGAACAAGATAATTTGGCGCGCTGACTTCGCGGCCTTCGCCGAAAGGGGGGCGCCTCTTACCGGACGATATTACCAGCGGTTGAAGTTTGGTCCTGCCCCAGTAGAGATGCCGCATGTTCTTAGGGAGATGCAGCAGGACGGTCTTCTTGAGTACCAATATACTGAATTCGGCATCAACTCAGATGGTGAGCCGATAGTAGAGCAGAGACCGATTCCGCTAGTTCCGCCCTCTCTACGTTGGTTTAGTCCAGATGATCTGCGCTATGTTGATGCTGCGATAGAGCACTACTGGGATATGACCGGGATGGAGACCAGTGATGACTCTCACGGCATCGCGTGGCGAACGCGAGAAAATAACGACCCGCTACCTTACGAGGCTGCCCATCTCTTGAATGATGAGCTGCCAGAACATTTGGCAAGAAAACTCGGAAGTATTGCTCGTGAGCGTGGATGGCGATCGGACTAGGAACAGTGCGGAATGTTATATTTTCCCCTGAGTTCGATCGGGCGGTTGAGGCTTTAGGGGGATACAGGGGAAGTATGTAGCTGAGAAAGCAGGCGAACTGTGGTAGACGACAAATCGCGTGACAGGCCGGAAGACGAGAAGGGCGCCCCTCAGACCGAGGTGACGCCCGAAATGATTGATGCTGGATTGGAGGAGCTGCTAGGAGGCTTTCCAGATTCGGCTAGTTATTATGATGGTCCGATAGTGCGTAGGATCTTTCTGGCTATGTGCGCAGCGCGATCTTCGTCGGAGAAAGTTCTTCAAGATCCCTCGTGCGTTGACGAACAGACCTGACGTGCTGCCGAACGGCGTTCGCAGTGACTTGAACAGCGCGCCGTGTGGCGCTGGGTTGCTTCATGTTGAAGACCATCGTGACGGAAGTCTTCTTTTCTGAAACCCACAGCCCATGTACCCAAGCGTTTCTAGCTTTGGCCAGATTGACCAAAGCTTCGGTTGCATTGCGCAACGCATCCCGTTCAGTGAATGGGTCGGGTCGATCATCAATCATCGCGAGCAGCGCCTTGGTGCGGGACTCAAACGTCGGAATCTTGTAATAGGCTGCGGCTGCTACGTTGTAGTGCATGCTGGTCACAATGGTGTACGCCTTAACTAGGGCGGTCTCGGCGCGCGCCCAGGCAACAACCATGTTACCGAGAGCGACTGCAAGTTCCTGGTCGTGATCCAGATTGTCGATGTCAAGGTAGGTCATGACAAAGCCTCCAAAGAAGCAGGAGGGGCCGCCGGAAGGAGACCCCAAGCGCGGCGATGAGATCCTGAAGCGCATGCTTCAGTCCAAGCCCAAGCCGCACAAGCAGATGAAGAAGGGGCGGAAGAGTGAGCGCAAAGGACAGACGAAGTGATGCCGGACCTTTGGCAATCCATCGCGGATGACGTGTTGCCTAGTTCATCGGTTGGCGCCCAGGTCGATGCTGGGCCGGAACGATTCTGCGAAGCTTCCGAAAGTACTCATCGAGTTGAGAGAGGGTCAGTTCGTGCAGTCTCTTCGCAAGTTGCCCACCAGACTCATCGGGAGAATTTTGCTCGATCGCTTGCCTCGCTATTTCGTGCAGATCGTCGAGCATTTCGGTTCCGCGCGTCTGGCCCAAGAGAGCCAGAAGAGCACTTAGAACAAGCTTAGTAACCTCTGTGTCGGCTGCTACCGTGTTGATAAAGCGCTCATACTCTGAGATTCGTGGATCAGGCATTCGATTTCTCCGGTCTGCTGATTCGTCGCAGAACCAGCTTACACGGAGCAAGGGCCGCTGGTGAGAGCCAGCGGCCCGCCTAATCAAGATTGCTTTCCTCGCACGTACCCTGCATTCCAGAACCATCCCGCGCCAGCCCCGAGCAACCCGGCGATGGCGAGCAGGATCACATGATCCTCAGTCTGGCCGCTGACGGTTTCCATGTAGATGTTCAACGCCGCCAGTGATCCAACGGCAAGCACCCCGCTCAGCACGCTGAGCGGCAGCGACTTACGAAACAGGATCGGCACCGCAAGGCCGATGAACCCCATTCCGAGCGCTTCTCCGAACTTGCTTGCGAAGTAGCTCATTAGATCCGAGATCATGTTCCCCTCCCCAGGGTCGTTTCACTTCTCGTAGGGCCACCAGCGGTGACGTTTTCGCCAGCGCTGAAAGTGCTTGGCAAGCCTCTTCACATCAAGAGGCTTGGTCAGTCCGCCGATAGGTCAGGCGCTTGCCGGTGGCGTTCTTCAGGACAGCGTTGGCGCGGGTGAAGTCGTCCGTCTTGCGGTAGTTCCAGCGGAACGCGAACTCGTCAACGTAGCGCTGCAAGTGCTGCTCGCTGACGCTGTGGAACGTACCGTAGACGCCACGCTTCAGAAGGGCGAAGAAGGCTTCGGCGTTCTGGACGTGTGCCTTGCCGTCCTCGGACACGTACTCGTCGGCGCTATGGTTTACACTGCTGTGAGCGGCAAACTCGCGGCCAAGCCAGTAGTAGACCATGGCATCGTCGGTCATCAGGTGGGACCTGCGGTCAACGTGCTTCTCTAGCGTCTTACGCAGCGTCTTCGCGGTTACGTCGGCAACGTGCTGGGCGCGGAGATCGCCGTCGCGGTCGACAAGGGCGACGACAGGATGTTTCTTCGGCTCAGGCTTACCGTTGTGGACATTCTTCTTCTTGCCGCCCACGAACGTCTCGTCGGACTCGACCGATTTGCCTTCTCCACCGATGGGCTTGGTTCCGAGATCGCGCATCGCCTCACGGATGCGGTGGCAGACGAACCAAGCCGACTTGTACGAAATGCCGAGCATGCGCTCGATCTGCTTGGCCGACATTCCCTTTTTGGACGCGGCCATCAGGTGTGAGGCAAGAACCCACTTATGCAGCGGGATCTTGGAGCGCTCGAAAACGGTGCCGACCGTAACTGAGAACTGCTCGCGGCAGTCGTTGCACTGGTAGAGACCCTTGCGATGCTTCTTGCCGCGTAGAGCCGTGGCATTCAGCGATCCGCAATGCGGACAGACAGGACCGTTAGGCCAGATCTGCGCCTCCAAGTGGGCGCGGGCCTTGTCCTCGTCGTGATAGATTGGGTTTGTGATATCGATCTTCATGGTGACTACCTATGGACGCGAACGCCTACGCCGAATATCTCGCAGAAGAACGAGCATGGGATTTCAGGGCGCTCTCAAGCGAGCGATTTCTGCGTCAATTGCATCTCGCACATTCTCTAGGATTACTTGACGCACTGTTGGTAACGGCCAGCCATCAAGCCCAACAGCAGGCGTCCCACTTCCACGCTTCAACGCGGAGCGCTGAAGTTGGCACTCAATCCAACTCTGCGCCTTGAGACGATCGGCGTCGTCCGCGATGCGCATGCGGACGGAGGTCTCTGTGATAGCTGTCTCGACAAGTTTCATGGCAGTGCCTCTTGACATCTGCCTTAAAATACAGTGGCCGGAGTGCTTTGTCAAGTACATACTTCCCGGATACAGGATAATTGATCGCGCCCTTGACACCGTGTACGACGGGCTGACGAAGAATCCGTATGGATTCCATAAGTTCGAGAATGATCTATTCTCTTTCAGGTACGCCATCACGTCAGCGATAGAGGATATACCTGCTTTGGTATTCACATTCGTCCTCGACGAGAACAAGGACGTGGTGCTCAAGCATGTCGAAGAATACTCGCCGTACTGAGTCACAGCGGAGCCGCTTTATTGAAACAGCTCGTGAGCTTGGCTGTGACGAAGACGAAGCGGTTTTTGATGAGGCGTTGGGCAAGGTAGCGTCGTCTCCACCACCCAAGTCAGTCAAACAGCGCAAGACCAAGAAGCCCGCCAAGTAGACAAGATCCTAGTCGCCGCGGATGCCGACGAGATCATGTCGGTTCGCGACCGGCACGGCAAAGCGCTATGGTCGCTGGCGCGGTGACACTCGGCGCCAGTCGAGATCTTGGCTAGTAGATGCCGGTTGTTGCCCAATTGTTGACGCTTTATCGTCAGACTGTTCAGACGGCAGCCGAATCGGGATAGGCATGCACGACTCTAGAGCGATTGCTAACGAAATTTTGGATATTGCTAGGAGCGACGGTATATCTCTCACGCCGATGCAGCTCCTCAAACTGGTCTTCTTCGCTCATGGTTGGCACTACGGGCTCCGGGGCGGGCCTCTGACGAAGCATGATTTCTATGCATGGCAGTATGGGCCTGTTGTGCGAGAGGTATATTGGGCATTCAGTGGTTTCGGTCGCGC
Source organism: uncultured Gammaproteobacteria bacterium (assembly GCA_964537315.1). GTDB lineage: Bacteria > Patescibacteriota > Microgenomatia > Levybacterales > GWA1-39-11 > JBDHUV01. The sequence continues at coordinate 8,448 of CAZIAP010000009.1, read as the reverse complement.
ACCTATCACGGAGTATGCCACTGACGAATACGGCCTTCCTTACAGGGCCGACCTAGATGTTTACCAGCGCCGACTGCTCCGTAGCGTTGTCCGTGCATACGGACGTAAGAATGCGTTTACGCTGTCGAACATGACGCACGAGCCGGGCACCCCATGGTCGCAGACCTATAAGGCCGGGCAGCGTGCGCGGATTCTCCAGAAGACGATTCGTAGTTATTTCGAAGCGCTAGTCGATCGTAGCCGTACTCGCAATGAACAACAGAGGGGGCGGAGGTCCTGATTGGGAAGATCTCATCGAGGATCACGCGCGGGCGCACGACGATAACCTGGATGTCGCTGCCTCACAGAAGCGGCTATCAGATCTCTTTGACCGAGTGGATGCACTCGAACTCGACAGAGAGCGAAAGCTTGAAGTCGAGGAAGTAGTGAGAAGTTTTCGAAGATATCTTGATGACAAGAGATATGAGTTACTTGAGCTTCGCATATACAGAATAGTGATATTCGCTTTTTCTCTTGGTTGTCTTGCGTTTATTGCTGTCATACTTTTCTATGAACTAGCTACCGGCTTCTCAATTGTTGGTGACAAAGTAAGAAGCGAGATAGTTCTGGCCTCGTTTGTGGCCTCCTGCCTGGCGTTCGTACTTGGTCTTATCCTCGCTCTCCTCAGGGGGAGCTTCGGAGCGATAAGAGAATCAGAAAGCCAGAGCATCCTACCGCCTCATTTGCAAGAACTTGTCGAGCTAATGAGGAAGCTCAACAGCTAATCATGATCAAGACCAAGAGGCCAGCCAAGTAGACAAGAGCCTTGCCGCCGCTTTGAGGAAGCGAGCAACCACATTGACGGCCTCCAACTGCCGCACCAGATAGCGGCCAAGCACACGGACTATCCCTTGTGCGAGCTTATTGGAGAGTCGAATGAATACGAAATCTGCGGCATTGAGTAGCAAACGCACCATATACGGTGATAAATCTCATCGATTGCGCTGTTGTCATGACTGAACTACAATGCATGAATGATCGACCCGAGGCGCCCCGCTCTTTCGAGTGTCCTCTGGTGCTGATCCGCTGGGTCGACAGCCGCCAGCCAACTCCACAATGGCGTTATCTCGCCGAGGTGGGAGAGCAGAAGCCGCTGGAATGCGGCACGGTGGGCTGGCTGATCCAGGATGATGCAGAGACGAAGGTTGTGTGCCAGACCATTGGCGATTTGAACGACCCGGACAACGCACAAGCGAGCGGGATCATGACGATACCCGCTCGCTGCGTGCTCTCAGTGGAGAGGTTGTCGGAAGTTACTTCTTCTTCGGAGGCGACTTGCGGTCAGGACGCTGCGTAAGGCTGGAGGCACCAAGGGACTTAATTTCACCCTTGGTCAGAGATCCAGGATTGCGCATCGCCTTCGAAGCAATCTTTCCGACACGTGCTGATGTCTTCTCGTTCTTGGCCATGACGGTTGCCTTCTGGGATTGAGGGTCTGACGCACGCGACCAACGCAATAGAATCGGTGCGTGCACGGCGTAGTATGTCAGAACCTTACGTGAACACAATCAGCGGCTTGCTGACAAAGCGTCGCGAGATGCTGACGGAGGCCGAACGCCTCCGAGACCGACTGGCAGAGATCAGGAACGACCTCCAGGCCCTAGACCGGACCTTGGCCACCTTGGGCTATACGGGCGATCTGGAAGGCATGATGCCCCGCCAGAAGCGCCAAGTGATCTTCGGCCGGGGCGAGTTGATAAGGGCGATCCTAGACGAGCTGAGGGGAGCGGAACGACCGCTGCGAAGCCGTGAGATCGCACAGGCGCTCATTGCGCTGCGTGGAGAAGATCCGAGAGATCGACGTTATATCTCTGATCTGACAAGGCGAGTCAGTAAGGCACTCCGACCATTAGTCCACTCGGGATCGGTGCATGCAACTAGAGATCCACATGGAAACCAACTGTGGTGCCTTGCGTTCAGCCGTGTTACAAAAGATGGCCGACCTCGAACATAACAAGAACACAAATTTAATGGATTGTTAGCACGGCTGGGGGAGACGTGCGGTATCTATGTTGAACGTACTCGACTTTCGTGATTCACATATGCGTGGGTCCGTGAGTCGCTGTTCGCGCTGATGCTGCGCGGGAGGCGAGCGATGGCGTACTCAGAAGATCGGATTGCAGACTACCTGCTATTTGAATGCAGGGAGCGTGGTGAGCTTCTGACTAACCTTAAACTTCAGAAGCTTCTGTATTATGCACAAGCATGGCACCTTGCCTTATTTGACTCGGAACTCATGGCCGAGGATTTTAAAGCGTGGGTGCATGGCCCTGTACTGTTATCTCAGTATCACCGTTTTAAAAAGCATCGTTGGCTTCCGATTGATGACGACATAACCAAACCTGAACTGGATGACAGAACTAAGAAGTTCTTGGACGAGATAGTAGATGTTTTTGGTTCGGAGACCGCCGTTGCGCTTGAGCTGATGACCCATCGGGAGAAGCCGTGGCTAGAAGCACGCGGGGATCTGCCGCCTGATGAACCATGCACACAGAGTATTAGCAAGCAGACTATGAAGGAGTATTATCGGTCGCTCTAAGGGGGCGACCGATGGTCAAAAAGGCGAAGCACCAAAAGAGTTCTGCACTTGGTATAAAGCCAGCGACAGCGACAAACAAAATTCTGCTAAGGTTTAGTTTCAAGTTTTTTGATCATTCCGACAAGGAAGTTTGCCCAGAACGATTCCCAGATGGCTATACGCAGACTTTGATGCAAAGACTGCGCGACCTGTCCTCGTGGACGGTGCAGGAGTTCATCTCCAATAGAAGTTCTGCACTCCGTGCTCACCCAATAGAGTGGAACAAAACATCAAGGAAGGATGGGTTCGCGCATCTTAATAACGAATTTGGTGAGATGATAGCATGGCAATTTTCAGTCAGTTCCAATGAGCACGGGCGCGTCCACGGCTTGCTAATAGATGACACTTTCTACATCGTCTGGTTAGACTGTAATCACGTGGTGTATTCCTGATTGCGCTGCCAATACCCCTTCCAGTTCCTGCTGACCGGATGCGCCAGCGCTAGCCTGAGCGAAAGCCGAGCAAGTCCACCGTTGTCGACCCGCCGATGATCCTCCAGCCAAGCCGCATGGCTGGCGTACTGATGCAGGTACTGAGCGGAGACGTGGTGGTGCTGCCCGTTCACCATGCGGCGCAGGCGGGCTAAAAAGCTCTCGGCTTGGTTGGTGCAGGCGCCGTTGAGGCTGTAAGCCTCTTGGTGGTTGATCCGGTACGTTTGGAAGCGGGCGTGCAGGGCATCCCAATGAGAGGCTTCGTCGGCTTGGATGACGGAACCAGGAGCCACGACATTGGCAACGAACTGAACACCGTCGGCTTCTGACTTCGTGACGGTGGTAACAGTGCGCCCCTTGCGCTGGCGGGCGACCACCACAACGCGGCGCTTGCCGGTCTGGTTTTTGGCGAGACGACGGTCGATCCGGTCCTCTTTCTTGTTTGCCGGGCGGATGTGTCCGCCGAAGTATGCGCCGTCGACCTCCACCGTGCCGGCGAGCTGGGCACCCTTGGTCTCGGAGGCCATGGCCTCACGCAGCTTGTGAGCGAGCACGAAGGCCGTCTTGTGCTGGCACCGGAGATCACGGGCAAGCTGCAGGGCAGAAACACCTTTCGCGCTGTTCACGATGATGCAGATGGCTGCGAGCAGATCGACGTAAGCCATCTTGCGAGAAGCGAATATGGTGCCTGACGTTGGTGAGAACTGATGATGGCAGCCAGCATTCTTGCACTTGAACTTGCGCCGCGTGCTGATCTGGTAGGCATCAAGGCCGCCACAGCGGGGGCAAACCGGCTGACCTTCCGTCTCGGGCCAGCGCAGCTCGCAGAAGGTTTTGAACGCCGCTTCCTCACCACCCTTGTAGATGTCGCGAAGCGACAGCGTGCGGGCTTTGGCGAGAAGCAGGAAGTGGGAGCCGGTCTGTGTACGAGTGGACATCATCACATCCGATGTTGATTGCATCGAATATGATGTCATTACGCATCGTTGTCAAGGGCAAAAACATCGAATATGATGATGTTCGTCCTGAGAACGATGAGGCCACCATGAGAGATGAATGGGCCGAGTACGCCAAAAGCTTACTCAAGTCCGAGTTGAAGCGGCGGAACGTCAGCTATCGGGATCTTGCCGAGAGATTGACGGCAATGGGCATTCCGGAGACGGAGCGCAATTTATCGAACAAGATCAGTCGAGGAGGCTTTACGGCCGCGTTCCTACTGCAGTGCATGGCGGCAATAGGCGTCCATAACCTCCGGCTCGACGACGCGCCGAAAGCTGTGGAATCCGTCTGATTCGCTGGTCCCTGTCCGGGCAATTGTGCTAAAAGGCCTGTGCAGGCAGGGCATTGCCCTACCTGCTGGCGAGTTGCCCTAGACAACTCCGGTTAGTCTAATCTCCGGGTCGCTTGCCACACGACGCACCTCCTTGGGCATTGCCCGGTTGGAGTTGGCGGTTTGGCTCTGAGCCGGTCCTTGGCAGGGAAAGCAGCTCAGTGCCGGTGATTTGAAGGTGCCAAGTAGGTGGGAACCAGGACGCTGAACCCGTTGTCAAGGCCCCGTTTCCTACTCAGCACCTAGGTGCTAGCAGCGTGCACTGCCGCACCGTTCCATTGCGAGGGCTCCGAGGCTTCGGCTTTGGAGCCCTCCGCATTCAAGCTGTCCTGCAGATCACGGGTCAGTTTCTCCCGGTCAGATGAGAACGTGACCCATCGGTCTAATCGGCTGTCGTACCAGACCTTGTTTTTTGTTCGCAGGCGATTGAGCGTATTTGAAATTGAGTTGGGCGAAAGATCCAGCCCTTTGGCGGCACATGCCTCCCTGATCTTTTGAACCGTTCCGTGCCCCTCTCGCACTGCGTCTGACACCGCTTTCATAACTTCGCCCCGACGCCTCTTCTTTCGCTCCGTAGGAGCCGGAATAGGTTGGTCGGGCGATGTTACGCCACGAATGTTTTCGATGGCGGCGATGGCGGCATGGACCTCAGCAAGCTCTCGCTCATAGGCGGCAATGCGTGCAACTATGGTATCGCGCCGCGACCGCAGTGTGCTCAAGAGGTCATCAGTCATCACGCTATCTCCCACCAAAGATGGCGGAAGGTATCGCTCGCGTATGCCCTCACGCAAGAATGCTATGCGGTTTCTCCACACGTTACGTGTGGCCGCCAGGACGAGAAATGTTTGATGGGGGTGAGCAGTGAGAAAAGCTAAGAGTGAAGCACTCGACAATAAGTCGAGTGCTTCACTCTTAGCTTCGAGTCAATCCCTCCGTCGTATGCGTGTTGTGGATATTGGCTCTAGCCTGGGCAAGTGAGACATTTTGGGTGCGCTTGCTACTCAATGCCGGAAATCTGTGAACTTCAATCCAGGCGACAAGGTATACTTCAAGGGAGACTACGGGAGAATCCTTGTAGTTTCTTCGATCACTGATACCAGTGGCGTGCTCTGTACGTATCGAGATGGCGCTGGCTACGGGCAGCACACATTCAGACCGGAACAGCTTGAAATGGTGCCGGAAGAAGACGAGACACCTGTAATAGGTGGTATGGCATGAGCCCGAGGCCCGACTGGCTGTGAATCGGCGAAGCCCGCCTATTTGGCGGGCTTCGCATTTGGAGGATAGCATGCGAGCCATCAGGATCTGGATTGTCACATGCGTTGCGGCGGTATGTCGTGTACCCATCAAAATTCGGGAAACATTCATGCGCCCCGAGCTTGATGGGCCGACCGTCAGCTTATGTTCCTCTTCAGCCAGTCAACACCAGCCTTCTTACCGTTAACGGTTCCCCACATCGAGCCCGTCTTCAGCTCAATCACCACGATGGAATCGTCGGTGTCGACGACGGCCTTAAGCGCATCTCTGACTTGGGCTGCTGTGTTGTTCAGAGTCACGAGCCACATAGACTCTAGAATGCGCACAGCGCCCCAACTCTCAAGTTTATCCCAGACAGGCTCATAGGTGCGCTGATTATGAAGATCGTAACTGATCATGAAATGGGCCACGTTGGCCTCCTGTAGATAGAGGCCGAAGGGAGCTTGTGTCCGCACCTAAGACGTGGGAATCTCTCGGAGTTACCACGGCCTTGCCCCCTATCGGCGAGGTTGGTCTGAGCCGGTCGGCGCGTGAACGCCGCCGGCTCTTTCTCTATCCGCGATTCGTCCGCATTAGCCGAATCGAAACAAACAGTTAACGCTCGGAAATCAACAGTCGTGGTTTGCCAACCGGATAATCCCGGGAAACTACTTCAGCGATTACCTGCCGCCTTCGATGCACTGGCTGGTGTGGGATAAGGGACAGCGTGAGTTCTCATTGGCTGATTTCGAGATGGCGTGGGGATCGCAGACAAGAGCGGCCCGCGTGATAGATTGCCCGCGTGGGCGCGCCGTCAAAGATGGGAAGGAACATCCGACCCAGAAGCCCATCGAAGTGATGGTTCGGTGCATACAGGAGCTTCCGAACAACACACGCACCATCCTCGATCCATTCTGCGGCTCCGGCACCACTGGCGTTGCCTGCGTAAAGCTGGGCCGCCGGTTCATTGGGATCGAAATTGAAGAGCGCTATTTCAACATAGCTTGTCGACGAATCGAGGAGGCTTACAAGCAGCCCGACTTCTTCGTTCAGACGCCCAAGCCCAAACCCGAACAACTCGCCTTACAGGTAGCTTGAGGGACAAGCACCAATGGACCACGAAGAGATCGCCAAGAAGGCCGCCGAAGCGATCATGCAGCGGGCGAACGACACATACCCCCGCACATTGCACAAAGACATGCTCGTTGACGAGATAGCGAAGGCGATCAAGGAAGCCACCAAATGGAAGGACTGGCCTCCGCCCGTGTGTTTCGGGGCGCGCGAGTATAGTGACCTCGCGAGTCTCGCAGAGGTGATCACCTCATCACACGACCGTTCCCGCAAGAAGCTAGAGCAGCATCTCGCAGACTACTACGGTAAACCAAACGACTGAGTGCCATGCCTCTGAACCGTGATGCAGGCGAGCGCATCGAGGGCATGTCAGATGTGTTCCGGCTTGCCCCGCTCGCGAAGTGGAGAGAATTGACCGGCATTCAGGTGCCGTACCAGATCCCCGGCAAGTTCCGGCCCCGTACGGCCTACCGTCCGATGGTCGACGACGCCTTTGAGACGGCACGCAAAGCCTTTGCGGATGCCGGCGCTCTGGTGCCGGTCGTCATCAACGAGAATGACGTGCTGGTGCAGGAGTATCCTGATGAGCGTGCTGTCGTCTTCGTGTTCCGCCGGGTCATTGCCGGGCAGGAGATGTTCGTCACCCGCAAGTACGACTTGGACGACAAGCTGATCGGGTTCCTGAAAACCACAGGCCGGTGGGAAGATCGCACGGTCAATTGACCACGGAGCCACGTCTCTGTACGACTCTGCGCCATGCCGCGCACCCACGAGCCGCCAGAGGATTGGGTCCATCCCGTCAAGGTTTACGACACCGACCGTAGACGGATGGCGGTCAAACACTTCGTTCGAAACGTCAAGCCAGGTGACTACCTCGTCGTCACAGACACGGACGGATTGCCCCGGCGCTATTTCGTGATGGGGAACGAGAGAGTGCCTGAAGCATCAGGCGTCTGGTATGCGGAGCTGATGGCCTCGCCTCCTGCGGTAACGGTTCTCGGGAAAACCTACCGCACGAAAGAATAGCCCCGCCGAAGCGGGGCCGTTGAAGTGTTACGCAGGGAAGGGGATTACCGTTCCCGAGTTCCTTGACCGCTTTCGGGCCACGGGCTGGATGAGCGGCGGGCACTTGGGACCGCGAGGCTTGCGGGTCGTCCGGCGCCGGCGCTTTACCGTGGCCTTATTCTTCCGAGGCCGGTCGAGCAAGGCACCGGCCCCGACACCGATGAACCCGAGCCCGCCAAGGTACATCACGGCAGGCAGGAGCATCGGCTGCACGGTGGCGACGGTACGCTCCGACACCGGCAGGAAGTAGGAGACGGAGGCGGCCAGAGTATCGACGGCGCGCTCGGCGCCGGCGGTCCTGACCTGAGACATGGCTTCGGCAACGCGAGCACGAGCCGCTTCGGCCTTGGCCTCCCAGCTCTTGCAGATGGGACCGCAGCCGCCACGGCCACGCTCTGAAGCCGCTTCAGCCTCGAACCGGGCCACATCTGCCTTGGCGTCCTCAAGGCTCTGACGGGCGAGCGTGGCGGCCATGTTGGACGACCGGCGCTCTGCCATCTGAGCCTCACGGGTCTGCGAGGTCCGGTCCAGCGTAGCAGACAGCGAGAACGTCGTGGCGGCTACGAGGACACAGGCCAGAAGCCCGGCCTCGAACCTCTTCTTGGCCCGCCATGCCATACGGGAAGCAGGCAGGGCGAGCATTGCAGCGACACTGGCGACCGGAACCGCGGCGACCAGTGACGTGAGCCCCTTCTCCG
>CAZIAP010000008.1:0-18739 GCA_964537315.1 uncultured Gammaproteobacteria bacterium | reverse complement strand
ATGACAATCCCACCCGCTGCAACCTCCGAATGGCCGAGAGATGCTTTATCTCGCTAGTTAGGCCGAAGCTTGAGGGCATTAGACAAATAGCAGTGAGAAACAGAATCTGGCTTACTCTCTTCCCTGAGCTAATAAAAGACCTGTCCGCCAGCTGGCGGATGGGTTTTTTTGTGGATTATCTATCGTATGGACAGTCTTGAGGACAGGTTGCTGGGCTTTCTGGTTCTGGACAACCGATAGCACCACATGTGATGTCTTGGCAGATACTATCACCACATGAGACAGGTGGAACGGTATTTAATTTTTCATCTTCCGAAAGCTCTCTAGTGAAAGATCGTCCATCTGGAGTGGCGCATTGTTCGGGGTAGGATTCCATGATAGGATAGCCTGCAGCTGCGCATTCTTCAAAACTCGAAATTGAAGCAATTTTTTGCTTGTTTAGGAAGGATAGTGTGCCAAAAACAGCAAATCCTAAGCCTATTAAGAATATTACTATAAATGCAATTTTGTTCATATTTTAATCATAATTTAAAACACTGCGGTGATCAAGGAATAACTCGTTAACTCATTAATAAATAATATGTAATATTATGCATTACACAACATTTTATACTCGCAGTTATGACAAAGAATATTTTTACTGCATTTAAATTCACTCGATTCTATTTCTTTGATTTTTTTCTGAATCGCTAACTCAGTACTTGATAGGTCTTCGGGTTTAATTTGTTGAGAGAGTTTATTACCTGTCTCAAGATACAGTAGTGATACGGTAATTTCTTCAGGTTTTTTACCCAAAAGTTCGTTACGTACTCTGGATGCAGCTAGTGCATATAGTCCAAGTTGGAGCTGATAAGCTCGTTTAGAAAGACTTTTAGCCTGTCCAGTTTTGTAATCGATAATTTCTATACCCCCATCTGGTCTGGCATCTATACGATCTATTGTTCCCAAGATTTTGATTGGTTTTTCTGTCTTGTTATCACTCTTGTTAAGAAAGAAAGAAAAAGGTGTCTCCAGAGCAAGTGTTTTAGTAGTTGTTGAAAAATTATCACGATAATATGAGTGCATTAGTTTTTGACCATGATCAAACATTTTTTGTTCGTAATCTTTTGAGAGATATCCCTGAGAGCTCCAATTTTTACGGAATAATTCCAAAACTGTATTCTCTGAAACCTTTGCGGACTTCATTTTTAAATCATAGAGATCTTTTAATGTGGAATGTACTGAAGAACCAAAACTAATCGGAGCAGTAAAAGGTGTCGGTAGATTTAGCAAATAGCGGGCTTTATAGTGAAGCGGGCATATATCAAAACTTTGAAGCTGAGAAAAAGACAGTGTATTAATACTGAGGGGTGATTGATCCTCATCTTGGTCTGAATTGTAATTGGAAGTATAGTCTTTAGTTACCTCAACTAGTGATAGCTGTGTAGGCTGATATTTTTGAGTAAGTTGTCCGAGCTTTTCAGGAAGTGCTTCAAGAATAAAAGGGGAAAGCTTTCTTTCCCGTTTTCCTTCTGTATAAAATTTGGATGCGGTGAAGTACAGCAAGTCTTGTGCTCGAGTCATCCCAACGTAAAATAGTCTTCGCTCTTCTTGCAGGTGAAAGTCTCCTTCAGGAATAACTTCTTTTACTAGGGGAGGTGGAACTGGCAATGTCTCACGGCGTGTCCTAGATGGAAAACGATCTACTACAAGGTTTATCATAAAAACTACAGGAAACTCTAGTCCCTTACTTGAGTGTACAGTTAATATATTCACAGCGTTAAAATCTTTCCAATCAATTTCCTGTATCAGGGGACTGTCTCCCATCTCCATCATCAAGTCTATCCACTCTACAACTTGGTATATTGTGGCGTCTCGATTCAATGTTTCAAATGTTTTAATTTTGTCAAAAAACTTGGCAATATTAAGCGCAATTTGTTCTTCTTGCTGAGTTTTGTATTCAATAAATGTATTGAATAATCCAGTATCTGTTAGGAAGTAATATAGTATCTGTCCTGCGCTATCTACTTTTATTCGTTCCAGATGTCTGAGGATCATTTGAGTAATTTCTTCAATCTTAGTTTTTGCGGTATCACTTATCTTAGTCTCTGCTGCTTTCTCCATTGCTTCAAAAAGTGATAGATTATGTTCTCTGCTGAACTGAAGCAAAATTGTTAAGTCTTTCATTGATAAATTAAAAATCTTCATCTGTAATAACCTAAATAGTGAAACAGTATCATTAAGGTTGGTAAGAAGCTTAAGGTATGCGATAAGATCTTTTATTTCTTCGCGTCCAAAAAGCTGTCCGGGTCCTAGAAATTGATAAGGAATTCTAAGTCTCTGGAGGGCTGGGATTATAGGTTGGGCATGATTATTTGCGCGAACTAAAATCGCGAAGTCAGAGTATGTATATTTTCCTGTTTTTACTAATTCTTGAATTTTCCTTGCAATTGTTTCTGCTTCTTCATCGACCCGGGTTGAATATAAAAGCTCTATTGGTGCCCCTTTTATTTTTCGTTGGGCTGTGAGTTTTTTGTTGATCTGTTCTAGTACTTCTAGACGGTTTGGGTTGTTGTGTTGGATCATTTGATATGATCTGTCAAGTATTTCTTGGGAAGAACGGTAGTTTTTTGTGAGTGATGCAATAGTAACTTTAGGGTAGTTAGTGCGAAACTGTACAACATTTGAAATTGCTGCACCACGCCAACGGTAAATAGCTTGGTCATCATCTGCTACAACGGTAATGTTTTTTCTCTCACCTGCAAGAAGCAGAGCCAGCGTGTTCTGAGCAAAATTTGTATCCTGAAATTCATCAATTAATATAAATTTGAATTGGTCTTGATACTTTTTAAGTATCTGCTTTCTTTTACGAAGTAAGGCGAGTGTTTGCGCGATTAGATCTGAGAAATCAAGCATTCCCTCTTTTAATTTCATCTCTGTATAAAGACTGTAAGCATTAGCAAGCTCCAGATTTTTTTCTGCTTCTTCTTTTTCTTCATCACTTTTAGTTTCAAGCTTTTCATTTTGTGCTTTAGCCCACTCCAGATATTCAGTAGGCGAAATATCTTCATCTTGTAGGCGAGAGAAGTGCTGCAACATAGCCTCCACAAACTTATTGGGGTTACCTAGAGGGCGAAAATATTTCAGATCAAGTGCGAATAATTGTTTTTTTAGAAATAAAATGCTATCGGACTCAGTCATCAGTTTATAATTTGGATTCAACCCCACGTGCACTGCCTCTTCTCGAAGTAATCTATCACAGAACGAGTGGAACGTAGATATCCAAAGCTGGGAGTATCCATATGGCATGATTTTGTCAATTCTTTCTTCCATCTCGCTGGAAGCTTTTTCTGTAAAGGTAAGCGCAAGTATTTCATGAGGTGAAATTTCTTTATCTAGGATAAGGTGTTTTATCCTTTCAGTGATTACTGTGGTTTTTCCTGTGCCCGCTCCTGCAATAATTAATAGAGGACCTTCTCCGTGATATACTGCTTTTTTTTGTTCAGGGTTAAGTAGTGGCTTGTTCATTGATTTATTTTACCAGAGTTTAGCAGTTTAATAAAGGTAGTGATAATCGTGCATAAATATATAATATGATAAATTTTTTCCGCTTGCATTTTTAAACGAATACTTCTAAACTAGTATATATTCAAAAACCTTTGAAATGAAAAAAAGAGTACTCCAGGAACTTCTTAAAAATCGTCGCATAAACTACATCGGTGACTATGATGACACTACTCAAAGCCTTAAGAGTTTAGAACTTGCGTGGACTAATTTACCAGAAGATCTTACGGATGATGAAAGATATCTCTTTATTGAACTTGTGGGAGATGTCGTAAAATTGCACAATAGACTTGAGATTACGAACAGCGCTTATGATTCGGAAAAGAACTAGTGCAGAAATTCACTACGTCTTATTAAGATAATTCTTCCTTACTTTCCAGTAGCTCTTGTTCTTCCATTTGTAATCTGTTTGTAGCAGAAATTTTTTGTCCTAACTTTCCGAATCCACTCTGGACTTCTGCCATCATGTTGCTTGAGTTATGGATGTGTTTTGATAATGTGAGCATCTGACTATCAACTTTTTGAAACTCAGTTTGAATAGCCTTCAAGCTCGAGAGAATCTCATGTGCTTTCTGGCTTATCTTTTGACCCTCAAAACCCATTAGAATTGCACGAAGGTAAGCATAAAAAGTCATCGGAGAAACCGGAAGTACGCGCTTGCTTGATGAGTATTCGTAAAGTGAGACGTTATTAATTATCTCGTAGTAAACTGCCTCAGATGGTATGTACATCAGAGCATAGTCAATTGTTCCTTCTCCTGTAAGAATATATTTCTTACCTATACTATCAGTGTGTTTTTTTACATCTGAGACAAACTGTTTTTCTGCTGCATTTTTTTCTGCTTCTGTTTTAGCTGCTTGTAGTTTGCGGTATCCTTCCAAAGGAAACTTAGAGTCTACAGGGATGATTCCTGCTTCAGTCTTTATTGCAGCATCAACGATTGTGCCATTTTTGAATGCATATTGTAAATGAAACGAGCTTTTAGGGAGCATCTGGCCGAGAAGCTCTTTGAGCACTTGTTCACCAATATTTCCTCTCAGTTTAGGGCTTCTTAAAAATTCTTGTAATTCGCGCATTGACCTACCAATTTCAGACATCTCACCGATCTCTTTTTGTACGCTTGAGATTACGCGAGCTGCGTTATCAAGACGTTCATTCAGTGCTTGGGAGTTTTGCATCAGAGAAGAGTTCATGCTGGTAGTGTTGCGTTCCATGCTTTCTTGCATAGACTTTAGCCACTCGACAAGATTTTGATCAAGCTTAGGCTGCGAGGTCTTTTTGTGCAGGTAAAAAAGAATAGCTGCAAATCCAAGAAGTAACGTGATAATTACGGGCAGTTGAGATTCCATTTGTTATGTATTTTAACATAACCGTAAAAGTTGTACTTATTGAGTGAGTGGATGTGAAGCAATTTCATCCAGTACAGCTAAAATATAGGGAGTTGTATGCATCTTTTTGGCTTCATCAAATGTCACCCATTTGTAGTCAGAGTGCTCTATACTGAGTGTAACCTCTTGGTTGGGATCTTCTTTAAGTCCCAAGTAAAACGCTTCAACATATTGCCTATGTGGATTTGATTCATGTAAGTAGTTACGAGTGGTGATCAAGTACTTGGGTATAATATCAAGTCCTACTTCCTCTTTTATTTCTCTGGCAACCGCAACTTTTAACTCTTCACCAAAATCTGTTTTACCACCTGGCATTTCCCAGTATCCCGGTAAAAAATTGTCGTCATCTGCACGTTTAACGAATAAAAATTTTCCCTGACCGTTCTTAATAAAGGCAGTTGTAACTATAATAGTTTTTAAGTTTTTCATAGATTTAAGATTTTACTCTTTTATATTGTTTTTTTCTAGCACCTGATAGAGAACTATCCCAAGCGAGACCATAACATTGAGGCTTATATTAATTCCAAGTTGAGGGAGTTGAACGATTCGGTCACTTAATTCAAGGACTTCATCACTTACTCCATAAGATTCGTGTCCCACTACGAGTGCAATCGGAAGTGGGTAATCAACTTCATCGTACGGGACTGCATTTTCAGCTAACTCTACTGAGTAGATTGATATATTTTGAACTTCTTGTTTGAGTTTTTTTATTGCGTCAGACGCAGTAGGTGAGTATTCCCAATCAATCCATTGCCAAGTAGATACAGATGCTTTTTTAATGCGTGAATTCGGAGGGGTTTCAGTGCCTTCACACAGATATACTTTTTTTGCGCCAACAGCATCAGCAAGTCTAAAAATAGCACCCACGTTATAGGTGTCTAATACATTGTCGAGAATAATGTAAATATCATTTCTCTTTTTTTTTATTTTTTCTAGATCAGACTCTGTGGGGATATACTCTCGAAGTTGTTGTGCGCCAAGTTTATTCATACTACTTATCTGCTAACTAGCTGCTTGCGCAGGTTCTGTCTTCTTTGCTCCTTGCTGCTCGAGATCTTCTTTTTTCCATACTGCGAAATCACAGTTCGGGTATTTACTGCAACCGAAAAATGTTCTACCTCTTTTAGTCCGTTTCATAATTATTACACCTTGATCTTTTGGACAGAGATACTCTGTCTCCAACTGGAACGATTTTTTGTAAGTGCACTCAGGAAACCTGTTACATGCATAAAATTTACCAAATTTACTTCTGCGCAGCACGATGTCCCCTTCTTTACATTCAGGACATTTTTCGCCTGTAGTCTCTTCTTCAACTTTTATTTTTTCGACTTCTTGTGCTTTTTCAATATCCTGGGAAAACGGTATGTAAAAATCATTCATTAACTTTGTCCATTCTTCAGCTCCGTTTGCAACATCATCAAGTTTGTTCTCTAAGCTTGAAGTGAAAGGAATATCATCAATATTAGGAAAGTGAGCAACTAGGAACTCTGTTACTGCCACGCCGATTGTAGTTGGGATAAATTTGTTATCAGATTTTTCAATATACCCGCGATCAGTAATTGTTGAGATAATAGGAGCATAGGTTGATGGTCTACCTATCCCATGCTTTTCAAGAGATGAGATCAGAGATGCTTCATTATATCTAGGCGGAGGATTAGAATTATGCGAGGTAATCTTTGTACTTTGATGTTTAAGTTTTTCACCTTTTTCTAGTGATGGTAGAATATTGTCTTCTTCCTCGAAGTACCATAGCTTCAAAAATCCCGCAAACTTTAAAACTCTTCCGCTTGTTTCGAATTTATAGATTTTTTTATTTTTTAATTCAGCCTGTACTTTAGTGGATGCGTATAACGCGTCTGCCATTTGTGTTGCGATTGCACGTTTGTAAATCAGTCCATATAGCTTTGAATATTCCCGACCCATTACAGATGTTACCTCAGATGTTTTATCTTCTGAAGTCGTTGGTCTAATCGACTCATGCGCTTCTTGTGCTACTTTTGATTTAGTATGGTAAGTTCGAACAGAATCAGACAAATACTCCTTGCCAAAAGTTTTTTCAATCTGTTTACGAGCTGAGGTAACAAAACTTTTTGACATGTTAAAAGAGTCAGTACGGTGATAAGTAATAAATCCTTCTTCGTAGAGTCTTTGTGCAATACTCATAGTACGTTTACTCGAGTATCCAAATCTCCGATATGCTTCTTGAGTTAATGTAGATGTGGTAAATGGCGGATATGGTGAACGTTTTGTATCTTTTTGGATTACATCCGATACGGTGTAGCTACCTTTATCTAGAGTATGTTTTATGGAGTCAATGTCCTCTTTTTTTAATAAGTTAAATGTATATTTATACTCTCCATCATATAGCGATAGTTTTTCTGATTTTTCAATTTTTTCTCCATCAATACTTACAAGTTCAAATTCAACTTCCTGATTATCACCTGACTTAGTGAGTAGGACAAAAATGCGTGAGTACTCTTTAGCCTGAAATTTTTTTATTTCATTTTCTCGTTCAACAATAAGTCTAAGTGCAATTGACTGCACGCGACCGGCAGATAGTTTTCGTTTGACTTTCTTCCAGAGTACGGGGGAAAGTTTATATCCAACAATGCGATCAAGTATTCTTCGAGCTGTTTGTGCAGCAACTAAGTTGCTGTCAATACTTCTTGGATGTTTAAGGGCGTCGACAATTGCCTCGTTTGTAATCTCGTGAAATACAATACGTTGAAATGATGTATTTTTCTTTACGCTTTTGTCTAATATTTCGTGCAGATGAAAAGCAATTGCCTCTCCTTCTCGGTCAGGGTCTGTCGCAAGAATCACATTATCAGCGTTTTTAACTGCTTGTTTTAGAGATTCGACGGTTTTTCGTTTTTCTTTTGGGATAACGTACTTTGGAGTAAAGTTATCTTCAATTTCAACACCAAGGTTTCCTTTTGGCAAATCACGGATATGACCAAGAGAAGCATGAATATCGAACTTCCCTTTCAAGAATCTATTTAAAGTTTTGGCCTTTGTGGGCGACTCGACGAGTATTACTGTTTTCATATTGTATCTTCGTGGTGTAAACCCAACTAACCGTCGGGTTAAAAGCATGAAATCATACCAGTTGTTGATTTATGCGTTTTACGATAACTAGTATAACAGAAAAGATATCCTTCTTTTCCAAAGAGCATTCTATACTATAGGAGAATATGTTGTCAAATTAAATGAAGCTCTGGAGAGGCTTTAATATTTCCCCAGGCAATTGGTTCAAAATTCAGCGCTGCGTAAGCGCCGATCATGGCAGCATTGTCAGTTGTATATTTTTTTTCTGGAAAGAAAAAATCAATATCTAATTTCGAATTTCTAATTTCTAATTTAAAGGTTTCTCTTAAGTGTTCATTGGCACTTACTCCTCCTCCTAGTAATATCGTTTTACACTTAAACTTTTCTGCAGCTTTAAGGCTTTTACGTACAAGAGTTTCTGTGACTGCCTCTTGCACTGCATACGAAATTTCATTTACATCATCTGACGAAAGTTTACCCAGCTTTTGAATATAACGGGCAGCTTCTGTTTTGAGACCGGAGAAAGAAAAATCAAAATCTTCAGAGTGTAGTAGAGGGCGGGAAAATTTTAGTGTTTTATGTTTTGCCAATTTTGCCCTTTTTTCTATTTCAGGACCTGCGGGGTAAGGCAGTTCTAAAAGTCGCCCTATTTTATCCAATGCTTCTCCGGCAGCGTCGTCGCGTGTTCCGCCTATCCATTTGTATTTTCCGTGATCTGTAAAATAAAGTAGATCAGTATGGCCTCCTGACACAATGAGGCCAATAAAAGGAAAGGGGTTAGTGGGAAAAGATGATGAAAGAAAGTTAGCATATAAGTGCGCGAGAAGATGATTTACAGGCATTATGGGTTTATTGAATACGAATGCGAGAGTTTTTGCTGATTCGACCCCTACTAAAAGCGAACCGATAAGCCCAGGTCCATATGTAACTGCGATCGTATCAAAAGAGTCTTCCAGTGTTTGAGAGGAGTCTTTAAAGGCCGATGTAATATCCGGCATTTTTTTACCATTAGATTCGTATACTGCTTGCAAAAGTACCGGAATCATGTACTGCAACTGCTCACGTGCTGCGTTTTCAGGGATTATTCCTCCTGTTTCCGCATGAAGATTACTGGACGATGCAACAACAGACGAAAGTACTTTTATATGATTTGACTCGGCTTTTTCTAGGATGGCGACTGAGGTTTCGTCACAGCTGGATTCAATTGCAAGTATACGCATGGGGGTTAGTCAATATTTTCGAAAGAAATTGTAGAACCGACAGTTATTTTATACTCATCGGCTACGCCAGCGTTTACTTCCAATACATAGTTTGCTGGGCGACTTGGTGTATAAATAGTTGGACTAGTATCTTCTTCTGATATAGGCTGAGCATTTTTCTTTATATCAACTACCTTATTATCGTCAATATAGATTATGTCCAGCGGAAAGTTCATATTTTTCATCCAGAAACTATGTCTATCTTTTTCTTCAAAGACAAACAGCATTCCATCATCTCTATCTAAACTACGACGTCCTGAAAGGCCGTTCATTCGATCGCGCTCAGATCTTACAACAGTTAACTCAATTTCGTGATTATTAACTTGTGCATTTGCTTGAGATGTAAAGGGAAGGGTAAAATTAATGTCTCCTGCTCTCCAGATAATTAGACTGATTACAATGATTGCGAGTGCCCCATATAGGATAAAAATCTTTTTCATAATTTGTTATATCAGTGAGTTGAGTGTATTGTACAAAATTGCAACCTAAGTATTCAACTTATCTTTGATAGATGTAGTTGAGTAGGGTTTTTTAAGTTCAATTACTGCTTTAATTGATGCATTTAATTTTTTTGCGTGTTTCTCTTTTATTTCGTAGGCCGGATCTGGGTGTGTGACCGCTATAATTGAGGGTTGTATCGCCCTAATAACTTGCTCATACTCGATATCTGTACTTAGGTAAGGTAGCTGGATAACATAATCAACCGCGTCAATATGAGAGAGTACAAATGCACGATCTTTCTGAGTATGAATAGGTCTTTCAGGTCCTTTTAGTTTTTTTACAGTCTTGTCACTTTCAAGCATTACTACTAAAACCCCGCCAAGTTTTTTTGAGGAGATCAGAAACTCAATATGTCCCGGATGAATGATATCGAAACAACCACCCACTAAGATAATTTGCTCGTCAAGTTGTTCTAATTCCTTTTGTATTAAATCAAATGTAATAATTTTTCCCATAGATATCAAAATACTAATGCCGAATTCCTAATTTCTAAAAAAGTGTCCAATGTTCAAAAAATACCAGTATGA
Organism: uncultured Gammaproteobacteria bacterium; assembly: GCA_964537315.1. Classification (GTDB taxonomy): domain Bacteria; phylum Patescibacteriota; class Microgenomatia; order Levybacterales; family GWA1-39-11; genus JBDHUV01. The sequence goes on along the minus strand of CAZIAP010000008.1, from coordinate 8,473 downwards.
CTAGGTCAATTAGAAATTAGGAATTAGAAATTTAATCTTTATCCTTCTTTCGTTCCACGTAGATAGACTGCCCCCCATGGTCTATAGCGGGTAGTGTAGGAGTCATTTATGTGTACTTCCCCATCCTTAGTTACGGTTCTGCTAAATGTAACGACTGCGCCATATGCTGCGTGTTCAACTTGTCTTATTGTATCTTTTGGAAGTGTTGGGTCATCTTCGTAACGTGGCTCAGGGGGAGGAGTCTGACTGGTTATAACGGGTTCTGTTACCGTCACCTGTCTTCCGTCTTTAGTGCCATAAAACGTGAAGGTTAGTGACATATTAGAAGGGTCTACATAGGACTGAATAAGTATGTGGTGTTCGGTATCATTTTTAAATCTGAAGTCTACTGTTGGAACATAAATAGTTGCATCAAGTCCTGGTGAAGACTGTTGTTCGTAATATCCTACTCGGTACGCGTGCCCGTATCTTTCTTCTACCGGAAGTCCTGCATTGAGTACAGCACGGAAAAGGGTTGTTGAAACTTGGCAGACACCGCCTCCGTCGCCCAAAACCGTTTTTCCTCCTTGAATTACGTATGCTTCTTTATACCCTGTGTATCTATCAATGTTTCCAATCGCTTTATTGAACGAAAATATTTCGTTAGGCGCGATTAGTACTCCGTTTATTTTTGATGCAGCTAAAGCAACATTGTGTGCTCTGTTTGGGATTGATCCTGCATAATGAGATACACCCTGGCCAATTACTTCAACAATTCCAAGATTATTTGCTTTCTCAGTCGGAACTTCAGGTTCGAGGACTTTAATTGGTAGTTGAAGTGTAATCTCTTTGGGGGATTCTTCTTTTACAATATTTTGAACGTGTTTTTGAAATGTGTCAATTAACTTTTCGTAGTCTATCGCTTCACCATTACTGGATTCCTGAAAAGCAGTTACTCGATTATTTGTTACAGTAAACTGAGCATTTACAGGTTCTTTGTAAATCTGCTTGTCAAGATTGGAAAGCGCAGACTCAAGTCTTTCAGTATCTGATGTGTATGACGATACCAGCGTCTTCCCGTTAAGATATGAGTCAATTATTACTAACATATCACTCAATAAGCTCGAGTTTTTCCCAAGTGTCATTGCTTGTTCAGTAATGAGCGCTGTATCGTATCCAACGTGCAAATCTTTGGCAGATACTGTAGCAGTTAAATCGTTATGAACTAAAGTAAACTTAACTTGATGAATACGGGAGTTTTTCTGTTCGAATATATCCTCGACCTGTTCACGCTTCATTTCTCCAACATACGTATTATCTATAAACACACCAGGAATCACCTTATCTTTGTATGTCTGCTGAAAGTAAATTACGATAATGCTTGCCAGGGTTACTGCAGCGATTAGAAATCCTGTGAAGAACCAAAATGAAGGGGCTAAAAATACTAGTAAATTTTTAATAGGCAGTTTATGAGACCATTTCATAGATTTTTACGTACAATGTTATTATACTATGAGTAGTGTAAAATACACTACCCATATGGATAACTCAACTGCCAATCTAAACCAGGGTATATCACAGCCTGTAAATCCTCAATCTCCGCCTCCGCCTGTTGACCCCGGGTCAATATATGTTGGACAGTCCTCTAAGAAAAAACTATTTGCAATTATAGCAGGAGTCGCGCTTATTTTTATACTTATTGTAGTTGCAGTGCTGTTTTTACGAAAACCTGCAGCTGAGGGTAACGCGGAGATAACATATTGGGGTCTTTGGGAAGATGAAGCAGTGTTTAATGAAATAATAAGTGATTTCGAGGCACAAAACCCGAATATTAAAGTAAATTATGAGAAGAGAGGCGATATAAAAGAAGCTCCTGGTGGAGGAGGATATCTGCCTTTTTTACAAACGAGGATAAGAGAAGGAGAAGGTCCTGATGTATTTAGGTATCATACCAGTTGGCTGATGCAATTAAAAAAAGACATTGCCCCACTTCCAGGAGACATAGCTAAGGAAATCAATCTTAAGGATAATTACTTTCCGGCTGTCTCTGAAGATGTTGTAAGTTCCAATGCTTTATATGGTGTTCCTATTGGGTTTGACACACTAGTGCTGTATGTAAATAACGACTTAGTAACAGAGAAAGGTTATGATATCCCTCAAGACTGGACTATGTTTCTGGATACCGCAAGAAAGCTTACTGATATTGACGAAGTTACAGGTGAAATAAATGTTTCTGGGGCAGCTTTAGGGGAATATGACAATGTAGATCACGCTGCTGATATTATTTCATTAATTTCAGTTCAGAAAGGGATCAATTGGTATGAATTTGCTGGATTGGGTACAGGTAGCCAAGATGAAATATCACAAAAACAACAAGCAGCAAAGGTTAAAATGATCGACGTACTTAACTATTATGTTTGCTTTGCCATACAAAGCGAACTATGTACGCCAGTGTGGTCATCAGAGATGCCAAGTTCAAAGCTTGCTTTTGTACAAGGAAAAGTTGCTTTTTATTTTGGCTACTCTTGGGACTTGCTAGAGATTATGAAAGCAAACCCTGACAACAAATCATTTAGTGTTCATCCTGTACCGAAATTAGAAGCTAATGGAAGTGGGACAGCTGCATTATCAGGGTACTGGGTTGAAGGTGTATCTCTAAAATCTAAAGCACAACCTCAGGCTTTTAAATTTCTTGAATTTTTAAGCAGGAAAGAGAATATTGAAAAAATATATAAAGCTCAAGTAAGCCAGCGCGCAGTCGGAGTTGCCTACCCTAGAAAAGATATGGTTAGCTTACTTTCTGATCATCCTCATCTTGGCGCTGTTGTATCACAAGCCGAAAATGCACATTCGTCAATTTTTTATGCTGACACATTCGGCGGTGGCGGACCAGCTTCACTGGAAAATAGTTTGGGGGATGCGGTCAGGTCTATACTAAAAAGAGATAAAGGAACGAGCTCCGCTGTCGATGAACTAGCAAACGAAGTTAAAAGAATTTTCTCATCATATAATGGACAGACACAACAGCAAGCTAAATAAAGCATTACTTCATACTCTGGTATACTCGGATGTCTTCAATTATCCTCTAAACTTTGAGGAGCTACATACCTATTTATATAAATACAAAATTGACAGTAAAAATCTAAAAACTTATCTGCAGCATGTGGGTTTTATTAAAAAAGTTGCAAATTATTATGTGCTTTTAAGTAGAGAGTACATAATAAATACAAGGATAAAGAGGAGAGAAGAAACTAAAAGAAAAATGGGAATAGCGAGGCAAGTAGTAAAAGTGCTACATTTTGTTCCTACAATATCTTTGATAGGAGTAAGCGGGAGTGTGGCTGCAGGAAATGCAGATAAAAATTCAGATATCGATCTTTTTATTATTACAAGTAAAGATTCACTCTGGGTAACTAGAATAATTGTTACTCTGGTTTTGATGATTATGAGAAAGAAGCGAGCTCCGCTGGTAACGTTTTCACCCGACTCAATATGTACTAATATGTGGATGAGTGAGGATGCTCTCACTCTACCTAACAGAAGTGTTTTTCATGCAAGAGAGGTGGTCCAGTTAAAAGTATTATTCGAACGGAATAGAGCTATGAGTAAGTTTTTAAACGCAAATAAATGGGTATTTTCTTATTTTCCTAACTACAAATACTCAAGTTTTCATAATCTTCAATATAAAACTAGCAATACAAATTTAATCTGGAGATCTATGGACTACTTTGCTTTCAGATTACAGAGTCTATATATGAAAAACAAGCAAACAACAGAACGAGCACAAAAAAAATATGCGGCTTTTCATCCTAAAGACGTTTCTAGTGCAGTGATAGAAGTATACTCACAACGCGTAAAGACATATAGTAAAGAGCTTAGAAGAGTGATCTATTTTAATAGTGATAAAAAAAAGCTGGAGAAACAAGATATTAAACACATTACTCCAGGATCTTGACAGTGTTGGCGCGTTTTTGTATAGTACTGTAAGCTAAATACTAAATCTCCCAACTATTATATCTTGCGGAGCTTTTTTCTTTTTAGACTATGGATCGCAAACACATATACGTTACCCAAGAAGGCTTAGAAGAGCTGAAAAGCGAGCTTAATGAGCTTAAAAAAGTAAAGCGGCCTGAGGTTCTTGACCGCGTTAGTCAAGCGCGTGCCATGGGAGATTTGTCAGAAAACTCTGAGTATACTGCAGCCCGTGAAGAGCTTTCCCTAATTGATGGTAGAATCGAGGAGCTTGAGGATATGCTCAAAAGAGCAAAGATCATTGAAGCAACAGATGATGGCAAAGGCGGAAAGATTGTAAAGCTGGGATCACGAGTAAATGTAACAGTAGGTAGTAAAAAAGAGTTATTTACTGTCGTCGGAGAGTGGGAAGCAGATCCCCACGAGCGAAAAATTTCACATGAGTCACCTCTTGGTAAAGCGCTTATAGGTAAATCTGCTGGTGAAAAAGTAGAGGTTGAAGCGCCTGCAGGAAAAATCATGTACCATATCGAATCAGTCGAATAAGGTATACAATCTTCATATGACCCAAACCATGCTTGCAGTTCTCAAGGAAAAACCTGAACCGGGTGTTGCAATTAAAAACGTACCTATTCCTCAGCTTGAAAAAGACGAAGTTCTCGTAAAAGTTCAGTATGCATCGATATGTGGGACAGATATCGGAATTTATGATTGGATTCCGTGGGCACAGGGACATATTACTCCTCCGCAAATTATTGGACATGAGTTAGTTGGTGAAGTCATTGAAATCAATACTGACTCTGAAACTGATATTAAAAAAGGCGATCTCGTATCTTCTGAAACACATATTTTCTGTAATAACTGCTATCAATGCGAAATAGGTAATAAACATATTTGTGAAAATATGGAGCTTTTCGGCATCGGAAGAGATGGGTCTTTTGCCGAATATACTACTATTCCTTTGAAGACTACCTGGAAAAATGATCCTTCAATTCCTGTGGAGTCAATGAGTGTACAAGAGCCTCTTGGAAATGCAGTTAATGTGGTAACTAAAGCTGATGTTAAAGGTAAGAAAGTATTAGTTATGGGTTTGGGTCCAACAGGTCTCTGTGCAGGAATGGTGGCAAAGGCGTATGGAGCAAAAGAAGTTGTGGGGGTAAATAGACGAGAGTATAGGCGCGATTTAGCAATGAAGATTGGGTTTGACCGGGCAGTGGAGTCCATAGACGAGTCAGAGTATGGTACTTTTGATGCTGTACTGGAGATGAGCGGAAGCAAGACTGGGATTCAAGTTGGGTTTGATGCTGCGCGTATTGCTGGAAAGATAATTGCTTTTGGGATTCCGAAAGATAAAATAGAGATTGATTGGGGAAAGTACATGATTAACAAAGAGCTGTCGATCGACTCAGTTTTTGGAAGAATGATCTGGGGGACATGGGAAGACACGACGAAACTGTTAGTGTCGGGTGAGGTTGATTTGCGTAAAATAATTACTCATAGATTTAAGTTATCTGAATTTGAAAAAGCAATGGAGGTTATGAAAAGCGGAGAGTGTGGTAAAGTACTATTAGAATCGTAATATGGAAAGAGATAGATTTTATAGAAACATAGAAGAAGAGGTAAGTAAAGGGAAACCTCCTGTGGTTGTGGAGTCTGGTCAGGGCGCGTATTTGACGATTGAAGGTGAGAGTAAGCTCAATTTTTGTTCAAATAACTACCTTGGATTGGCAAGCGATACTCGATTAAAAGAAGCTGCAAAAAATGCGATAGATCAGTATGGTGTAGGAACAGGATCAGTGCGAGCTCTGTCAGGTACAAATAATCTTCATATAGAGCTTGAAGAAAGATTAGCATCATTCAAAGGGGCTGAAGCTGCATTAGCTCTGACCGGTGGTTATATGTCGAATATGGCAGCTATTCAAACAATCATCGGAAAAGAAGATATTGTAATTTCAGATGAGTTGAATCATGCGTCTATTATCGATGCTGTTCGGTTAGCGCAACCAGCAAATAAATTTATCTATGGGCACAAAGACATGGATCAGCTTGAGGCACAGCTTAAAGAAGCTGCAGAAATCTGCGAAACTCCTCGCTCAGACGGTTCACCCCGTAATATGTTAATTATGACGGATGGAGTTTTTTCTATGGACGGAGATTTAGCGCCACTTCCGGAGATTGTTGAACTTGCAGAAAAATATGGAGCTCTCACAATGGTGGATGACGCGCACGGAGAAGGGGTTGTAGGTAGTCATGGTCGAGGAATTGTTGATCACTTTAATCTGCACGGAAGAGTAGATATTGAAGTTGGAACGCTATCAAAGGCATTTGGTGTAATGGGTGGGTTTATTACAGGCAGAAAACCGTTAATTGAGTACTATCGTCAGAAAGCAAGACAGAACTTGTTCTCGAACGGACTTTCGATTCCAGATACAGCAGCGCTTATTGAATCGGTTAAGATTTTGGAAGAGTCAGATGATAGAGTAAGAAAACTCTGGGAGAATGGAGATTACCTAAAACAAAGATTTAATGATCTCGGTTTTGATACGGGTGAGTCAGAGACTCCTATAACACCTGTCATGTTGGGAGATGAACAACTTTCTATTGATTTTTCATCAAAATTACTTGAGAATGGTGTTTTTGCGACTCCAATTAAATTCCCTATGGTTCCAAAAGGTACTGCACGTATTAGAGTCATGCCATCAGCCAGCCATAGTAAAGAAGATTTGGACAAAGGAATTGCTATATTTGAAAAGGTTGGCAATGAAATGGGAATTCTCAAATAAACCTCTTAATTTTATTCAAGCATAAACAACTTATAGTATTGAGATTTTAGCCTTAATATATTATAATTCTCTTCAATTAACTATAGCACTTTTTAATTTCATGGTAACATCAAGCTAATAAATTTTGTTGGTTTGATGTTACCGTGATAAATCACGATAACGCTTGTTGTAGATATGCTACAACTATGTGAGTATGTCTATAAACGGCTCATCTAGAAGGAGGTCAAATGACCACTGAGAGTAGTGAGACTATCATAGTTGGCGACTCAGTTGAGTTTCCCTCATCCAAATGGCGCGAAGCGATCCTTTACTTTCTTGACTCTCTTGAAAGTTTGCGAAGCAGGAATACTGACGATGTAGTTACTCCGCGGATCGAATTCGATAAATTCGTTCTGCGTTGGGATATGGTGTCAGGGACGTTTGTCGCTTGGCGAAAAAATGTGGAACAGATGTCAAACATTCCATGGCAAGACGGTCCGATCTTGGAAGTAAAGTGTCATGACTATCTCGTAGAAGAGTCGTTGAAGATATTCGCAAATGACGATGACATCAAGGCTCTTTCGATCTACCTTCCTTACGGGGGAGTAGTCATCTTTGGCAAGACTGAGGAAAGTAGTGAGTTGGTTACTTGGTCGATGAATTTACCTCACGTAGAAGATTTGTGGGGTGTAAATTTCTTGATAACTTAGTCATCAACCCCAAACGTTGTTAACCAGAGCCGCTGTGCAATCCACAGCGGCTTTTTTTCGTTTTTTTAAATTGACAATCTTTTGTCTGCTTGGTAACATACACTTAACAATGAATATTTTTATTAACATCAACTCAAAGAAGTCTGCCCGCTGAGGGGTTGTTTCTTTGTGTTGGAACATAGATATAGAACAATCCCGCTACAGGCGGGATTTTTTATTGAAAAAAGTTAGTTGTACATTAACACTGAATTGGAAGAAATGAGCTTTCAGAGGTACTGAAAGTTCTCGGCTTCCAATTCGAGTATTTGATACGAAAGGACAGACGTGTGCAGCATCCGATGGTAGTTGGTTTATCAGGTGATAAACAGATTCTGCGGGAGTTCCAAAAACTTTGTGAGTTTGACTCGAGATTTGGGTACAGCACAGGATCTGAGGTTTTGGTTCTGTGTGTAGAACCAGATACGTTGAGTAGAATTCTTGATGAAGGAAAACGAGTTATTGGAGTCTACTCAAGGTTCTATGCATCACAAGCTAGTGTTCCTACAACGCTTGATCCGGTACTAGGTAAAGTACCGGCATGCTTAGCTGCTGTTTCGATGCTTTTTGAAATCCAGAATGAGTCATTACTAAAAAGAAGTAATGAACTTTATATCCGGGCAAAAGGAATCATCGAGAAACCTGTCACGTATGACTCGTTTTATGATCGATACAGAGGTATCGCGTAAGAAAGCGCAGGGAAAAATGAGTGTCGGATATAACCAGGATGAACTTGAATGGTCAGAAGACGAGTGTTTGTCGCGTCCCTCAAGAGCTGAAGTTATAAAGTCAGATGTACTCACTGAAAATGAGTATCACGAACAGATGTGCGAATCTGAGTTTGACACCGATTTGGTTGAACCTCAGGTTTGATGCACATTTTAATGACAAAAGTGCTGGAACTATTTGTTCCAGCACTCCTTACCTTTGGTATTCAGATATAATCATTGTATAATTCACTTATTAGTTATTAGTTATTAGTTATTAGTTATTAGTTATTAGTTATTAGTTATT
>CAZIAP010000007.1:0-24722 GCA_964537315.1 uncultured Gammaproteobacteria bacterium | reverse complement strand
TGCTCCTGTAGTTCAACGGATAGAATGGGGGATTGCGGATCCTCTGATGTGAGTTCGATTCTCGCCGGGAGCACAAAAAAAATTAAAATTGCCTTGGAGGGTTCGCATAGTGGCCAATTGCACGAGTTTCGAAAACTCGAGGGAGCAATCCCTCCACAGGTTCAAATCCTGTACCCTCCGCTTCGTCAAATGTGGCTGCCGCATTTAAAGTGATGCTTAGCCCCTGTAGGCTAACGGATAGACTGTAGGATTCCGGATCCTGAGATGTGGGTTCGATTCCCGCCGGGGGCACAATTAAATATATTATTATGAAATTAGAGTTTTCTGCAGGCGGTATTGTTTTAAAAAAAGAGCACGGCAAACTGTTCGTTCTGATGGCTCAGCATTCCCAGCATCATGGTTGGGGATTTCCTAAAGGATTAATAGGAGACACGCTAGAAAATGAATCAAAAGAAGATACCGCTATCCGTGAAGTAAAAGAGGAGACAGGAATTGAGGCTAAAATTCTAGAGGAAGCCTGCGAAGAGACATACATATATAGATGGAAAAACGAGAAGCGAAAGAAAACAGTTTATTATTATATTATGGAATCACTGGGAGGAGATTTTGATGATAGAGATCACGAAATGGAGGCAGTTGAATGGGTACCACTGGATAGAGTTGAGGAAAAATTATCGTATGCTAATGCCAAAAAGATGTTTCGTAAAGTATTGCCAAAAGTTACAGAAGTAGCAAATAGATTGTAACGGATAGCTAATAATTGAAATGGAGAGGTCGCATAGTTGGTCTAGTGCGCGGGCTTGGAAAGCTCGTATATCCGCAAGGATATCAGGAGTTCGAATCTCCTCCTCTCCGCCAGTTTATCTTAAAAACTCTTTTTTCCCGCGGATTTTTTGGGAAGTTGCATTATAAAAAACCATAAATCTATCTTCGTACGTTAAGCCTTGAGCAATACTTCCCATTACAAATCCTTGTACCATATCTGATTGTAAAAATGCTTTTTCAGTAGTCTGTATAAAAACAAATACTCCTGCGAATATTAACCAGTGATGAAGGTGTACGAAGGTATTTCGTAGCTGAACTTTTAATTCGGGTGATATATGGAATCGCCAAAGTTTTTTCGAAGGAACCTTCCGGCTAACCGGAGAGTCAGGATGAGAAGTAAGAGTGAAAAGGGAGAATCCTAAAAATCCTCCGAGAACTGTTTCTAGCATATTATTACAGTTTTATTACAATTATTAATTTTAAGAAAGATATGAACACTTGTCAAGCAAACCATTCGCCTTCAAAATGGCCTGGAAGTATGTTAAAATGAAGCCTAATGGCTGGAGAGCTCGGCTGGTTCGTAGCACCGCATTCATAACGCGGCGGTCGCGGGTTCGATCCCCGCTCCAGCCACAACAACTGCCCTGTAAATAAACATGAAATCGGATACTCCCAACTTTGAAGGTAAGCACGCTGTTGTTTTGGGTTTTGGAGTGGAAGGAAAATCAGCAGCAAGCTATTTGTCAGCACATAATGTACAGGTCACTGTTTGTGACAAAAAACCCCAACGAGAATTTGACTTGGAAGAAATTAAAGCTTTAGAAGAGAGAGGAGTAAAGTTTATTTTCGATTCATTTCCCGATCTTTCAAATTTTGACTTAATTGTTAGATCTCCAGGTGTGCCGTTAAAAATTTCTGAGCTTGAAAACATTCCTGCAGAAAAAATTACTTCAGTTACAAAACTTTTTTTTGACCTCTCCCCCTGTAAAATTATTGGTGTTACAGGAACAAAAGGTAAAGGAACAACTTCAAGCCTTATTTATGAAATGCTTAAGGCTGATGGAAGAGATGCCTATCTTGGTGGAAACATAGGTGTTCCTGCTCTTGATTTTGTAGAAAACTTACATGCAGAAAGTGTTGCTGTGCTAGAACTTTCAAGTTTTCAATTAATGGATTTAAACAAAAGTCCGCATATAGCTGTACTGCTTATGATAACTTCAGAGCATTTAGACTATCACAAAGATATTTCCGAATATGTAGAAAGTAAACGCAATTTAGTGAGATTTCAGACTGCTGAGGACTTCACAATTTTAAATAAAGATTACCCGGCCAGTAATGAATCTGATATTTATACAGATGGTAGGCTGTTTTTTGTCAGTCGCGAAAGTGAAGTAGAAGAAGGGTGTTTTGTGCGAGGTGACTCCATTGTAGTTAGAAAGAGTGGTAACGAAACTGAGGTTATTAAGATAGACAAAATAAAATTACCTGGAAAGCATAATTTAGAAAATGTTTGTGCAGCTACTATGGCGGCGACGCTTGCTGGTGTATCTAATGACAACATTGTGAAGGTTTTGACTAGCTTCAGAGGCTTAGAGCATAGACTTGAACTAGTAAGAACAGTAAGCGGAGCACGGTACTATGATGATTCATTTTCAACAACTCCAGAAACTGCACAAGCAGCTATTGAAGCATTTGAGGAACCTGAAATTCTGATTCTTGGTGGGTCAAGCAAAAATAGCGATTTTTCCAGATTGGGCGAGCTAATAGGCAAAAAAGAAAATATAAAAGCAATTATAGGAATTGGGGCGGAGTGGCCGGAGATTAAAAAAAATATTAATGACTGGCATTTTCAGATGATTGAAGGACTTGAAACAATGGAACAAGTAGTCAACAAAGCAGCAGAAATTGCAGAAACAGGGGATGTAGTAATTTTGTCACCCGCTTGCGCAAGTTTTGACCAGTACAAGGACTACAAGGACCGAGGAGACCAATTCAAAAACGCAGTAAATAACCTCTAGATTTTGTATAATACCCGAATGGCAAGCTCAGTTTCCTTTAAAATAAGAACAAATGATAAAAAATCACATGCAAGAACTGGTGAAATTCGTACTCCTCATGGCGTGATACGTACTCCAAATTTTTGTGCAGTGGGTACGCAAGGAACAGTAAAATCTCTTGATGGATTGGATTTGCAAAATATTGGCCTGGACATAGTACTAGCTAATACCTATCATCTGCATATTCGACCAGGAGAAAATATTGTTGATGCACATGGTGGTTTAGCCAAAATGATGAATTGGAATGGACCAACGATGACTGATAGTGGGGGTTTTCAAGTTTTTTCATTAGGAGTTGCACTCGAGCAAGGAGTAGGGAAGCTTTTGCGGGAAAACGATGATGCTACCGGCAGACCACGATTAAATAAAATTACAGAAGAAGGAGTACATTTTCAGTCACATATTGATGGGACTTCATTATTTCTCTCTCCAGAAACTTCTATCGCTATTCAAGAAAAGATTGGTGCAGATCTTATAGTGGCTTTTGATGATCTTGAGTCGCCTAAATACGATTACGAACAAACCAAGAAATCTATAGAGCTCACAGAAAAGTGGTTAATTCGTTCTAAGGATGCTCATAAAAGAGATGACCAGCTTCTCTACGGTGTAACGCATGGGGGTAAATTTGAAGATTTGCGTATAAAATCTGCTAAATTTAATGACAAAATATTTGATGCTATTGCACTTGGTGGAGCACATGATTCTAAGGAAAATATGTATGATGTAGTGCGTTGGACAGTTGGTAATTTAACTGAGGATAAACCTAAGCATATGCTTGGAGTAGGTGAGGTTGATGATATTTTTAGTATTGTAGAAATGGGAATTGATACGTTTGATTGTGTCATCCCGACCAGAGTGGCTCGGATGGGGTGGTACTTTGTTTATCCGCCTGATGGAAATCCAGTTAATAGATTTAGAGAAGATATATCAAAGTCCCACAACTTTGGGGAGCTTGAACCTTTATCTAAAGTCTGCTCGTGTATGGTGTGTCAAAATTACACAAAAGGCTATATCCACCACCTATTTAAAGCACGCGAGCTACTAGGCTATCGCCTACTGACGTACCATAATCTTGCATTTTACACAGACCTTATGGGAAGCATTAGAAATGCTATAGAAGAAGGGAGTTTACAAGAGCTGAGAAAAAGCTGGCTATCATAGTGCTTAATCATGGTCTTTGCTTTATTTCCTACCTTTCAAAACCTTTCGATTTAATTACTATAATAAGATATAATATATGACATGAAGAAAACTATTTTTTCCGGTATTCAGCCTTCAGGCAATTTGCATATTGGCAATTATATAGGTGCAATCAAGCAATGGGTTTCCGTGCAGGAAGAGTTTGAGTCAATTTTTTGTATTGTAGATCTGCATGCGATAACCGTGCCTCAAGACCCTCAAATCCTCAAAGAAAAGATCCGTGAAGTAGCGGCTTTATATATTGCTTGTGGGATAGATCCTGAAAAATCAAAGATTTTTGTGCAGTCTGAAAATCCAGATCACACATTTCTTGCTTGGATTTTTGACTGTATCGCTCCTTATGGGCAAATGCAGCGCATGACGCAGTTTAAAGATAAGTCAGAGAAGCAAAAAGAAAATACAACAGTTGGGTTATTCAACTACCCTGCACTTATGGCAGCAGATATTTTGTTGTATAACACTGATGAGGTTCCCGTAGGAGAAGATCAGAAACAACATATTGAACTTACTCGAGATTTAGCTGAGAGATTTAACAATCAGTTTGGATCAGTTTTCAAAATACCTGAACCTAGAATTGATACAGGTCGTGCTCGGGTTATGAGTCTACAGGATCCATCTTCAAAAATGAGTAAGTCTGACACTAGCCAGAATGGAGCGATCAACTTACTAGATGATCTTGAGCTGGTAAAAACTAAGATTATGCGTGCAGTTACCGATTCTGGGAATGAGATAAAAAGCGGAGAGGATAAACCTGCCATGACAAACCTGCTTAATATTTATGAGGCCGTGTCAGGTAAATCAGTTGTAGAACTTGAGCAACATTATGCAGGCGTAGGGTACGGGCAATTTAAAAAAGACTTAGCAGAAGCAACATCCGCATTTTTACAAATAATTCAGACTAAATACCATGAAATCCGAAAGGATGATAAATATTTAGATAAAGTACTTGACGATGGAGCAGAGTACGCTCGTAGAAAATCAACTGAAACAATTAATGAGGTTGTAAAATTAGTAGGATTGGGTCGTTAAGTCTTCGTTTGAGTTTAATTATCTTTCATGAAACAAATTCATTTATATATTTCTGGTTTTGTACAAGGCGTGGGGTATAGAGCAAATACAAGACACCAGGCACAAAAGCTCGGATTGACAGGTTGGGTTAAAAATTTACAAGATGGTCGAGTTGAAGCTTTGATACAAGGTCCTGAAGATAGACTGCGCAAAATGATAAAATTATGTGAGAAGGGCTCATACTTTGCTCAGGTAAAAGATGTTGTCGTAGAATGGGAAGATGTAGCTGAAGCAAAGAAGGAGTTTGTAATTATAAGATCATGAAAAGAATAGTTATAGTAGCCATATACGCATATCAGTCCGTATCATTTATTCCACAGGGAATTGCTCAAACTGTATTTGGTACTGTGGATCAATGTAAATTTACTCCAACCTGCTCGAATTATATGATCCAAGCAGTTCAGAAATACGGAGTTATAAAGGGTGTTCATTTAGGTGTTAAACGTCTTCTTCGTTGTCGACCCGGAAATGTAGGCGGGCATGATCCGGTGCCAAATCTATAACTCTTCTCTTTTTAGACTTTATCTTAATGTGCTTTCAATCTGTGGCTATTTTTGATATAATCCAGGAGTGAAATTGAACACTCAAAAGAAGCCCTCCAAAAAACAAAAATCAAAATTTAAAGTTACGTGGAAAGACTTTATCCTTTACGGATTCCTTCTCTTTTTCTTTGTGTTATTTACTTTTGGACTTAATGGATTTACAGGCATGTCGCAGCCTGAAAATGTACCACTTTCGCAAGTGATCCAGGATGTGCAGGATGAAAAAGTCTCATCCATTGAAGTATCCGGTACTACTCTAAATGTGACATATGAAAACGGGACTGAAGCAACTTCTACAAAAGAGCCAAATACCTCAATTTACGAAGTTTTAAGTAACGCAGGAGCAGATCCTGCTGCGGTAAACATTGAAGTAAGAGACGAAGGAGGTTTGAATACCTGGATTGGAGTACTCGGATCTTTGCTTCCAGTACTGCTTTTAGTTGGTTTTTTCTACTTTATTATGCGCCAAGCAAGAGGAGCGCAGGAAAATATTTTTTCATTTGGTTCAAACAAAGGAAAGACATTTAACAAAGATTTTCCTAAAGTCACATTCGATTCTGTTGCAGGAGTAGACGAAGCAAAGCAGGAATTGACAGAAATAGTAGATTTCCTTAAAAACCCTGAAAAATACCAGGCAATGGGCGCACGAACTCCAAAAGGTGTATTGCTTGTCGGTCCTGCGGGAACCGGAAAAACTCTTTTGGCAAGAGCAGTGGCTGGAGAAGCACAAGTTCCATTTATCTCTATTGCTGGCTCGGAGTTCATGGAAATGCTTGTGGGTGTGGGTGCAGCAAGGGCACGGGATTTATTTGTGACCGCAAAAAAAACTCAGCCTGCAATAATATTTATTGATGAAATAGATGCAATTGGACGTCAACGTGGTGGTGGTCTCATGGGAGGACATGACGAACGAGAACAGACGCTTAATCAGATTCTGGTTGAGATGGACGGATTTACTCCAAATGAACAATTAGTGGTTATGGCAGCAACCAACAGACCGGACATCTTAGATCCTGCTTTAGTCCGTCCTGGACGTTTTGATAGGAGAATAATGATTGGACTACCTGATTTAGAAGGACGACTGGCAGTGCTTAAAATTCATGCAAAAGGCAAACCATTTAAAAAGAACCTTGACTGGGATAGAGTGGCACGTCGTACTGTAGGGTATTCCGGAGCGGATCTTGAAAATATGTTAAATGAAGCTGCCATCTTTGCGGCAAGGGAGAATAAAAAAGAGATTGATATGCATCATATTGAAGAATCAGCTACAAAAGTGAAGCTAGGTCCTGAAAAGAAACGAATGCAGAGCGAAGAAGACAAAAGAATTACAGCTTATCACGAAGCAGGTCATGCTTTAGTTTCTTACTACATGCCAAATTCAGACGCGGTACACGCAATCTCTATTATTTCTCGCGGTATGTCACTTGGACATACACTCATTCCCCCAGCTCAAGATAGAGTTCATGAAACTCGGACTAGACTGCTAGAACATATATCAACTATGTTGGGAGGCAGAGCAGCTGAAGAAATGATTTTTGGCGAGATGACGACAGGTGCTGGTGATGATATCCAAAAAGCTACTCAACTTGCGCGTAATATGGTTATGGATTATGGCATGAGTAGTCTGGGGCCTGTAAACTATGATAGTGAGCGAGGTAGCAGATTTGATGAGGGGGCACAGGTATCAGACGTAATGCAATCAAAGATTGATGCAGAGATTCAAAAAATTATTGATGATCGGTACAAAGTTGCGGTTGAAACCTTAAAAAAGCACAAAGATAAGCTTGACGATGTGGCTTTAGAGTTGATAAGAAAAGAAAAACTTGAAGGCGATGAGTTTGACGCTATCATGAAAGCAAACGGGAAAAAGACCTCAAGAACTACTAAGAAGACAGTAAATTAACCTCAGATTTAATTCACGGCTAAAATATATCCTATAGCAATTGATTTACTTGACAGAATCTGCTATAATAAAACCGAAGTTTGGTCTAAAAATGAGCACTTGCCGCTCGAATTTGGACCCTGCCTTGTTCGTTGACATATAGATGCGAAGGGGGATGACATGCAGATTCATTGCTCAGTCAAAGCATTCATTGCGTACGTTTTTATAACGTTTACCGGATTTTTTTTATTTGGTGTGTCAATGGTCATGATCATTGACTAGCTGTCCATTAGAACATAGGGACGGAGGATTTTCAGTTCAGGCAGAGACATATTTTTGTTTCTTCACTTCAGTTTAGAAAGGAAACACCATGCCTGCACGCCATTCAGATTATAAGATGGCCAATCAGGTCATCGATAGCAGTAACCGTGAGTCTCTCGTTGGATTTACTGTTCCAGTAGGTTGCGAAGGAAAAGTCCACGTGGATTACACTTTCTCTCATGAGGATGCAATTGGAAGCTACGAACTTCCTAGGATGTTCTTACTCAAAGTCGTGATCGCACTTCTGATCTTGATGACAGGCATTCAGCTCCTTGTCTAGATTTGCATCTATTGTCACTTTTTGCCCCTTCTCGGGTTTAATAAAAAGACCTGAGGAGGGGTCTTTTTTTGGCTTTTTATTTATCCTTGCTTTTTATTTCACCATGTGTATTAATTGAATTAATACAGAGTGTAGTATTTACATTCATTTGTATCCGATCGCTCTTTAAAATAGATGCGGACTAAACCTTTTTGAGTTACTCTCGTTTAAACCCCCAATTATTCTCTGAAAGGAGAAAGCATGAGATCTTTGCCTCGTGCGCCACCGTTTTTATCGGGTGATTTGTAGAGGGACGTACTCAAGAATTAGAGAGGTGAGTCATGGACTTTTTTGTATGGGTGCTAGTTGCACTCGTAGCCCTGGTAGTACTCTGGAATTTTTCCAAGACGCGCAACTTCAATGTGTTTTTTGCACGTGTTCTTTTCGGCGTTGTCGGCGTTGTGTTATTTACAGTCTTTGGGTCTGGCATCTTCTATTGGGTCGGCGTTGGGCTAGTTTTGCTAGTTCTGCTTGACCTTTGGAAGATCAACTTCGTTAGTTGGTTCTGGAGTATGCTAAGGCCTGCACGTTCTACCTAGCTCTTTTGTGTTCGCATTTATATCATTGCCCGCCATGTTTAAGCTCGTTTTGAGCTGTACGTTCTGCGTATTAAAAAAGCCTCTGGCGGGCTTTTTTTATTTTAATTTGATAATTTCGCTTTAATATGGTAAAACTGTTCAATCTTTATACTAAGTCCAGTACGATAAGATTGTTCGTTAATAATCAGAGTAGGAGTAACCAAATGAGTGTCGAAGGTGAGGGAATTAAATTCTCTGAAATGCTTCGAGCTTTACGCGAATCAAAGTGTACTACAAATGGAAAGACTTTCAGTCAACTTAAGTTGGCTCAAATTGTAGGCTGTGATTCTTCTCATATCAGTAGAATTGAAAAAGGAGTAAGAAGTCCATCTCGCGATATGGTTATGAGACTAGCCTCAGCTTTAGATCTCGACAAATTGAAAAAAGATCAACTTTTGATGTCTGCAGATTTCATGCCGGAGAACATTTCAAGTATTTTGGCAGAAGAACCTGTGGTTGCACAACTATGGGAATTCTTACACGATGATGTTCTCGAACAGGAAAAAGAAGCAGTTCGTATGTTTATTCATTGGATGCTTGCTAAGCGTACCAGAGAACAGGAGAGATAAAATGATCGATCGCGTCAAGGAGTGTTTACTTCATGTCTTTACATTTGTCTGTTTTCTCGTCATAGTATTCTACTATGGAAGTATGCTTCTTCTGAGATGGAAGATTGATGAAGAAGGCTTTGATCTATAAAGATAAATTAGACTACGAAGTTCGTAGACAACCCACTGTTTTGCCTTTTTCGGCGTATAAGCAGTGGGTTTTTTTGTGGTAATCGCATACTGCTTTGATATAATGAAACACAGCAATGGAACACTCTGATGGAAAAAAGATATTTATGATAATAGACGGCAGCGCCATCCTTTATCGTGCTTTCCATGCTATGCCAAGCCTCACCTCTCCTGAAGGAGCTCCTACTGGCGCTGTACACGGATTTTTCTCTATGTTCTTGAAGTTGATGCAAGGAGTGAACCCTGATTATATTGCTGTAGCATTTGATCGAGGCAAGCCAACTTTCCGACAAAAGCTTTATCCTGAATATCATGCAAATAGACCGAAAGCACCTGATGACCTTAAGGCACAGTTCACCTCAGTACGTGAACTACTAGCTGAAATTGGAATACCGGTATATGAGTTAGACGGATTTGAAGGCGACGACCTTATCGGATCTATTAATCAAAAGCTTAACGAGGAGCGAAAAGATATGATTGTATATATTGTAACGGGAGATAGAGATATGCTCCAGCTGGTAGATGAAGATACAAGGGTACTTATGCCTGTTAAAGGAATTAGTGAAGTTATGATTTACGATACAGCGCGGGTCGTAGAGAAGTACGGGATTCGACCTGACCAGGTAGTAGACCTTAAAGCCTTTATGGGAGATTCCTCCGATAATTATCCTGGAGTCCCGGGCGTGGGGCCAAAGACTGCAATGACGTTGTTACTGGAATATGAGCACTTTGAGACGGTTTTTAAAAACCTGAGTGAGATTGAAGCAAAGAACCCAAAGCTTGCAAAAAAACTCGGAGACTATGCTGACCAGGCTGCTATGGCACAAAAACTGGCTACCATTGACACGAAGGTAGATTTTGATTTTTCTATCAATGATAGTGATGTAGCCTTGTTCACCAAGGAGAAGTTTGCACAAGCGTTTAAAAAATTTACCTTTAACACGTTAACAAGGCGACTAGACGATGTATTCGGTAAGAATGGGAATAATAAGGCACAGATGAAGCTAGTTTAAAACTATTAAGTAGTAAGTATAAAGTATTATGTATTTATACCTGATACTTCATACTTGATACATAATACTATGAAAATTGCTTTAGTTCATGATTATATAAAAGAGTACGGCGGAGCTGAAAGAGTACTTGAAACCCTTCACGAGATTTATCCTGATGCGCCTATCTACACCTCACTCTATTTTCCTGAATTTTTAGGTCCTCATAAAGAACGCTTTAAAAAAATGGATATACGTACTTCTTGGATGCAACGAGTTCCATTTGCATATAAACTCATTTCACCGCTTAGATTACTCTCACCTATAGCTTTCAAAACTCTAGATTTATCTGAATTTGATGTAATTATTGTGTCTCAAACCGGAGCATATTTTCCAAATTTGATTCAGAAATCAAAGAAGCAAAAACTCATAACCTACTGTCATACTCCTCCAAGATATTTATATGGTTATAAGACGGCACGGGACTGGAAGAAACACAAGGTATTGGCTGCCTTTGCCGAAGTCGCGAATCATTTTCTTAGGATGGTTGATTTCAATGCCAGCAAAAATGTAGACAGGTTTATAGCAAATTCTCAGGAAGTAGCGAGCCGTATACAGAAGTTCTACCGAAGGGATGCTGCGATCATTTATCCCCCAGTTGATATTCATAGAGAGTCTAAAGTAGCAAGTAGTAAAAAATCTACCAACTACTATTTAGCTGGAGGTAGATTAGCTAGAGCGAAAGGAATGGATGTTATCATAGACGCGTTCATCAAAAATGGCAAACCATTGAAAATATTCGGGAAAGGCTTTGCTGGCTTCGAAGACGAATTAAAAGCTAAGATATCAGATCAAAAATCAAGTATTGAGTTTGTAGGTGAAGTTAGTGATGAGGAAAAGTTAGAGCTTATGAAGGGAGCAAAAGCTTATGTTTTTGCCTCATACGATGAAGATTTTGGTATTACACCTGTTGAAGCAATGAGTATAGGCACTCCAGTTATTGCCTACAAAAGCGGAGGAGTACAGGAGACAGTTGTAGATGGTAAAACTGGAATTTTCTACTCACCTAACACACCTGACAGCTTGGTTGAAGCTGTAAAGAAGTTTGAAAAGTTAAAGATCAACTCTGAAGAGTGTCATAAACAGGCTGATAAATTTAGTAGAGAAAGATTTATGGAGAATATTAAAACACTAATATCTTCATATGCCTGAGTTACCTGAAGTCGAAACTATAAAAAGAGGTCTATCACAGTATCTTATTGGACATTCAATAGTGGATATTCAAATACTTGATCCGCTCAGATTCACGGGATCGAAAGATAAAATTATTGGTACTAAAATAACAAGCATTAGACGACGGGGAAAAGGTTTGGTGATCGATTTTGAAAATAAACAGTCACTGGCAATCCACGTTAAAATGACCGGACAACTAATTTATAGAGGAGAGGAGACAAAAAACTTAACACTATCTCCAAAAGTAAAAACACTTCCCAATAAGCATACAAGGGTCATTTTTCATTTGGATAAAGATGCACACTTGTACTATAACGATATTCGTAGATTTGGATGGATCAAGGTCGTGAATGCAGACGCCTTAGAAACCATACCATTTTTTAAATCACTAGGGCCTGAGCCGTTTGAAACCTTGACATTAGATTACTTTATTAATCTACTTAGTAAAAATAAATCTCCAGTCAAAGCTATCATTATGGATCAGACAAAGATTGCTGGAGTTGGAAATATCTATGCAAATGATGCATTGTATGAAGCTAAAATTGATCCAAGAAGACCTGCTAATTCTTTATCAAAACAGGAAGTCGAGAGGTTACACAACTCTCTTTACGAGGTAATGGAATTTTCTATCGAACAAGGTGCGGCAAGCGACACAAACTATGTGAACGCACTCGGTCAAGACGGACGATATCAGGAACATTTTAGAGTATATGGTCGTGTAGGTGAGAAATGCGAGCGTTGTGGCGGTGTTATAGAGAGAGTTGTTATTGGTGGACGTGGAACATTTCTGTGTAAGGGCTGTCAAAAATGAACCTCTAGTTTGTTGTGGGGATTTTGCAAGAAACTGTGCCTAGTGATCGGAGATTGTAAACTGTAGTTAAAAGGAGTATCCCCAGGGTAACTAGAGAGAACGTGATGCCAGTCAATGGTAGTCCCGGAATTGCTGATGTTAGACCTGTGACAGAGAGCAAAGAAAATCCACATCCCGGACAACTGGAAGAAGCGAGAGAAACAATTCCTGCTCCGAAAGTCCATTGCACGTTTTTTTGAGATTTTAACATCGCGATTTTTCGAATAACAAGCATAACATTTACCCCTACAAGCAAAGCGATGGCTAATATTAATATTGCACTTATCCCACCGAATACTGTAAGACTATTCCAAAACATCAGTACGGTTATTTTGGATTTTAGCAAAAATGAGAAGTTCTGAGAGAATATATTTGAATAAATAGCAAATTCGTTAATAATTGTGGAAATTGCGTAGTAGGTGGAAGAAATGAGAAAAGCTTTATAAAGGAAATTCAATGAAAATACCTGCGTGCGTAGAGTATGCAGGGCAGGTTGCACGAAAATAGATTTACTGTGCCAGCTCTTGATCGATAAGTGCTTTAAATGATTCATAAGGTTGTGCGCCAACAACAGGTGTACCATTTATAAAGAATCCGGGTGTTCCACTGACTCCTGCAGCAGATCCCTCAGCCAAATCTTGTTTTACTTTTTCAGCATGTTTTCCACTATCAAGGCACTCATTGAAAGAGGCTGTGTTTAATCCGACCTCTGCTGCCCACGCTTTTATATCATCTACAGTGTAATCAACCGTACCTCCTGCAGGATCCATTGCTTGTTGTTTGTCGTACATCAAATCGTGCATCTGCCACATAAGGTCTTGGTCGTTAGCGCACTCTAACGCCTCGCCGCTTTTTTGTGCTGCTGCATGAAAATCGAGAGGATAATGCCTGAAATACAATGCAACTTTACCTGTATCAATATAATCAGCTTTAATTTGCTGATAGGCTCCTGTGTAAAATGCACGACAGAAAGGACATTGCATGTCTGAGAATTCAACAATTGTTACAGGAGCATTTTTATCTCCAAGAGGAGGAAGCGTACCCACTCCCACATCAACTTTTGCAGTCGGATCAACTGCATTTGCATCTGCTTGTACGGCGCCTACAGGAGTACCACTATTTTTTTGCTCTTCAAGTGCTTGTACACGGGCGAGTAAATATCCGACTAAAAATACTGCTACTAGCAAAACTCCATAGAGAAATTGTTGAGAAGTGACTTGGTTGACTCGGTCAAGAAAGCGTGTCTTTTTGTTATTCTTTGTTACAGAAGGCATAATATAAACTATAAAGAAGTGTTTAATGTTTGTCAATGTGCTCGTTGCAAATGCTTTTTCCCTTTGGTATTGTTATTGAGGTTTAAAAATTTAATAAGCTTAATGGTTCAAAAACATCGCGAGAAACAAAAAATAGTAATTTCCTTAGGTGGTTCATTAGTCGTTCCTTCAAGCGGCATCGATACTCAGTTCCTCACTAAATTCAATTCATTTATCAGGTCCAAAATTGCAGAAAATCCTAATTATCAATTTTTTATTGTAGTCGGAGGCGGACAAACAGCTCGTGATTATAGAGATGCAGGGAGAGAAGTTGTGCGCCATGAGCTTAGTCCCGATGATCTGGACTGGTTAGGTATTCATTCTTCTAGATTAAACGGTCATTTAGTCAGAACTATTTTTCGGGATATAGCACATCCTGTGATTCTTGACCGCTTTGACATAATACGAAAAGTAACAGAACCTGTCATAATTGGCGCAGGGTGGAGGCCTGGTTGGTCAACAGACTACTGTGCAACTATGGTTTGTGAGGATTATTTTGTGGATACAGTTCTTAACTTATCAAATATCGAAAAAGTATTTGATAGTGATCCTAAAGAAAATCCAAATGCAAAACCTATAGATGATATTTCTTGGGACGAGTTTCAAAAATTAGTGGGAGAGGAATGGACTCCTGGTATGAATGTTCCATTTGACCCAATTGCAGCAAAAAAAGCTAAAGAGTTGGAGCTGACTGTTGTAATTATGAAAGGAAATGATTTTGAAAACCTAGAGAAATACTTTGAAAAGCTGCAGTTTGTCGGCACAACTATTTCTTAATTACTAAATCTTCCGGTAGTTTTAATATCAACGCCTGTTTTAAAATCTCTTTTGGGATATATTCTGTGTGAGTTGTGGTAATTACTGTTTGTCTTCCAGGAAGCAGATGAGAAATAAGCGAGATATTATGTGAGTCAAGCTCTGAAAAAATATCATCCAGAAGTAAAATAGGTTGTTGACCAGATTGTTGTTCAACATAAGAAATCTCAAATAGTTTCATCTGTAGCACTGCAAGCCTTTGTTCTCCTCGGGATGCAAACTCACGGATAAGTCGGGTAGTATCAGGAAAGTAGAGCTGTATATCATCACGCTGTGGTCCGATAAGAGTTACTCCACTTGCAAGCTCTGCTTCTTTGTATTTTGCAAGACGCTCAGGGGTAACTAGACTAGCATCGTATTCAATAGTTAACTGATATGCGTTTTTGGGCATATTGTTCATATAATTGATGTACTCTCTGCGCTGTTTACTAATCACTCCTGCATGTTCTAACAGCAGCTCGTTCCAGTAAGAAAACTCATCGGGTCTATATGGCCTTTTTCCTTCACGAATTAGTCTCAATAACTTATTGCGTTGACGTAGTGCCTTAGTGTATGTTGTATGAGATTTTCGATACTGAGATGAGGTCGCTGATAGGACAGAGTCTAAGTACTTTCTTCTTAATGTGGGTGATTCAGAAATGATCTCCAGGTCTTGAGGAGAAAAGATAATTGTACAAAAAAATGATGCAAAATCAGACAGTCTTTTTCCTACCCCGTTTAATAGATATCTCTTGTGAAAAATGCTTGAATTATTAAGCAATTGCACTGTTATTTTCACGGTGTCATTATCATCCTGGAGTAGTCCATCAATTCTCGAAAAATTTTTCTCAAATTGAATTGTGTCAACATCTTTTTCAGCCCGAAAACTTTTTCCTGTTGAAAGAATATGAATTGCCTCAAGAATATTAGTTTTTCCAGCCGTATTTTCGCCGACAATTATTGTCAGCGGAAGAAACTCTATTGTTTGTCTAGTATAGGATCTAAAGTTTGTGAGGGTTATCGCTTGTAGATTCATGAAAGAAGTATATTACTTCTTTGAGTTGTTGTCCAAAGTTTTAAGTAGTTTGGAGAGTTGAAGAGTGACGGTTACTGCAAGCAAGGTTACTATTACAGCGTATAAGAGTAATGAAATAATCTGGCTTCCTTCTGGTAGGTATACTTTAATGTAGTTTTCGACAACTGCTTTGACCAACTCGTTCCAGGCAAGTGCCGCCACAAGTCCGAAGCCTGATGTGGCAAGGGTCAGCATTTGGCGAACAGCCTCTATATGCAGTCTCTTTTTTTCTTCCGACTCCTGTCTTTTTTTAGTTTTGCTTGCCATATTGGTATAATACTAAATGAAGTGAAGAGTGTAAAGCTAAAAGCGTAAAGCTTGGCATTTTAAAATTAGTCAATGTACATCCCAACGTTTACTATTACAAATAAAATCGTTCGAAATATTGGTGCCATCGATGCAGCAAAAGAAGTGATTGAACATGCACCTCTTTTGCCGTACTGGGAAAAAAAGTTTCAGGAAGAAGCGATGCTGAGAACTACTCATTACGGTACCCATATAGAAGGAAATGAGTTAAGTATTACTCAAGTACAGAAAGTTATCGATGGAGAGAGAGTCGTCGCCCGTGAGCGTGATGTTCAGGAAGTAATTAATTACCGAAAAATAATTGAGGAAATGGCAGACGACACAAGCGAAACAGTAGATGAGGAGTTTGTGCTTGGTTTACATAGGACGGTTGTACACAACGTACTTGAAGACGACGCTGCCGGTAAGTATCGAAATAAAGAAGTAGTTATTCGTAATAGCATTACAGGTGAAGTCTCATTTAGGCCGCCAAAAGCAATAGAGGTCCCCTGGCAAATGAAAGACCTGCTTTTATTCATAAGTAATGAAAAAGAAATGCATCCGGTATTAAAAGCAGGCGTGGTACATTATGAGTTTGTAAGAATTCACCCATTCCTGGATGGCAATGGAAGAGTAGGAAGAGCATTATCAACTTATGTACTTTTTAAAGAGGGGTATGATATTCGGCAGTTTTTTTCACTTGAAGAGCATTTTGATCGTGATCCTGTTGCATATTATACTGCACTGCAAAGTGTGCAGAAAAATAAAGGAGATTTGACTGACTGGGTAACCTACTTTACAGAAGTCATGGCAGCAGAGCTTGCCAAAATTAAAGAACAGATTGATACAATTTCTATTGACTCAAAGCTAAAGAAAAAACTTGGCGGACCGGTGATGTTATCTGAAAGGCAGATAAAGGTCATAGAGTACATTCAAAAAGTTGGGTATTTTGAGAATAAGATGTTCTCTTCGATGTTCCCTCTGGTATCTGAAGACACCGTACTGCGTGATCTGCAAGACTTAGTTAAAAAAGGGATCATTAAAAAACAAGGAAGAACAAAAGGTGTAAAATACGTTATGGCAAGTTAGCTTATATGAAAGACTTTGAAAAACCATTAATACGAACTCAAGTTGAACAGAAGGTAAAATTTGATAATAAAAACCTTACTCCTATAGAGGAGCTTGTGATTGGATCAACCCCTGAGGGATCCTCTTATGAAACTGTTGTGGAAGACGCAAAAACAAATCCCGAGACACTACTAACACCTACAAGTCTTAGTTCTTCGGAAAAAAATAGATTACAAATAGAGGTAGAAAGACAAGAGAAGGCGGAGCTAATTGCGAACGGATTTTTCGATCCGGATGTTTCAATTGACTTGTATCGTAGTGGAATGGTTCCCACTATGGTATTAAGCCCGCTTGATGAAGAGGGTCGAGTCAATGAGCTGCGAATTGGAAGAAGGGATATATATACCAAGGAGTATCGACCGTTTGTTGAGGAGGATGTTGAAAAATATAGTCTAGGAGTTAGAGAAGAACTAAAGCCAATTTTGAAGCTGACAAGAATCAACGAAGATGGACTGCTTATATTCAAGCAAAATATCTTAAAGGAGGATGAAGAAGATGTTGCTTAAAGATTTAGCTGTTTACCTAGATAAGCTTGAAAACACTACTTCCAGAAACGATATGATTGTCATCTTGGCAGAAATTCTAGCTAAAGCTGAGGCAAAAGAAGTTGACAAAATGATGTATTTGCTTCAAGGCAGAGTAGCACCAATTTATATACCACTTGAGTTTGGTATGGCGGATAAAATGATTCTGCGAGCAATTGACGAAGCTTATAACCTAGAGAGTGGGCAAGCAATGGAACAGTTTAAAAAACTGGGGGATCTTGGTGAGGTTGCAGTTCATTTTGCCAAAGAAAAGAGTAAAGGAGACCATTTATTAGTCTCTGAGGTTTATGATGTACTGCGCAGTGTTGCAGAGACCAGCGGAGCAGGGTCAGTTGATATAAAAATTTCAAAAGTCGCAGAGCTTTTGAGAGATCTTGATCCACTATCTGTTCGCTTTGTCTCTCGTATCCCTGTAGGCCGTATGCGACTTGGTTTTTCTGATATGACAGTTCTGGATAGTCTTTCATGGATGATTAGTGGGGATAAATCACACAGAAAAGAAATTGAGCGAGCGTTTAATGCCCATCCTGATCTGGGGTATATCGTCAAAGTAGTTAAAGAGAAAGGCATCAATGGATTGTCTCAGGTAAAACCGGAGGTATTCAATCCTATTTTAATGGCTCGTGCAGAAAGGTTGTCGTCCGGAGATGAGATTATAGAGAAAATTGGTACATGTGCAATAGAACAAAAGCTTGATGGATTTCGCTTGCAGGCTCATAAAAAAGGAAAAGAAGTAAAACTGTTTACCAGAAACTTAGAGGAAGTGACATACATGTATCCTGATGTCGTTGAGGGAATAACTCAGCAAATTAAGGCAGAGGAGGCAATTTTTGAAGGTGAGGCAATTGCCTATGATCCTGTCAGTGGAGAGAACTTACCATTTCAGATGACAACTCAGAGAAAAAGAAAGCATGGCATTAAAGAAAAGGCCAAAGAGCTCCCTCTAAAACTTATTTGTTTTGACCTCCTATATCGCAATGGCAAAAGTCTTATCGATCATCAATATACCGAACGTCATGAAGAGCTAAAAAATATTATTGCAGAAGGTGTTACGGTTGAATTGTCTAAAGAAATAATAGCTCATACAGGCAAGCAAGTAGAAAATATATTTGATGATGCAATTTCTCAGGGATTTGAAGGTATTCTTGCCAAACGTCTTGATGGGGTATACCAGGCTGGAGCACGAGGATGGAATTGGATTAAATTTAAACGTTCATATTCAGCTCATCTAGATGATACGCTGGACTGCCTCGTTATGGGATATTATATGGGTCGTGGTAAACGAGCAGCGTTTGGAATAGGAGCTTTTCTCATCGGTGTTTATGATAAAAAGCATGATCAGTATGTAACGGTTGCAAAAATAGGTACAGGACTTACTGATGATGAGTGGCGAACCCTTGCAGAGAGAGGAAAGAAAATTGAAGCTACAGTAAAACCACCTCTATATCTAGTTGATAAAGCCTTAGAACCTGACATTTGGGTGGAACCGGAAATTGTTGTAGAAGTCAAAGCTGACGAGATAACGCGTTCACCAATTCATACTGCAGGTCGTGTAATGAAAGCTTCTAAGTCTGGTAGTGCGTTTGATGTAGACATTCCTGGATATGCACTTCGTTTTCCTCGTTTAGAACGATTCAGAGACGACAGAAAGCCTGAAGATGTCACTCATCTCTCAGAGGTTGAGGAAATGTTTAATAATCAAGGCAAGAACTAGAGTGTTTTATCGAAAAACCTCAGAGGATCATTAGGGTTTCTTATTTTATGTTTAGAGTATGGTCTACTGACTGAAGGATCAACGTAGTAGATAGTAGTCTCTTTTTCAGGTGTTAATTCTACTTCATTATTGGTTTCTGTGAGTTTAATATTGATCGCAAGCTCACTTTGCTCATCAGATTCGTTTTTTGAAGTGGGGAGAGTTGAAAGTGGGTCTGAGCTGTCTATTGATTGAAGTTTTGTTAGGTTTCTTTCTATCATCCTTAACCCTTATTCAATTTACGGTAAATTGCGTATGTCGTCAAGTGGGAACGTAAGAGTTTTGTAACTTATCTTGAAAAAGGGTTGACAGGACAAAACAAAGTATGTTACAAGTATATCAATGGACAATAATAATCCACAAAATAATCCGCCAGTCGGCGACCCAATGCAGGATCCAAATCAAGCACCTACTGATCCTATGCAAGTACCCGGAACTTCTGGTCAGCAGCCTGTTGATATGCCGGGTGGAGAATCACCTATTATGCCGCCAACTCCTGAAGTTCCACCAGTAGACGTACCAGGAGTACCAGATGTTCCTCCAACTCCAGAAGTTCCTGATCCAACTGTAGACGTTCCTCCGCCTCCACCGCCAGTAATGCCAACAACTCCGGGAGTAGACGATCAGGCTCCGTCGCCTGATATGCCTGATATGCCACAGGCGCCTGAAGCTCCTGTAGTCGAAAACCCTCAGACACCACAGCAATAATTATTCTAAAAGGAATAAATGCTCATTTAGTCGTACGTGTTTCTCATCTTTAAACCTTACACCCTCATTAAGTAGCCTTTTTCGTTGTTCCTCTGGTCCACCAAGTCCAAATGATGGTGCGATGCGGCCACTAACATTTACTACACGATGGCAAGGGACTGTGGAATCATCATTGAGGTGAAGTGCGTTTCCGACAATTCTGGGATTTATACCTGTGGCCAAAGAAATCTGTTTATATGTAGAAACATATCCTTCGGGTATTTTTTTAACTTGTATGTAGACTTTGTCTCTGACTGATTGAGGAATAGTATACATATTTAATGCATGAGTATAACAGTATTTGCGAATGATTGAAACATAAGCATAAGAATATTACGCACCACTCTGCCTAAGAATACAGGGAAGAGGAATTTCTTAATTGGATAGCCTGCCATTCCTGCTAGAATACCTAATCCGTCAACAACAGGGTTTGGAATGAAGGCGATAATAAAAAGAATAATAAACCCATACTTTTCGAATATAAACTTATTAAGGTGGAAGAGTATCTTATGCTTTTTTCGAATATTGAGGACTTCTCTAGTAGAGTGACCAAATATGAATCCAACTCCTTCTCCAAGAGTTGAGCCAAGTGAGGCAAAAAATGTAATTAATACTGGATGATAAATATCTGCGAAGCTGATAATGGAAAAAATTCCGGGTGCAGGCAGAAAAATTGTAGCGCTTGAGAAGAAATTAATTAAAAACAAACCAAAGAGGCCAAAAGACTGTGCTTGTCGTAGCTCTTCTTTGAAAAAGAACGGTAAAATTAATACCAGTGAAGAGATAAAAAACAAAAGAATAAAAAAGAGCTTGTTATTTTTTTTCATTTGCAGGCTGTTTTAGCTGTTTTAGCTTCCACATAAAAAGTGCCCCTTTTCGATCAACTTTTGCATCTTTTACAAACGATAACGCTCTCTCAAGTAAGGCTCTTGGGGTAGTTTTTGCAAGCTTAATATATAAAGCTTTGTGTTTGTAATCGTCCAGTTCTTCGGCAAGATATAGACCATATGATTGGAACTCTCTGGAAACGTATTTGTCTGTAACTGGGTTAAAATCTTTGAGAATATCACCAATTTTATTTGCCATATAGCCAGTATACCAAAGTTACATTATGATTTTTACTACAGCTATAGTAGAATAGATTATTAAGATAAAGGAGGGTAGTCCTTCTGAATCTTCACGAAAGGGGGTGACTTAACATGGCTGAAAAACAAGCTGCTGCACAAAATCAAAACCTACTAGGCGCTTTAGCTTATTTACTCGGATTTATTACGGGTATAATTCTTTTGTTAGTTGAAAAAGAAAATAAGTTCGTTAGATTTCATGCTATGCAAAGTACAATAGTATTTTTGGGAATATTCGTAGCCCAGTTTATTCTAGGAGTTATTCCTGTAATTGGAGCACTTTTAGGAATGCTTCTCTCTATTGCATCATTGATTCTTTGGTTAGTTTTAATGATAAAGGCATTTCAAGGTGAGCTTTATAAGCTTCCATATATCGGAAAAATTGCTGATGAACAGTTAGCAAAAATGAAGTAGGTTCAGTGCTTATTTATACTCGAATACCCCAGTTTAACTGGGGTATTTTTGTTTGATATAATTATTGTATGGAACAAAATGGAGAGGAAATGCCACAATCTGAAAATTTAAGTGAAGAGATAGATAAGTTATACGAATCAGATCAGTTAGACAGACAATTATTGTCTGACAAAAACTTTACTGGAAGTCTAGAGGAAATTGGTTTACGGGATGAAAATAGACTTCAAAATGCTCATAATCTACTAAAGCACAATAAAGTAACAAATCCACATGACTTGCATAAGCTGGCTTTTATATTTCAGCATGGTGGGAAAATAGATGATATTGCAAAAGCTTTGGAAATTAGCGAGCAAGCGGTAGCTCACGGACTTCCACCACAGTATTCGTTAATTCCCCATGCTACAGATAGACTCATGGTATATAAACAGAAAATTCAAGGTATACCGATTAGTGAAATAAAACAAAAATACGGTACACAATATACACTCGATGAACAGGGCAATACAATTCAATATAAAGTTGATGGTTCGGCAACACCTGAAGAGTTGGAAAAGTTTGGCTTACAGCATGAAACTAATTCGGTTGGTTGACAAATCTTATATATATTGGGTATATTGATAATTCATATGGACGTAGCAAAATTTACAGATGACGTATTTGACTCCGAAGTCGTTAATAGCAAAATTCCTGTTTTAGTTGATTTTTGGGCAGACTGGTGTACTCCATGTCATATGCTTGCCCCTACAATCGATGAGCTTGCCAGTGAGTACTCCGGAAAAGTAAAAGTGGGTAAACTTAATGTGGATGAAAATCCTCAAACTCCAGGAAGTTTCGGTATTATGTCTCTTCCGACTGTCTTATTGTTTCATGAAGGAAAACCCGTTAAAACATTTGTAGGTGTGCAAGCAAAAGAGGAGTTTAAAAAAGCAATTGATGAAGTCCTTACGTAAATTCAAAGATCAAAAGGTAAAAGTCAAAACTACATTTCAAAAGTAAAAAGCTTTAAATTTTAACTTTCGTTTTTGATTTTTGACTTCTCACTTTTGATTTTTTTTGTTTATGAACACAGTATACGACGTAATTATCATAGGCTCAGGTCCTTCAGGTCTTACTGCCGCAATTTATGCAACCCGCGCAAATCTTAAAACATTGGTGATAGCTGGAGTTCAATGGGGTGGACAGTTAATGCTTACAACTCTAGTAGAGAACTTTCCCGGATTTCCAGAAGGAATTATGGGTCCACAGCTCATGATGAACATGCGTAAGCAAGCGGAGCATTTCGGTGCTGAAATTGTGAATACTAACTTTAAGGATGCAGATTTTACTACTCAGTTATCAGATGGAGTTCTTACTGTAAATACAGAAGATGGTAAATCATATCAAGGAAAAACAGTCATTATTGCAACGGGTGCAGACACTAAGTGGCTAGATGTACCAGGTGAAAAAGAAAGAATTGGTCGCGGTGTCGCATCATGTGCTCCATGTGATGCAGCTTTTTATCGGGATAAAAGGGTAATTGTTGTAGGTGGAGGAGATTCCGCTATGGAGGAGGCAAGTGTACTTACGAAGTTTGCAAGTCATGTGTGGCTTGTTCATAGACGCGATGAACTTCGTGCTTCTGCTGCAATGCAGGATAGGATATTTGCAAACGAAAAAGTGACTGTCGTGTATAACACACAAGTTGAAGAGGTGTTGGGGGACCAAAAAGTTGAAGGTGTGAGATTTAAGACTGTTGGAGATGCCCTTCTCGTACAGGAAAAAGATCGTGCTATAGCTTTGAAAGTAGACAAGCTTGGAGGTACAGTTGTAGACAAAAATGACACACAACTAACCTGGGAATTCCCGGTTGATGGTATTTTTGTTGCAATTGGCCATATTCCGAACTCAAAACTATTTAAAGGAGTAGAGACTGATGATAAAGGATTTATTAAGGTTCACGAACATACAAAAACAAATTTGGATAGAGTATATGTTGCAGGTGACGTGCATGACAATGAATACAAACAAGCAGTCACCGCGGCAGGCTTTGGCTGTATGGCAGCTTTGGAAGTAGAAAAATTTCTTAGAATGGAAGAATAAACCATAGTAAGAAACTACTCTTAAAACCTCTTTTGTATATCCCGAAATACCGTCCTAAATTGTGCTTGACACAGCCTCAAAAACTATGTTATCATGTGTGAACCTACGGAAAGGGTAAATAAAGTAACTATATATATGACGGTAAGTTTTAATAATACCTTCTAAATTACGCACACATAGCGATAACTTGTGAAATAGCTTCTTCACTCTTTTCTTGGGTTTAACAAATATAATTGGACCGCCAGCTCTAGGCTTGCTGCGGTTAAAGGTTTAAGCAACGGGGATCCTTGTTTAAAAAGGGCTTGCCCTAAGCTTGCCGAAGGGCCCATAGCTTAGCTGGTAGAGCGTCGCATTTGCAATGCGAAGGTCAGGAGTTCGAATCTCCTTGGGTCCACCGAGTCAAACTCGGCTTCGTTCGAAGCTGAGAATTGCGAGGTAGCCAAGTCAGACTTGGCATTTACAATTATATATCGCACTGAAAACGTTTGACGTTTTCTTTAATAACTGATTAATAATTTGTGTGCTGGTTAACGCCGGCGGAAGAGCAATATACTTCCCGGCGATAACGAGTACATAAGAGCGTTTTGTTCATTAACAATTGAGAAGTAAAACCACGATTTTTGTAATTGACACACTGCTGTGTCAGATTCTGTGCTGCTCAACGATGTACATTAATTAGTACATCTTATTGCGCTGCTCGATTCTTTCTTGCATTGTATTCAATATAAAATACGTGGTAAGTAATCTGTATATCTCAAAATTTATACAGAAGAAACAACTAGGCCGTCCCGACGTAACGTCGGGGCATTAAATATAAGTAATAAATACATTGCAATTTAAGCAATGGGTAGAAATAAATGAACATCAGTTTTGATTTTTTGAATTCTACGCTATTTCATAACGCTAACATGTGGATGCCTAGG
>CAZIAP010000006.1:0-36993 GCA_964537315.1 uncultured Gammaproteobacteria bacterium | reverse complement strand
GAAATTTCTAATTAACCTAATTATTCTAATTTCTAAATAAATTCTAATTTACTAACGACCAAATATACTTAGGTCAATTAGAGCAATTAGAAATTAGGTTAATTTACTCTTTCTCCTCCGTTTCTTCTTCTTGAGCTTCAGAAGAGTTTTCTCCGGCCTCTATTGTATCATCTTTTTCTTCGTTATCCAGTTTTTCTGATTCCATTACTCCTTCTCCCACTTCATCAGTGTTTGCTGCCTCTTCATCGCTGATAGAAGGATCAACTACTGCTTCTACTAGCTCTTCTGCTGCTTCTTTTGCTTCCATATTCTCTGATGCCTCTTCTACTGTCTCATCCTCTTCTGATGTATCTGCCACACCTTCCATAGCGTCTACATTAATACCGAGTGATTGGAGTTCACGAATTAATACTTTAAATGACTCTGGCACACGAGGTGTTGGGATATCAATTCCTTTAATAATAGCCTCGAATGCTTTTGCACGTCCGGCAATATCGTCGGATTTGGTCGTTAACATCTCTTGAAGTGTATACGCAGCGCGATGTGATTCAAGTGCCCAAACTTCCATCTCTCCAAGTCTTTGTCCACCCATTTGAGCTTTTCCTCCCAATGGCTGTTGGGTAACCAATGAGTACGGTCCTGTTGAACGAGCATGAGTTTTATCTTCAACCATGTGAATCAGCTTCATAATATAGCCAATTCCAACAACTACATCGTTTTCATATGGCTCACCGGTTCTTGCATCATATAAAGTTACTTTTGCGTTAGCTGGAATGTTTGCTTTCTCTAGCGCGTCAAAAATACGGTCTTCAGACAACTTCTCAAAAGCTGGAAGCGCAACTTTATACCCTTGTTTTGCAGCTGCCCATCCAAGATGTGCTTCAAGAAGCTGACCTAAATTCATACGACCTAGCACAGAAATTGGAGAGATAATAATATCTACTGGAGTTCCGTCTTCGAGATATGGCATGTCTGACTCAGGAACAATTTTTGAGATAACACCCTTATTTCCATGACGTCCAGCAAGCTTGTCACCTACAACAACATGGCGTAGTTGTGCAACCTCAATCATTATTCTCTTTAACGCACCTGGTTCAAGTTCATCGCCTTTTTCTCGATCAAGAATTTGTACAGATATTACTGTTCCTCTGTCACCGTGAGGCATGCGTAGTGATGTATCACGAACTTCACGAGCTTTTTCACCAAAGATTGCTCGAAGAAGTCTTTCTTCAGCTGTTAACTCTGTTTCACCCTTTGGTGCAATTTTTCCAAGTAATATATCTCCTGGCTCAACTTCTGCGCCAACAACTACAATTCCATTTTCATCAAGATTCTTAAGATCTTCTTCTGCGACATTCGGAATATCAGGTGTAATTTCTTCAGGACCAAGCTTAGTATCTACTACTGTTGCTTCAAATTTTTCAATATGCACTGAGGTTAACATGTCGTCTTTTACCAATTTATCGGAGATAACAATAGCGTCTTCATATCCTAGACCATCAAACGATGCGTACGCAATCACAAGATTTTTGCCCAATCCCAGCTCTCCATTTTCAGAAGCAGGACCGTCAATCAAAAGATCACCTTTCTTTACTTTATCTCCAGTTGCTACAACAGGCTTTTGATTGAAAAGTGTATTTTGGCTAGTTCGCTTGAATTTTTCGATATTGTATGCTGCTTCTTCACTCTTTCCTTTAAGTTTTAGTGTATTTCCGTCAACAAATGTTACTTCTCCATCAAATGGTGCGCGGATAACACGACCCATAGCTTCAGAAGTTGATGATTCCATACCAGTACCGACAATAGGACTTTCTGCTTTGATTAACGGAACAGCCTGACATTGCATGTGAGTTCCCATGAGTGCGCGGTTTGCTTCATCGTGATCGATGAAAGGAATTAGCGCAGCTGAAGTACCGATTACTTGGCGAGGTACTACGTCAATCAAGTCGATTCGATCCTGTTCAATTTCGAGATAAAGTCCTTTGTAGCGTGCTGGAACCATATCCTCTGAAAGAAAACCGTCTTTATCAACTGCAATATCTGCGTGGGTGATGTAAAACTGAGACTCTGTGTGTGCGTCAAGATATACAATCTCGTCAGTCACCTGTGCTCTGGTTTTTTTACCGTTCTTTACTTTTTTAACTTTTCGATAAGGAGCTTCTAGGAAACCATACTCATTTACTCTGGCATAGAGCGCAAGGTAAGTTACCAATCCAATGTTTGGTCCTTCAGGGCTTCTTACAGGACAGATTCTTGAATATTGTGAGCTGTTAATATCTCGGATAGAGAAAGAAGCACGTTCTCTGGAAATTCCGCCTGTTCCCATCACGGTAAGTCTGCGCATATTATCAATTTCTGATAAAGGATTTGTCTGATCTAAGATTGCTGAAAGTTGTGAAGTGCGGAAAAACTCGTTGATCGCAGCGATAATTGGATGAGCATTAATAAAATGGCTTGGAGAAAAATCCTCTTCAGTTGAAGCGAGTGACATCTTTTCTTTAATAATTCTTTCGAGTCTTAGTGCACCAACTCTAAACGCTGTTGACTGAACCAATTCTCCCACACTTCTAATACGACGATTTGACAGATGGTCAATATCATCAACATATCCTTTTCCGTTAGACAACATAATGAGGTACTTCATAATACCGACTATATCGTCAACAGCCAAGGTTAATGTGTCTGCATTTTTAAATCCTTCAATCTCAGACAATTTTTGTCCGATTTTATACCGTCCAACACGTGATAGATCATATCTGCGTCGATCAAAAAATGTATCTCTAAAGTTTGCACGGATAGTATCTAGAACAACCGGCTCACCTGGATTCATTTTCTTGAAGATCTCAATAAGCGCGTCGGTTTCTCCACGAGTATCATCTTTTTCCATTGTATTTTTAATGATATTTTCAGCACCTTCAATATCACTAAATGCTTCATAGATATTTTCAGTACCTTCTAATCCAAGTGCTTTCAAAAATACACTCGCTAAGAATTTCTTACGACGATCGATTCGAACCACTATCATATCAGTTCTGGTTGTGGAGAATTCAAGCCATGATCCGTGTACAGGTCGTAGCTCAGCTGTATAAAGTGTTTTTCCAGTAATAGGGTCTTCTGTTGCGGTAAAAAATACTCCCGGACTACGTACAATCTGATTAATGATTACGCGCTCAATACCGTTAACAATAAATGTCGCACGATCTGTCATTTTTGGAATCTCACCCAAAAACACTTCTTGACTGATGCGTTTTCCTGTTTTTTTATTTACTAGAGTTGTTTCTACAAGTAGCGGAGTGAAGTAAGTAAGTCCTTTTTGAATAGCTATTTCTTCAGTAATTTTTGGTTCGCCAAGCTTATATTCTCCTAAAATCAATTCCCAGTTTTTGCCAGTAAAATCACTAATGGGAGTAATTTCGTTGAGAACCTCACGAATTCCTTCATCGATAAACCATCTGTATGATGCTTTTTGAATGGAGAGTAAATCTAGCTCAGGTAGCTGTTCGAATTTCTTTCCCCAATATTGTCTTTGTGTTGCAATTGCTGTCATTAGTTTTTGTCTAGGTAGCCTGCCTGATTTTTAGGACAAAAATCATAGAGCCACAGTAATCCCCTTTTTTTCTTCCGTGAAGTATATCTATACACGAAAATGCTACGCTTGTCAATACCTTTTTGCAATTTTCACCCATTTCCGTGCATTCTTCCCCTACCGAAGGTATCTAGAAACGTTTGAGTTGTGCTCGCTATTGGTTTTAGCAAAATGGACTTGACCTGTTGTGTCGTGAATGTAAAAGTAATAATCACTTTGCGCCGGATTAAGGGCAGCTTTAATTGCCCCGATTCCCGGATTACAGATTGGTCCAGGTGGAAGTCCTACATTCCTATATGTATTATACAATGAATTAATATTTTTTTCTTCACCAGTTGGTACCGACCACCATTTTCCATCTTTTTCACCTACTATATATTGAAGTGTCGCATCAATATCGAGTGGCATCCCATCATTTATCCTATTTTGGATAACAGAGGCAATCATAGGTTTTTCCTCATCGATGCGTGATTCTCGCTCAATTAAGGCAGCCATTGTCACAACTGTATGCAAGTTAGGAGAGGTTTCTGTCAATCCAAGATCTTTGACTTTGGAGAAAAACGTGTTGCGCATAATACTTACCACCATATCTACATCTGCGTCACGAGGTATTAGATAAGTATCAGGAAAAAGATATCCTTCGTTCTGAACAAGTACGGCATCCCATGACTCATCATACGTAGGTAAGTTCTCAGCTAAAATCTCAGCGACTTCCTCAGCCCTCTTTCCTTCAGGAACAGTAACCCATACATCAAGCGAGCCAGTTTGCAGCTCATCAAGAATTGTGGGAATACTCATGCTTGGTGAAAGTCTGAAGTCTCCTGCCTGAACTTTAGTGTCAAGTCCGTTTATTTTTACGTATATGAAAAAAGCTACGGGGTCTTTTATTAATCCTTCTTTTTTAAGATTATTTCCAATCTCTCTAACATTTGATCCTTGAGATATTACAAATAATTTAGATGAAGTATCGTCTGCGTCTACTGCTCTTAGCCCATTATTCCACCAGATTAAGCCGCCAACAACAAGCACTGCAACAACACCCAACAAAAATCCTAAACGACGCATCGTTACACTGATTGTATCATATTTACGTTTACGCATAAAAACAGTATGGCATCTAGATATTTAGAAGCTAAAACTACTCTATTTCAAATATTGGAAAAAGGTCGAGAGAATCAATTGTCTTTGAGAGATCTTGTTTTTTATTTGAGTAAAATGTTGCGAGTTTTTCGCCTTTAGTGATCTTTTGACCTTTCCTAACATATACTTCCATACCCGCCGCTTTAATCTGAGGAGCACCAAGCGCTCTTGCAAGTATTGATACATTTTTATTGTTTACAGACTTAACTTTTCCTGATTTATGTGCTTTGTGATCCCAGGCAAATTTAGCAGGTTTCAAGCTCGTAGATTTAACTTCTGGATCTCCTTTTTGCGCTTTAATAATCATTTTCATCTGCTCGTGAGCTTTACCAGACACTAAAATATCTTTCGCCCATTCATACCCATTTTTATATTTTTCTCTTATTTCTTTTTTCTTTTTATCGGAAAGATCTGTTATACAAAGATCCAGTAGCTCACCTGAAAGCTTTAATGAGCGCTCTTCCAAGTCTTTAGATCTGTTTTCTGATTGCTCGAGTACCCGCAATGCATCGCGCGCCTCCAAAAGTGGTCCCACACCACCACCTGCAGGTTCGTCTACTTTTTCTATTACTACCTTAAGATTTATATCAAACCGCTTAGCTAAATACTCAAATTTTTTAGCCCAGAGATGAGCTTCTTCTTCGTGGTGAACTTTTACAGTCTTGCCATAAGGTATTTCAATCACCACATGGTTTGACCCAAATGCAATTTTTTTAGCCATAACAGACACTAGTACTTTGTCGTAGCTTTCATGCATGAGCGGCTCTTCAACACGGATTATCTCATCGTCTGCAGGCGCAATTTTAAAACTACCTCCCCATACAATACACCCATTTGCTTTTTCCACGATCTTATAAATCTCTTGTTTTGTAAAGGTAACTTCAGCAAGAACTTCCATACTGTCTGCAGTACCTGCAGGAGTTGTGATCGCACGTGAAGAGCTTTTAGGAATAATAAAACCCGCTGCAGCAACTATAGGAGTAACAATCATAGTTGTTCTAGCACCAGGAGTACCCCCAATTGAATGTTTATCAGCTACAGTTCCACGGAAATTAAGCTGTTCACCTGTATCCACCATGGCTTTGGTTAAAAAATACAGCTCGTTATCAGAAAATCCTCTTGAGTATCCTGATGCAACAAAATACGTAGTTAAAACGTCACCTAAACGTTTTTCAGAAATTTCATCCATCACTGCATAAATTTCTTTATATGTTAGCTCTTTGCCTAAGAGCTTTTTTCGAATTGCTTCAAGAGCTAGGTGTGCTTGTTCTTCCATGGGTGTTTATTTAGACTGACTAAGATAAAAATCTGAGTTAATTTTTAAACAATTGTTCTTTCATAATTCGGAAACTGCCTCTTATAGTTTTCATAAGTATTAGCAATATTTCGTTAATTGCTCTATACACATACGGCAAAGCATCTAGAAAAAACTTGTGTACTCTGTTTTTCCAACTGTCGAGCTGCTGTTGCTGGTACGGATCTAGAATTGGTTTTCCTTGAAGATAAGATTGCTGTCCGTTATTGTCCATTATTTTGCAGTATTCATCGTCTCATAACTAAGTACATTAGGTCAACCCCGCTTAAATCAAACTCTGCACCTTTATTAGTAGCTAGTTAAGATTTAAGAGCAGCGCGTACGATTAAGCGTTTCCAAATCGTTCCTGGAGGTGTGCATGTGACAAGAGTAATATAACTATTGTCGTAGCTTTGTGAAAAAATATTTACATCATCAGGAGTTGTGATTGAGGTCGAAAATATTTGGTAAGTATACTGTTTACCGTTTACCGTGATAATAAACTCATCTCCCACTTCGATAGTATGAAGTGTTGCAAAAATAGCATTATAATCATGCTGATCAAACCATTGAGGTATTGTAGAGTGCCCAAAAATAACCGATGTTCCATGCTCAAGTGGATTTACAGGACCATAGTAATGCACTAAAGTCTGAGAAAGGTCGTAATTAACTCTTGAGACATTTGCACCATCAATACCAAGTTTAGGAATAGCTAACAAATAATTATCAACTTGCTCTGGAGCACTTTTTTCTTCAGCCTGAACTTGAGGGTACCAGTTACGTGCATCAGTATAATCAAACTGTAGACGTGAAATCCCTAGCTGAATCAGATCTTTAACAGTATTATTTTTTCCCACCAAATATTTAGGAACTGGTGACTCAATTTCCTGTTTTTGAACAGGAGTGCCTAAAAAAAATTGGTAGGCGATAACTGGAAAGAAGAAGTAAATAAATATTCCAACTCCTGCAATAACACAGCTGATACCAGCCAGGCGAAAATATTTTTTAAAATGAGCGCTTTGCGCTTTGTAATAGTACTTAGCCATCTGTCTTAAGAACAATCTGTATATTCTTGGAGTTGAACGGTAAGAAAGCGGGAAAGAATGGTACTGAGTTTTTCCTGACTATAGTAACATCTGAAACACCGCTTAAAGCCTTAATAGTCTCTTCTGAGCTTTTTAGTCGCTTTCCTGTTAAACTTCCCAACAATTTACTAACCTCAATGTTAGGTGCAAATACTGCGTTAACAGATAATTGCGCAGATACGGAAGCCTTGTCTACTTTAATATCATTAAGCTGAACATCTGACTGGTCATCTATATATGTGTATCCTTCAGGTATCTCATCTTCTGACATTTGCATGACGAAATCAGATATATCTTCCTTAGTATAAGTACCGAACGTATAGACTAGCTTGCCCTTAAGAGAAACAGTCTTTGCTTCTTGGCCTTCTTTACCACTAATTTTTTCATCTTCCAGTTCAACTGAGATTGGCGTATTAATTAGTAAAGCTTCACTGCCGATCTTACCTCTTACAGCAGACAAAGCTTTATCTAGTGACCCTTTTTCTGCTTCTTCACGTAAAGCTTCCAGATCTTTAGCAGAGATCACAGTGAGTTCTTTAGTTGATCCGCCTGAAAATGCTCCCTCGTTTTTTGCTATCGCATTGGAGGTAGACTGTCCCTCAATAGTAAAGTTGGTATTTGAAGGCAAGTTATACTCTTTACCAAATGAACTCGCCTCTACTTTGACTTTTTGTTTTGAAAAGTCTGTAGCAAAAGAGCTAGTCGAAGCAATTTTAACTTCTGCAAGAGTAACAAACTCAAGATCATTTCCTGATGAGATTACAGTTCCTTTCTCAAAAGTCACCGGACGATCCGTCTTATTATATAAAGTGATTTCTCCTGTTGCCTTATCCCCTGTTTCTTTCTTACCAGTTACCTGACGCTGAGTTGAGATATCAATGCTCTCGCTAACAGTACTTAAATTAATTGTTTTTTCTGAGTAAGATGTTTCTTGGTCCTCTGACAGCACAACTCCTTCATCTGTAGTTACCACTTGGCTATCAGCAAAGATAACAACTTCGGTTTTGAGATACCAGTTGTAGTAACCATACGTAATAAACGATATAAGTAGAATGGCAGCCAAGGCAATTATTCCAACTCGCAGGTTTGCTCCACGCTTTAGCATGGATCTTCCCCCTCCTCTGAGTAATGTCAATAAAAATGTAATAGGTAGCATCTCTCTTAACTTTTCAACCAATGTAACCCGCGTATCGGGTAAATGATGCTTTGCTTCATGTTTTTTTTCATCCGGATCTTCAACTGATAATTCATTTTCTTTAATATCTAGAGGAGTATTGATTTTAGGTTCCTTTAAGTTGTCGTGTAGATCGTTATCGTTTTTTTCTTCTTCGCTTTCACTAACATCGACCGACTCAGCTTCGAGATTATCCTCTTCTTCAGTACTATTGTCAGTTAGTTCTTCAAGCGTAGTAGCCGCTGTGCTTTCAGTGGAAGAAAACCCAAACTCATCTGCAGATGCAATCTCAACTTCTTCTGGATCATCCACACCCACATTTCCGTCTTCATCGACAACTGCCCCAGCTTTTACATCGTGTAGTACATCAAAACCCATCTGTGTCGCAACTCCATTGATAACAGCCTCATTCTCATACCCTTTTTCCAGAACCATTACCTGAGGAACATGAAGGAAGTTGAGTTCTTTTTTCCATTCATGATTAAGAAATTCCTGCTGAAGGCTTTCAACTCCTTCGTAATCGTGCAAAATAATTTTTGCAGGAAACGAGTCGACTTTTTCAACCTGAGTCAGAAGTTTTTCAACTGTTGTCACAAAGTCTTCTCCTACCTCAGACGACTGAACTTCTACAATATTGCTTTTTTCCACAATATAAACAATTGCCTGGTTTGCAGCGTGCTCAACAAAAATAGCTTTTACAGGTACACCATCTTTTTTTTGCATGAAGTTGACTACTGCTTCGACTGAGATAATAAATCCTATTGCTTTAAGTTCAAGCGCATCGCAGATTTTCTTTAGTTTCATCAAGTTATCTTTGCTGATTTTGCCGTCAGTTTGCCATGAATAAGGTACTGAAAAAATAGTTTTCTCTGCCTGTTCATTTTCAGGCAATGCACCTTCAACTGAAGAAGTAACAGTATCAATCACCTGGACTAATTCGTCTCCTGATAGAGCGTCCAGATCCTTTTCCAGTACTGCTTCTTTTGTAGAGATAATCACTAAAGAACCGGGAGTTTTTTCAAATAAAATAGCAGCCGCTTTATGCGGTTTAAGAATCAATGAAAAGTAGAAGTCTCTCTCGACTTTCTTTTTTCGCAGGGCAGAAAGCAATTTCATAAATTTCTAATTTCTAATCCACCAGTTGGCGGACTAATTTCTAAATAAGTGCTAATTTTCAAATTAATTAGGTTAATTAGTAATTAGTTCTTAGTAATTCTATCTTTATTCTACTACAGAATAAATTCTTCTGATACCTTTTCCAAGACCTTCTTCTTTGGTTATCTTAAAGCTTCCTATTTCTGAAGTGTTTGATACGTGTGGTCCACCACAAAACTCTTTTGAGTATGCACTTTCTAGGTCATCTTCGCTACCACCTATAAAATACACTTTTACTTTGTCTTCATACTTTTCTCCAAACAGTCCGATTGCTCCTACTTTTCTTCCTTCTTCCAAAGGAAGAATTTTATAAAACACTGGCAGTTCGGCTTGAATTTTTTTATTTACAACTTGTTCTACCCGCTGAATCTCTTCAGGTGTTAGCTTGCGATCAAAGTTAAAGTCAAATCTTACACGCTCGGGAGTAATATTGGATCCACGCTGCTGTAGTTGGTCACCGAACATATCGCGCAGAGCTTTATGTAATAAATGAGTTGCAGTATGTCCGCGAATAGTTTTTTCTGAACTATCTGCAAGTCCACCCTTGAATTTTTTATCAGCGCCTGCACGAGACACTTCAGCGTGAGTTTTCATCTTTTCGGCAAACTCCTGATCATTAAATACATATCCTAATGATTTTATTTGAGTTGGCGAAAGACCATACGACGTATAGAGTTTAAACGCATCATCCGCAGTAATTTCCGTTACCCCTTTTAACTCGGTTCCGATAGAATCACCTGTAATTTTATATCGTTTGGCAAGAAACTCTTTGGCATTTCTAAGCGTATTAGCATAGCTTTGTTCTTCTTCTAAAATTATTCCTTTAATCTGTTCATATTTTTCAACCAATTCAGGATCAGTAACTTTGTATTG
This sequence comes from uncultured Gammaproteobacteria bacterium, assembly GCA_964537315.1. Taxonomy (GTDB): domain Bacteria; phylum Patescibacteriota; class Microgenomatia; order Levybacterales; family GWA1-39-11; genus JBDHUV01. Next base: position 26,686 of record CAZIAP010000006.1, on the reverse strand, counting down.
ATTCACAATAGCTTCTAATACTTCTTCGATTTTTCCACCGTCTAATGCATAAAAATTATCAAGTCCTCTTCGAATTAATCTGCGCAAGACATATCCCTGCTCTTTATTCGAGGGATAGACTTCATTAGAAGTAATAAATATTGCACTTAACATGTGGTCTGTCACGATACGCATTTCTCTAGCATTCTCCTCATAATTCTTACCTGTTACAGATACTAGCGTATCAATAACTGGCTTGAACAAATTAGACATGAAGACGTCGGGAGTATTTTCTTGTGCAGCAATAAGTCTCTCAAGCCCTCCACCAAAATCTACATTTTGTTGAGGAAGTTCTTCAAAACCATTTTCAACTTTTTTAAACTGCATAAACACACTATTCCCTATTTCAAGATATTTTCCACAATCACAATTAACATGACACTCCTCACCGAATGCTGGATCATGTGGAATATCAAACTCAAAAAACACTTCAGTATCCGGACCACCCGGTTCGCCAACAGGCATATTCTTAGGCACTCCACTGCGTGACCACCAGTTTTTTTCTACTCCGTAGTAAAAAATTCTTCCTTCGGGATTTAGACCTTCGTTTTTAAATAATTCTGTCCAGATCTCAGCTGATTCTGTATCTTTCTCTACACCCTCTCCACCTTCAAAGACTGTCACGTATAACCGTTCTTTTGGTAGTCCAAGTTCCTTGGTGAGAAATTCCCAGAACCAAGGAATTTGCTCCTTTTTGAAATAATCTCCAAGACTCCAATTGCCTAGCATCCTAAAAAAAGTTGTGTGCCTGTTGTCCCCTACCTCATCGATGTCCTGAGCACGAAAACAGTTTTGCACATTTACAAGCCTTTTCCCTTGGGAGTGTTCTTCTCCGAGTAAATATGGGACTAAAGGCTGCATGCCAGAAGAAGTAAATAAAGTTGTGGGATCATTTTCAGGCACCAGTGATGCCCCCGGAATGTGCACATGACCACGAGCAGTAAAAAAGGAAATATATTTATTTATAATCTCAGCGGCTGTCATAATTAGTTAGGCAAGAATTGATCCTAATTATAGCATAGCTGAGTTATCGGCTTATTTTTTATTTGCAAGCATCTTTTCAATCCTCTTCAGAGACATTTGCATCTGATCTGTACTATCTCTGGACTCTGGACTTCCTTTGTGAATCAAAAAGGATGTCAGCACTACCATAGTAAATAACTGTAAGAACTCTGACTGCCAGTTTTCAAATGTAGCAGCTAAGAACTCAGGTACAAAACTCATAACCTCGACAGGCTGACGATGTGTCTGCTGAGTTTCTACGAACTCCTGCCACTGGAAAAAACCTTGCGCGAACCAGCTCACAATAAACAGAAAAAACAAAACAATACTTAAGTTATAGTTTTTCCAAATTCTTGACATATTCATCACCTCTTTATCAAAGATAAGGCGAACATATGCTTATTGAGTAAAAGGAAAATGAAATATTTGAAAGGAATAAGTGAGAGAATGCCTGCTTATGCAATATATTTCCTTAGAGGGCAATCAACGTGCTTACAGCGGGCAGTACAATACTCACGGCCATAGAGGATCATGCTAAGCGCAAATTTATGCCACCATTCGCGAGGCAGTATCTCCATAAGGTCCTTTTCAATTTTTAGAGGATCTTTTTTATGATCAGTTAAACCGAACAAGTTCGCTAACCTAATCACATGCGTATCTACAACTACTCCTTCATTCTTCCCAAATGCTTCCTGTAAAATCACATTTGCAGTCTTGCGACCAATAAAAGGAAGATCAATCAGTTCTTCCATAGTCTGAGGCATCTGGCCATTATATTTTTCAGCCACAATATCTGCTGCTTTTTTTATAGATTTAGCCTTGTTTTTATAGAAATTTATTTTTCTAACATCATTTTCAAACTCTTCTAGTGTTACTTTCCTGTAATCATTCAATGTTTTATATTTTTTGAATAAATCTTTGGTCACTAAATTTACTCCGATATCTGTCTGCTGTGCAGAAAGTGCAACTGCCACATAAAGCTCCCACGGGTTAGAGTGATTAAGAGGTGTATGAGGGTCGGGATACAATTGATGCAAAACATCATACATTTTTTTTACTTTCTCCTGTCTGTCCATATGATAATTATATCATGATTGCTTGACGTCACTGTTTAGGATATAGTAGATATACTGCCCATGCGCCTGATTAAAAATCATCAACAACTTGCAAGAACACCTGAGAGAAAAGTAATGCTTGATATTTTAGAGTCAGGACTTGCAGCAATCCAACCTCAAAACGTTGTAAGGAAAAAAATCTATCTGCACGGCAGTATTCTCACTATTGAAAATTATCAGTATGATCTCCGACACTTTGAAAATGTTTATTTACTCGGATTTGGAAAAGGATCTGCAGGAATATCAAAACAAATAGAGAAAATACTAGGAGACAAATTAAAAAAAGGGTATGTGATCGATACGAGTAAAGAAAATTTTACCCGTAAAATTCAATTCACACTCGGCACACATCCACTTCCATCCGATGCCAACTATGATTTCACTCAAAAAGTGATGAAAGAGTACGGCGATTTGTCTGAGAAAGACTTAGTGCTAGTTGTCATTTGTGGAGGAGGATCTGCAATGCTTGTCTCTCCAATTGAAGGTGTAAGCCTTGAAGAAAAAATCTCAGTTAACAAGGCACTACTCAAATCAGGTGCAGATATAATCGAAATGAATACAGTACGCAAGCATTTATCAGCTATTAAAGGCGGCGGCTTGGCAAAAGTCCTTTATCCAGCATCAGTTGCAAGTATTATATTTTCTGACGTACCTGGAAATGATTTATCATTTATTGCCTCAGGACCAACTGTAAAAGATAGCACCAGTATTGATGATGCAAAAGAGTTAATTAAAAAATATAATCTAACGGATAAATTAAATGAGACAGTAAAGAAGCTTGCTGAAACACCAAAAGAGAAAAAGTACTTTGAAAAAGTAGAAAATATTTTATTACTTTCAAATTTATCTGCTTTAAATGCCATGAAAGATACTGCGGAAAAACATGGATATAAAGTCAGAATTTTAACTGATAAATTTATGTCGTATGCAAAGGATGCAGGAAAAAAATTGATTGAAAAAACGTACCAAGGTCACGTTATCCTGGCTGGAGGAGAAACAACTGTTAAAGTCACTGGTGATGGAGAAGGTGGACGTAATCAGGAAGTAGTACTTTCAATATTGCCTGACCTGGATGAAAATACGGTTATTGCATCAGTTGCCTCAGACGGATGGGACAACAGTCCGCATGCGGGAGCTATAGGTGACCACACTACTATTGACACAGAAATTCGCAAAGGCCTTGATCCTCACGCCTTTTTACATGATAATGATAGTTATAACTACTTTAAAAAGATCGGTGACGGAATCGATACCGGCAGACTCCCATCAAATGTATCTGATTTATTTATAGTATTAAAAAAGAATAAGGAGTAATAGATATGGAAGAACTACACGAAAATAAATTACAAGAACTAGAACTCACAGCTACCAAGATACGCGAGTTAATTATTAAAACCTTACTTCAAGCTGAAAGTGGTCATTCCGCCGGTCCACTTGGAATGACAGACATCTTTACTGCACTTTACTTCCATATTGCAAATGTAGATCCGAATAAGCCTGATGATCCTGATCGTGACAGAATACTCTTATCAAATGGACATATTTGTCCTGTGCAGTATGTAACAATGGCAGTACGCGGATATTTTCCCATTGAAGAACTAAAAACTCTACGCCAGATTAACAGTAGACTGCAAGGACATCCTCATAGGGGTACTCTTCCTGGAATTGAGAACACTTCCGGACCACTTGGAGAGGGTATTTCTCAAGCGGTTGGAATGGCTCTTGCTGCACGTCTTGATAAAAAAAATCATCGTATTTACTGCCTTACTTCGGATGGGGAACATCAAGAAGGAAATACCTGGGAAGCAGTCATGTCAGCTGCAAAATTCAATTTATCTAATTTAACAGTGTTCATGGATCGAAATAATATCCAGATTGACGGCACTACAGAAGACGTTATGCCACTTGAAACATTAAGGTATAAATATGAAGCTTTTAACTGGAAAGTACTTGAAATAGACGGACATAATCTGCGTATGATTAATGACGCAGTAAGAGAAGCCAAAGCAACCCAGGAAAAACCAACCATGATTATTGCACATACAATACCCGGCAAAGGAGTAAGCTTTATGGAAAATGACTATACTTGGCATGGTAAACCTCCGAATGACGAAGAGGCAAAAAAAGCTTTGAAAGAACTACGAACTTTACAAGGTAAGATTAAAAGTGAGCATGAATAATTAGCGTTAGAGTATAGGGTCTAGCGTATATATAAGAGAAATTAGAAACTACACGCTAAACGCTAAATAAAACTATGTTAAATCCTGATTTAAATTTAAATGAAAAACTTTTTGACCAAGAGGTTGAAAAAAAAGCCACCCGTGACGGGTATGGTGCAGGCATTGTAGAGCTAGGTGAAAAGGATCCCAATGTAGTTGTACTAACTGCTGACCTGTCAGAGAGTACAAGAGCCGACAAGTTTCAAGAAAAATTCCCTGAGCGTTTTTTTGATATGGGTGTAGCTGAACAAAACATGGCAGCTGTTGCAGCAGGGCTAGGGGTATCTGGTAAGACAGCTTTTATTTCATCCTACGCAACATTTTCTCCAGGAAAAAACTGGGAGACAATCCGTACAACCGCAGTATATAATGATGCGAATGTTAAAATTGCTGGTCATCACTCAGGGGTCATGACAGGTCCAGACGGTGCTACTCACCAAGCCACAGAGGATATCGCAATAACCCGCTGCTGGCCAAACATTGATGTTATTGTGCCTTGCGACTCTATTGAAGCTACTAAAGCGACTATTGATGCAGGAAAAAAGTACGGACCAGTATATTTGAGATATAGTCGAGATAAAACTCCTATTATCACAACTGATAAAACACCTTTTGAAATAAGTAAGATAGAACCTTTCTGGATAAGTAACAAGCCTGAAACAGTTATCTTTGCAACCGGATACATGCTTTATTATGCCCTATTAGCAGCAAAAGAGCTTGAAAAAGAAGAGGTTGATGTACTTGTAGCCAACGTTTCGACAATCAAACCACTTGATGAACATACCGTTGTAAGTATGGTAAAACTTGCTGGATCTGCGGTTACTGTTGAAGATCATCAAGTTATGGGTGGACTTGGAGGCGTGATCGCCGAGACAACCGCAAGACATTATCCTGTTCCAATAGAATTTGTCGGTTTAAGAGACACATTTGCAGAATCAGGCAAACCGGAAGAATTACTCAAGAAATATGAGATGGATGTGCCTGCAATAAAAAAAGCGGTACACACTGTAATTGGGAGAAAGTAAAAAATTAAATATAAAAGTCAAAACTGTAACTTAAAAGTTAAACCTTTCTAATTTTTACTTATGTTTTTGACTTATAACTTTTAGCTTTTGAAGTATGCCAAATATAATTGAGAATCTAAAACATACATTTAACAGTAAAGTCTCAACAGACGAGGAAACACTAAAGAAGTTTTCTCGTGATGCAAGTGTATTTGAGATTACGCCTGAAGCTATTGTAACTCCAGAGAGTGTAGAAGACTTAAAAACATTAGTAGAATTTGTTAACAAACATAAAGATTCCAACCCAACTTTATCACTTACTCCACGCGCAGCAGGAACTGATATGGGAGGAGGCACACTGACTAACTCCATATCAATAAATATGGAAAAGTTTAATAAGATATTGACCATTGGTAAGGATTTTGCACGACTTGAACCTGGTGTCTTTTACCGCAACTTTGAAAAAGAGATATTAAAACATGATCTTATGTATCCTCCTTACACCTCATCAAAGAATCTTTGTACAGTTGGAGGTATGGTTGCAAATAATGCAGCTGGAGAAAAATCACTACGATACGGCAAAGCAAAAGACTTCGTACTTGAGCTTAAAGCAGTTCTAAGTGATGGGAATGAATACCATTTTAAAAAACTTACGAAAAATGAGCTAGAAAAAAAATCTGCTCAAAAGGATTTTGAAGGAACTATTTATAAAAAGATTTGGAATCTGCTTGAATCAAACAAATCTATAATTGAAAAATCCCGCCCATCTGTATCAAAGGATTCAACTGGATACAATATTTGGGACGCATGGGATGGTGAGTATTTTGACATGACCAAAATACTTACAGGTTCTCAAGGAACATTAGGAATTATCTCTGAAATTAAATTTAGATTAGTGCCAGAGGCAAGTAAAAAAGGTTTATTAGTAATCTACATGAAAAATTATGATAACTTGCCCGAGATAGTAAAAACTGTTCTACAACACAAGCCAACTAGTTTTGAGTCATTTGATCACCACACGCTGCGTCTCGGATTAAAATATTTTTATGGATTTGCAAAACCACTTCGCACCAACTTCGTTGGTACACTAAGAGCCTACGTTCCTGAAATGCTAAATATTGTAAAAAACGGTATGCCCAAACTCATGCTACTCGTAGAATTTGAGCACGAAAGTATCGCCTCAGCTAACGAAAGCATGCAAATGCTTTCAGCAGATCTTGCTAAATTCGACAATATTTACATCAAGACAACCAAAAACAAGGCTCAACGAGATAAATATTGGGTACTACGTCGTGAGAGCTTTAATTTGCTTCGCCAGCGGGTCAAAGGAATGAATGCTGCTCCATTTATTGATGATACTTGTGTAGATCCAAATGCGTTACCTGAGATGCTCCCTAAATTATATAAAATTCTTGATGACTCAAAACTACTGTATACGATTGCAGGTCATATAGGAGACGGAAACTTTCATATTATTCCTCTTATGGACCTCTCAAAGGAAGAGGAACGGAATAAAATATATGATGTATCAGATAAGGTCTTCGAGCTTATTCTAAGTTATGGAGGATCTATATCAGGAGAACATAATGACGGTATTATTAGAAGCCCTTATCTCCAACAGGTTTACGGAAAAGATGTCTATAATATCTTCAGAGAAATTAAAGAAATTTTTGATCCTCAAAATATTTTTAATCCTAATAAAAAAATTGGAGTTACAAAAGAGTTTGCTAAACAAAACATGATTAGTTCCACAGAAGTAAAAATTATTAAGGACTACAAATAGATTAAGCAGTAAATAGTAGTTATTAATACCATCTTTTAACATTATTTTGCCACTTTGCAGCGAAAGCATGAGAAATCAAACGAGAGAATGACCCCGCCAAAGGCGGAGAGAAACATGAAAGGCGAAGCCAAGTCAGACTTGGCGAAGTCCGGATGTTTCAATGAATGAGTGCAGATTTCGACTGCTTGAGCAAAACTTGGCAAGAGTTTTTGGTACTTTTACGGCTAAAAGTACTATAAAATTAATAAATATAAAAATCTTTAAAAAATGTTGATTTGAAACTAAATTATAGAATTTAGCGCTTTGGCAAGTTTCGCAGAATCGTGCCTAACAAACTGACCTACTCTTAGAAAATCTCCAAGTATTAGCTTTGCCCTTATAGATTTAAATCCATCAGGATCATAATGTACTAATTCATCTCTCTCCTCCTGGTAACGTTCAAGTAAATCCGGTGAAGGCTCGCTCGTATTTACCACACAATAATCAAGCGAATCTTTTCCTAAATATTTTTCTATCTCGTTCACGAAATCAGAAGCCACAAATGAATTTGTTTCCCCATATTTAGTCATTACGTTTACTATGTATACTTTCTTACCGTTGGAGTTTCGAATGTAAGATACGAAATCATCAACAATAACATTAGGAAGAATTGAAGTGTATAGATCTCCGGGACCGAGTACTATCATGTCTGCCTGCTCGATTGCATTGATAGCATCAGGATTCATATCGACTTGGGGGTCTAAAAATAATCGTTTAATTTTTAACTTACCATCATGCTTAGGGACATCAATATTAGTTTCTCCACGTATAATCTCACCATTTTCCAGTTCAGCACAAAGTTTTGTACTCTTCAAAGTGACAGGAATCACATCTCCCTTTACGTTTAGAATTTTTACTGCTTCTTTGATTGCCTGGTCAAAGCTTCCTGTAATTTTCTCCAGTGCGGTAATCAACAAATTCCCAAGACTATGACCTGATAAGGAGTTACTCCCTTCAAAGCGGTAGTTAAAAAGTTTTGCAAGCATTACATCTGAGTCTGAAAGTGCGATTAGAGCACGTCTAAGATCACCAGGTGGTAATACACCGAACTCTTCACGCAGTTGACCAGTAGAACCACCGTCGTCAGCCATTGATACAATCGCTGAAAGATGTAAATCGTATTCTTTAAGTCCAGAAAGAACTGTATAAACACCAGTTCCACCACCAATGACAACTACTCTTTTCATACGAATATTCGCATTATAGTACAAAACAACGAGCAAGGAAACTATTTACGCACACCTCTGAAAAGTCTACGCTTCTTTCGCTTAGGAGTAGGTTGTTTTTCATCGTCAATTTCTTCTTTTTCATCATTTTCATCATCTGTGAAGTCATTTGCTAGCTCTTTAACTTTTTCCAGATCAATAAACTCTTCTATACCTTCGATACCTCCTTCTGATATTTCTTTAAGTATCTGCCTACCTTTTTTGGTAGTCAGCATGAGAACTAACGCTCCTCCTACGAGCATACCCCATGTAAAACTATGTGAATCACGGTGTTTTTTTTCTTCCATGAAAATAAGTTTTAAAGTTATAATGTTATAAAGTTAAAGAATATAAATACTTAAAAACTTTATAGCTTTCAACTTTATGAACTGACTAGTCTTCTTCTCGTTTTTTCTTCGTCTTGAGAACTTTGGAAATTGTGGATAGAGATCTTGTACTAACTAAAAATGTTGATAAGAAAGAGAGGGGTTGAGCTACATTTTCAGTAATTTCATCGGCAGTATCTAGAATTCTATTAGCTTTACCAATAGTTTTGCGGAAATCTCTCAGAATCATAAATACCTGAATTCCTAAAATAATTAAGATTATTGTCAGCAGCACTATGACAAAAAGAAGGACAGCTTGGACCGCATCGATCATACAATACTAGCCTAACATGGGTTTGCTTTCACTGTCAATGACCTACGATTTAAATGAACGTAGATTCTAAATTCCTAAATAGCTTATTCCACTCTTATCTCAATCTCCTCAACGGTTTCTTTCCCAAAACGGTTCTTTGCTACAACTTTTATCGTTTGGCTTCCACTGAATACATATAGCGACTTTCTAAACGACCCGTCAAGACTGACATATGATGATTCACCGTTGATTTCCAATAATGCATATGGATCTGTTTTTCCGGTCACTTCTACTATATTTTCTTCAACTGAAACACCTTTCTCAGGAGACTCTACAATCAAATCAGGTCCCCTAAATACTGAGCTGAACTGAAAGCCAAGGTATACCAAAATCACCCCGGCAGTCAGAACAAATAATCCTCCTTTCAGTGATAAAAAAAAGTTTCTTGTTCTTGTGTATTTCTTCTTACGATATGATGGCACATAGTCAAGTTTTCTTGTTTTGTAGTCCCTGCGAAATAATGCCATTGCCTTATTCTCGGGTATACCAAGATAGTCAGCATAATTTTTTACAAAACCTGCTGCATAAGCATCTGAAGGGAGATCTTTATACCGTCCTTCCTCAATTGCTATTAAGAACTCTTTTTTTATCTTAATATCTTTGGCTATTTGTTCTAGAGTGTAATTTTGCTCCAAACGATGTTCTCGGAGAAGATCATTTAATTTTTTCATAAAAAAACTAAACAGCACTTATGTTAAATTGCTATTTAACGAATCTAAATACTCAACTATTTGCACTCTGTTGTGCAAAAAACTCATCTGCATTTGAAATTAGAACTTCACGAGGTTTTGATCCATCAGGTGGTCCGACTACTCCCGCAGCTTCGAGCTGCTCTATAAGCCGTGCAGCTTTATTAAACCCGATTTGTAAACGACGTTGTAATAGAGATGAAGACGCTTTATTGTGCTGTACAACGATTTTTACAGCATCATCAAACTCCGGATCTCGGGCGCTTCCTCCTCCAGAGACTCCTTGCCCTTTAATGTTCACCTGCTGCTCTGTAACTTCAGTTGTGTACTGAACAGGTATGCCTCGTGCTTTAATGAAGTTTACCAATCTTTTAACATCCTGTTCAGAAACAAATGACCCTTGAATACGGGTCGGTTTTGCTTGGTCAGGTGGTATATACAACATATCCCCGCGTCCGAGCAGTTTTTCTGCGCCAGGCTGGTCCAGAATTACTTTACTATCAATTCCTGAGGACACATTAAATGCCATACGAGCTGGAATGTTTGCTTTAATTAGCCCTGTAATTACGTCAACTGAAGGTCTTTGAGTAGCAAGAACCAAATGAATTCCAGTTGCACGAGCCATCTGCGCAAGTCTAGCAATACTATCTTCAACCTCAACTGCAGCCACTGCCATAAGGTCTGCTAACTCGTCGATGAAAATAACTATATATGGCATAGCTTGAAATCCTGCAAGCTCATTATACGAGTCAAGATTTCTTACACCTGCCTCAGCAAACTTCTGATATCGTCCGTCCATCTCTTTTAATGCCCACTTTAGAGCAGATACTGCTTGTGCAGGCTCCACCACGACAGGAGTAAGTAAATGAGGAATATCCGAGTACATTGTCAGCTCTACTCGCTTTGGATCTATTAAAATAAGCTTTACCTCCGATGGAGAAGCTCGAAAGAGTAATGATGATATAAATGTATTCACCATTACAGATTTTCCTGAACCAGTTGTACCAGCGATTAGTACGTGAGGCAGCTTTCCAATCTCTGTAACGATCGGATTACCTGATACATCAAGCCCTAAAGCAACTGCCAGTTTTGATTTGGTTGATTGCATTTTTTTAGATGCGAGCATTGTTTTAAGAGATACAAGCTCAAGAGACCTATTAGGAATCTCTATACCTACCAAATCACGACCTGGGATTGGTGCTTCGATACGTACTTGCCCGGTAGGAGCTTCCGTCGCAAGCGCCAAGTCATTTGCAAGTCCTGTAATTTTAGATAGTTTCGTACCCAACGCAATTTTTATCGCATATTGGGTAACTGATGGCCCCAGATTGATCTCGGTAACATGTGCCTTAATGCCAAAGCTCTGGAGTGTCTCCTCTATTTTTGCCGCAATCTTTTTAGGATCTCCACGTTCAGCTTTTTTATCTTGCTGATCTGCAAGCAGAGAGAGTGGCGGGTACTCCCACATACCAATTTCAAGTGGCTTATTTAAGATTAGCTCATCACTAATTCCATTCTTTTTAGGGCTATCGTCTACTACAGGAGCTTTTTCAGGTCTATGCTCTTTGACTATTGGTTCAGGCACTGAACTATCTGACATGCCTTTGATCGTAATTGGCTTCATATCTTTTAGTACGGCAGGCTTATTGCTTTTAAGCAATGGAAATATTTTTTCTTGAGTGACTGTAGCTATCTTATTTAACACTGCTCCTATTCCGCTGAATAAGCTCCCCACTGATATATTAGCGAATGCAATGAAACCTAATACTGCTGCAGTAAAAAATGAAAATACAGTTAAAAATCCACCTAAAAGAGTACTAATCTGACGATACATTTCTTGTCCTACTAGTCCAGTTTGGAATAATCCTACTAACGCGAGAGTAAAAGTGGCAAAACCGAATGAAAAAATGGGTTCTGAAAACCTTGATTTTATTTTAGTAAATAAGAAGGCAAACGCCATAATCGAAAACGGAACAAGAAATGATAACCATCCAAAATACCCAACTAGATAGTCATTTACAGCGAGTAAAATATTTCCGCTTCTAGTATAGGATATGAGTAATAAAACTCCACCTAGAAACAGAGCTAACGCAGTAAGAGTGTACACAGTATTAGCTTTCAGGGTGAACTTATTTTTCTTGCGATATTTTTTTCTTTTCTTAGCCATGGCAGGTACAACAAATTATACACCATTTTGAAAAGTTAGGTAGAAGAGGCTGATCAGAATGATTCTATGCTACATCAAGTTTGTTAATAAAATGGTGCCCAATCTAAACTTCAACAACCACTGGTATAACGAGTGGTTCACGGCCTTGACGATAAAGAATTGACTCTGTTTTTTGCTGAATCATGCGTCTATATATTCGCCAGTTATCTACCTTTTCTTTTTTTGAAAAAGCTTTGTTAAGTTGCTCTTCAAGCTTGCGAGATAGCTGATCTTTATTAGAATAATTAAATCCTTTGGTAATTAGCTCAGGTTTTCCCACAACTTCTCCTGTCTGGTTATCTACCTCGACCATCACAATAAGAATTCCTTCCTCAGCTATCTTCTTACGATCAAGTATTACAAAATTATCTACCTCTTCTCCTGTAATCTGATCTACATACACAGTTGAGGCTTTAATATCCCGACCAAATGTAAATCCATTTTTAGTGAATATGATTTCTTTACCCGCATCACCGATGACTACTTTGTCATCTGAATAACCTAAACCATTTGCAATTTCTCGAAATGCTACTAATTGCTTATACGTTCCGCCTATCGGCATAACGAACTTAGGTGTTGTAAGTGAGATTAGTAGTTCAATATCTTTTTGAGATCCATGACCAGAAACATGAAAGCCACGGTTAATATCTGAATAATATACTTTTGCGCCATGCTTTGAAAGCATATCAACTAGTGAGTTTACATTTTGTTCATTTCCAGGAATAGGGTCTGCTGAAAATATAATTGCATCGTCTTTGGAGATTCTTAGATCACGATCTTCACCTGAAGCAATACGCATCAACCCTGACTCAATCTGACCTTGGCTTCCCGCAAGAAGTATCATTACCTGACTTGGCTTCATTTTCTTTGCTTGCTGAGGTTTGACTTCCATTTTTGGAGGAAAATCCATATATCCTAAAGATCTTCCTATATCGCGTGCTTTCATGAACGATCGACCGATAAAACAAATCTTACGATTGTATTTGAGAGCAGCTTCAATTGCTTGATTCATACGAGAAATATTTGAAGAATACGTGGTGACAAATACTTTTCCTTTGACTTTGCCTATCGCGTCTTCAAACTCCTGACCAATCTCTCGTTCTGATGGAGTATAACCCTTACGTTCTGCTCCTACGCTATCAGAAAGTACACAAAGTACACCTTGGTCACCTGCTTTGGCAATTTTACGAAGTTCAGATGGCCTACCGTCCACCGGTGTAAAATCAAATTTATAATCGCTGCCGTGATAAAAATTACCTACTGGAGTTTTGATAAAAAGATTGGACGCATCAAGGATTGAGTGAGTCATGTGAATGAAAGAGATAGAAAAACTTCCAAGCTTGACTGTGTCTTTAAAATTAACAGAAGAAATTTTTCTTTTGCTACCAAAATCTTTCAACTTTTCCTTAATAAACTCTACAGTAAGAGGTGTTGCATGTATAGGAAAATCAGGAAGAGACGGTAAAACAAATGGTAACGCACCAATATGGTCTTCATGACCATGAGTTAAGATCATTCCAACTATCTTTTTATCAGTTTTTTTAAGATATGAGATATCAGGAATAAGAAAATCTACACCAGGAGCTGTGCTGTCTGCAAAACCGATACCACAGTCTACGATAAGAATCTCATTTTTGTACTCATACAAGTACATATTTTTGGTAACATCGCCTACACCACCAATTGGGATAATTGAGACAGAATCCTCTTTACTAAATTGTTTCTTCTGAGATTTTATTTTTTCTTGCTGAGGACGACTTCCTACTTTTTGTTCATCATTCATATTTTTATTTTTGTCAGTGTTAATTTTATGTCTACGCGTTAACTCGACTCACAATTTTAATACTAAGCTGTATAACTATTGAAAATTAAAACCTGAAATCAAAAAATTGTTAAAAACCATCTTATTATATCTTAAATGACTTATAAACGCTATAACTACAAGCCACTATATTGTCTGAGTCTACCACTGTGGAATAAGCTGTTTTACATTCTCACGTGTTACTGCAAATGTCTGCCCTTGTGGTATTTTTCCTTCTAAAGCCATCAGAACTACTTTTCTCACCAGTCCTTGTACGGTTCTACGTAAACTACGTATACCTGAATCATAACCAAGAGGGCGCACAATATCCTCCCACACATCATCATTGATGACAATATCTTTTGCAGTAAGTCCGGACTCTGCGAGCACCTTAGGAAAAAGATAACTTTTAGCAATATATATTTTTTCCTCATCACTATATGATGGCATCTGAATTACTTCAAGACGATCAAGTACAGCAGTAGATATATCCTTTGTGTTATTTGAAGTAGCAACAAACATGACATTAGATAAGTTAACTGGATAATCAAGATAGTGATCAACAAAAGCTCTATTTTGCTCAGGATCAAGAAGTTCAACAAGTACACCCATAATATCTGCGCGCGCATTTTCACTTACTCGATCAATCTCATCAAGCAAGATTACGGGATTATTGGTCCCTGCACGGCGAAGCGCTTTTATAACTAATCCTGGCTCTGCTTCCGGGTTAAAACGTGACTGACCGCGAAGCTGGTCTGCAGACCCCATTCCACCAAATGGAATACGTTCAATTTTACGTCCTAAAGCTTCTGCAATTGAGTACGCAATAGTAGTTTTTCCAACACCAACTAAACCAACAAGTGAAATTATAGGGGCACGAGCAACTGCATCATCTGATAAGTGTCTGATTTTTTTAATGGTAAGAATTGATAAGTATTCCAGCAGTTTTTCCTTTACATCGGTTAATCCGTAATGATTTTGGTCTAATACCTGACGCGCATGTGCCAGTTCAAGTATATCTTCTGAAGACTGAGACCATGGTATTGCACAAATCCAATCGATATAACGAGCTATACTGTCATACTCAGTAAAAAAGCTCGCCTCCCTTGAAATGATTTTTAATCTTTCAATCATAGCGGTGGTCTTTTCTTTTAGTTCGTCCGGCATAACAGCTTGAGAAGCTTTTTGTTCTAGACGCTGAATCTGTTTAGCTACTAAATCTATGCTTTGGTCATTACCTTGAGAACTCGGTGGTGGTGACATTGTTGGAGCCTCTAATTTTTTGTTTTCAGATGCTTGCTGATTATTAGCTGTTGAAGGTTTAATATTAGAATCTTGGGCAGATGAATCCATATAAAAAGTATAACACTAATTCTGTTATTAGGTCCTTAATCTTAAATCCTTAAGGTAATTTTCTAACAGATAAATAGAGAGCAGACTAGCAAATTTAGGGAAATATAATTGGATGTAAGTTCAGAGTTTAAAAAACACTTTATCGTCCAAAGCGATCTCTACCGCCCCGATCACGGCGTGGACCGCGGTCACGGTCTGAACGTCCGCCTCTAGAAAAATCCTGACGTCGTCTTTCGTGTGTTTCTCCACGATCTCGTGACTGCTGAGATTTTTTCTCTGCATCTTCGCCAAATAGCATAGATAGGTTAATTCTTCCTTGATCATCTACTTCTTTTACTCTTACTTTGACTTGTTGTCCTACTTCAACCACGTCTGAAGGATCTTTAACGTATTCTGTTGACATCTCTGATACATGCACCATTCCTTCTTTACCAGGTACAAGCTCTACAAATGCTCCGAACCCGAGTAGTCTTTTTACAGTACCTTCAAATTCTTCGCCTTTTTGTACTTCACGAGTCAGTGTTTCAATCCATCTAATAGCTTCATCGACTCCTTTTGGATCTGTTCCTGAAATCGAAACTGTTCCGTCGTCTTCTACGTCTACACTAGCGCCTGTTGTTGCAATAATATTTTTTATAGTTTTTCCTCCTGATCCAATAACCTCACCGATTTTTTCAACATCAATTTTAATTGTTGAAATCCTTGGCGCGTATTGAGAAATATCTTTTCTAGATTCTGGAAGTATTTCCATCATTTTTTCCAAAATATGTACTCGTGCTGTTTTTGCTCCTTTCAGAGAATCTTCAATCATCTCGATTGTAAGACCATTGTTTTTTACGTCAAGCTGAATCGCCGTTATACCAGCATTCGTACCAGCAACTTTGAAATCCATTTCACCTGAAAAGTCTTCAAGACCAATAATATCTGTCAAAAGCGTGTGCTTATTCTCATCTGTAACAATTCCCATGGCGATTCCTGCAACAGGTGCAAGAAGCGGAACTCCAGCGTCCATTAAAGCCATAGTAGATCCACATACAGATGCCTGGGATGTCGATCCGTTTGATGACATCACTTCAGAAACAAGGCGAATAACATAAGGAAACTCGCTTTCAGATGGAAGCACAGGCACTAGAGCTTTTTCAGCGAGTGCTCCGTGTCCAATTTCACGACGATTTGGAGACCCTACACGACCTGTTTCTCCTACTGAGTAAGGAGGAAATGAGTAATGATGAAAATAACGTCGTGTTTCTTCTCCCTCAGCGCTTTCAATAATCTGTTCCATCGCAGAAGAACCTAAAGTCGCGACTGTCAAAACCTGTGTCTGGCCTCTAGAGAAAAGAGCAGAACCGTGAGTTCGAGGAAGTATTCCAACACGTCCGCTGATAGGTCTTACTTCGTCGAGTTTTCGTCCATCAGGGCGCATACCTTTTTTTAGACGCTCTCGAATGGTTTTCTTAAATACATAGTCAAGTGCTGCGTGGATCTTTTTTGGATCTTCTATATTGTCTACTTCCCTTTCTGCAATTTCATCTGCAATCTCGCCTAATCCACCAACATTCTCCTTTGCAACTCCTCCTTCAATAAGAGCAAGAACTTTGTCTTGGTATGATTTCTCAACCAAGGCAATCACTTCCTGTAAGTTAGTATCAACAGGTACGGAAATTTTTTCCTCTCCTACTTCAGCAACGAGCTCATTAATAAATCCAATGATCTTTCCGTTCCATTCTTTTGCAACTTTTATTGCTTCAAGCATGGTATCTTCTGGAACTTGCTTTGCAGCAGCCTCAATCATCACAGTTTTTTCAGAAGTTCCTGATACTACCAAATCAAGCTCTAAGAACTCTCCCTCTCCACTTCGAGGATTAACTACAATATCTTTTTTGCCATTACCGTTTTCGCCAACAATACCCACGCGGATCGCACCGATTGGTCCATTCCACGGAATCTTGGATGTAGCAAGTGCAGCTGACGTTGCGATTGCAGCCAAAACTTCAGGATCGTTTTCTCCATCAACTGATAGAACATTAATAATAACCTGGATATCTTTTTTAAGTTCTTTAGGAAAAAGAGGTCTAATAGAACGATCAATAAGGCGGGCTGTTAAAATTGCATCATCTGTAGGACGTCCTTCACGTTTTACCCATTTGCTTCCCTTAATACGTCCTCCTGCATACAATCGTTCAACGTACTCTACACTTAGAGGAAAATAATCAAGTGAGGTGTCACGTTCACTCATCACCACTGTTGACAACACCATCGTGTCACCAAGTCGTGCAAGAATTGCTGATGATGCTTGTTCTGCGACTAATCCTGTTTCTAAAGTCAGTTGTTTTCCTGCGAGGTCAAAAGTCTTTGAGGCTTGTTTCATTTATTTCATTCCCACTTTCTCACCGATCGTAACTGCTCTTTGCTTGTCAGCTTTGACAAGAAAATTATACAGTCTGCGTCTTTTTGACAACATATTTAATAAACCACGTCGGCTATGAGAATCTTTCTGATGAATCTTAAGATGATCTGTCAGTTTTTGAATTTTGTGAGTTAATAATGCAATCTGCACTTCAGGACTGCCCGTATCTCCGGACATCACAGCATTTTGTTCAATTATTGATTTTTTTTCGTCTGTTGTTAATGGCATACTGGTGTATTTTATCAAAGCAAGGTCAGGAATGCAATTAGATAACTGATATTTCCGCTTCCTATTAACAATTTTTTAATTAAAAATTGCGATTTACTTTAGACCTGCAAGTGGAAATTGGCAACATTCTATTACTCTTGAGCTTTTGAGCTCTTAAAAACTTTAGGCACGAACCAATCACTTGGCACTTCCTCTTCGTTTTGATCCTGTGTGTTTACTTCTGGTTGTTGTACTATCTCTTCAGTTTTTAATTCAGATGTACTTTCTTGCTGCTTTTGTGACGGTCCATCTCCTTCAACTGGTTGGAAATGAGAGCCAGAATCTCGGCGCAAAGGTGCCCTTCCTTCAGATCTTGAATCTGTGTTTCTCTGTGACTGCTGTGGCCTTTTCTGTTCCTGTTGGCGTGATTCTGCTTGTCTAGAATCTGATCGGGTTGACTTTCTTCGAGCATTGTTAGCAAGTAAGTAAGCTGCACTTGCAAACGCAGCAGATGATGTCTGAGGTAAAGAAAAGTTGTTAGTTGCATGTACTACTCCATCCATAAGGTTTTGCGCAATATCTATATTTATAGGTAATCGCATTTCACGGATAATCATAGTAACAATCTCTGATATCGATGAAAATTCAGTACCTGCAATTGTAACTTCACCAAAATCCTGCTGAGGAGTCACTGTATCTAGGCGGATAATTCGTGCATTGCTATCAACAGGTACAAAATCAGACATTTCCTCCTGTTTTCGAATTCCAATTGTCACAATTACAGACGGATTAGAGCCTGATTTTATAAAGTCTACATCTTTTTCCGCAAATGAAATTCCTTTGTCTTGGGTAGCAAAAAGATTTATATTTAGTCTGTTTCCTTCAATATTATAAGAAACTTTTTCTACTTCACCTTCGTGATAGGGGAGAGATACAACTAACTTTTTTGTAACCCCATCAAAGCTTTTAGAAAGCTTATCTATCCCAACAAGATTGGAGATCTCAACAATTGGATCTTTTTTGGAGATTATTTGGACGCTTTTTCCTGACTCTAGAAGTGACAAATAAAGTGCGAGACCTGCACCTACCTTGTCCAATGTCTGATACTCAGTCACTAAAATACCAACGCTGTCTGCTTCCTGCAGAAGCTCTTTTGCAGTCGTGATACTCTGAGAAATGTGTTGATTATCCATAAAACGAAGTTAACTATATAACCTTTTAAAATTATCTATAGGATATTAGCATATCACCGGGGCGAAAGTCAATATGATCTGAAAGCATGACACCGCATTCCTGATTTTTTCCAACTTCTTTCACATCTTCTTTTACCCGCTTTAACGAAGATATTGATGACTCCCCCATTATTTGGCCGTCTCTTTCAATTCTAATTTTATCCTGTAAGAGAAGTCTTCCCTCATTAACTCTTACACCCAAAATTTCTCCTTGAGTCCCTTGAAAAGAGGCAATAATTGAGGCTTTTCCTAGAATTTTTTCTTGCCCCTCTTCTTGAATAAGAGCCGCAGCGTCACTTAGTTCATCAAGTAACTCATATATTATGTGGTACGTACGGTAAAACACACCCTCATTTTCAGCTAGTACTTTAGCATCCTTTGCTATCGTTACATTAAATCCTACTACAATAGCACCAAAGTCCTTGGCTTTTAAGATATCTGATACTGCAATATCTCCCTGACCTTCCGATAAAATCGTTACATCTTCAGGAAGGGACTGTTTAATTGCTTCTAACTCTCCAGCAGTCTGAGTTTTGATAATTACTGACACAGAGCTTTTCTCTGTTTCAAAAAAAGAGGAAATATCTAGTTTTTGTGCCGTAGTCACAGCGTCTTTTATGATTGATTCCTGTTCCTGTTGAGAAGTGAATAGAATTGAACCCGCAGGCAGCACTTCTGTTAACCCTATCACCTCAACTGCATCACCTGGAACAGCCTCTTTTACCGGCTTTAAATGGGTGTCAAACATTGCTCTTGATTTACCTACCTCTTTTTCAAATAGATAAAATTTTTCTCCTACAGAAATTTTTCCTTGTTTTACTATCAAACTTGCAACAATTCCTCTGCGCTTATCAAGCAATGACTCAATAACTACACCTAAGAAAGGCTTAGAAATATCTTTTTTTATTCCAATCAAGTCATATATGAGAATAATTAAATCAAGAAGCTCCGTAATATTCTGTCCGGTAACTGAAGAGACCTGTATATAGGGCACGTCTCCACCTAATCCTTCAAGTAGTACTCCTTCTTTCATGACTTGTTGTTTTGCACGTTCAATATTTGCTCCTTCAACGTCCATTTTGGTAAATACTACAATAAAAGGAATCTTTGCTTCCTTGATCTTCTCAATTGATTCTCGTGTCTGGGGCATAACACCGTCATCCGCAGCTACAATAAGGAGTACAATATCAGCAGCACTTACTCCTTGGGAGCGCATATTTGCAAACGCTTCGTGACCAGGGGTATCAATAAATGTAATTGATCGGGTTTTTCCTTCATGCTTCACCTCAATTGAGGATGCTCCTATTTTTTGAGTAATTCCTCCTCGCTCACTTCGAGCGATATCACTCTGACGGATTTTATCAAGCAATGAAGTTTTGCCATGATCAACATGGCCGAGAACGGATACTACGGGAGAAAATTCTGAAATAGTTGATTCCGATTGCTTTTCCATAAATTAATAGATAATGACTGTACGATTCTCATACTAGTTAGCCTCATCTGTTTGCACTTCCTGATCTTCTTCCTGTTCGGAAGCACCAGTATTTTCAGTCTCTACACCCTCAACTTCAATATTAAATCCTGAAAGTTTTGACGCAAGTCGTACGTTTTGTCCTTCACGACCGATTACTAGAGGAAGCTCTTCTCGAGGTGCTTTTACTGTAGCAATTTTTTCTTCTTCAGATATCTCAACGGTTAGCTCTTTAGCAGGAGAGAGTGCATTCATGATGAAGCGCGCAGGATCAGGGTTCCACTGTATAACATCAATTTTTTCTAGTCCATCAAGTGCATCAATCACTGCTTGAATACGTACCCCTTTTTGACCCACACAGCTTCCTACTGGATCGATTCCTGATTGTTCAGAATAAACGGCAACTTTTGCGCGACTACCTGGTTCGCGAACGACATTTTTAATGATAACACTGCCGGATGCAACCTCAGGTACTTCACGGCGGAATAATCCTTCAATCAGACCAGGGTGATTTCGGGAAACAATAACTTCCCTTCCCCGCTCCTCACTGATTTCAACAATGTAAACTGGAATTTTTTTATTTAAAAAGTATGACTCATTAGGAATTTTATGAGCAGGAGGAATAACCGCTTCTGCTTTTCCAATATCAACTATAATTGATGGTCCTTGGAATCGAAGAATCATTCCGTTTACCACAGTTCCAACTCTTTTTGTGTACTCACCGATAATTGCGTCTTTTTCTTTTTCTCGGATTTTTTGTAGAAGCACTTGTTTTGCAGTCTGCGCAGCAATTCGTCCAAATCCTGGAGGAGTAATGTCTTTACCTTCCTCCATAATACGCGTCTCGCCAGTCTTTTCATCAAGTTCAACTGTAATTTTTTCTACCGGGTCTTCACCATTTTCACCAATTACCTCTTCTACAGGGTGATCTTTTTTATATGCCGCCAGAATAGCATTTTTGATGGTCTCTAAAACCACTCCGGGATCTACTCCGCGCTCGGAGGCAACCTGATTAAGTGCTAATGTAAATTCGCTTCTTTGTACAACAGCCATATGTGTCCTTTTAAAAAATATGGCGGGAAATATCCCACCACACCAATCTCGTCTATTGTACAGTCAAAGCCACTTTAAGTCAATATGAGGAGAGGGGGTACTTTTAAGTATTTAAGAGTTTTGCATGTCATCCAACACTTTCTTCAAAAGAATTATGTTAAAAGCTTGGTCTTATTCATATCTTAAAGCGTCGATTGGAGACAGACGTGCTGCACGACGTGCAGGGTATAATCCAAAAACTATTCCTACAAGCGTCGCAACACCAACTGCAAGTAGTACTGCCGGAATACTAACAACAAAAGGTATACCGGCTACTGTAGAAATCAGAAATGCGCCTGAAATACCTAATATAATACCTATCACACCACCTGAAAGAGTCATGATTACCGCTTCAATTAGAAATTGCATTAATATATCTTTCTCTTTTGCACCAATGGCTTTAAGCAACCCAATCTCACGGGTTCTCTCGGTAACGGACACTAACATGATATTCATAACGCCAACACCGCCTACTATTAGTGAAATTCCTGAAATTGCAGCTATCATAGCTGTCAGAAGTCCGGTAATTGATTGAACTGTTGTCAAAATATCATCTGCGCTGTTTATCTGGAAATCGTCCTCATCTCCCTCACCCAGATTATGCCTTTCTCTTAACAAAAGTGTGACATCTTCGATGGTCTGATTCATCTGATCAGTATCGTGAACGCTTACATCTACTTCCTGAATATGCTCACGCCCTATTATTTCATTAAAAGCTACATCTATAGGTATAAAAGATGCGTTATTTAACACTCCACCTGCAAGTGCGTTTGAGATCTCAATAACACCTATTACCTTAAATGGGATGTTGTCTATTCTGATTCTCTCTCCAACCGGATCCGTATCCTCTCCAAAAAAATTCTCCGCTGCTTCTATTCCTAATACAGTGACGCGTTCTGCTCCTCTATCACTTGCTTCTGTAAACAAGTCACCATATAAAAGATCGGGGTTAAATATATCAAAGAGTTCATGAGTAGTACCATAAATCATAATTGAGTCCTGTTCATCATTTGCGGATACCATGTTCGTACTTACAGCAATAGGGACTACTTTATCTACATTGGTAAGAGAAGTGTCTTCCCTCAATGCATCTACATCTTCCATAGTAATTGTGTTTGTTCCTGTGAAGGTACTGAATGTGTCACCACCTGGTGATATCTGAAAGTAGTTGGTTCCGAAGGCAGTTAGTTCTTTTGTAACAAACGCTACAGCACCTTGACCTATAGAGACGATCAGAATTACTGAGGTAATACCAATAATAATCCCCAGCATGGTCAATGATGTCCGAAGTATATTACTTCTCAAGGCCTGAATCGATGTGCGTATAAGTTCTTTATAATCCATGTTTCAATTTTCTTTTTCCATTCTCTGCATTTTTATTTATCTTTATTTGATACTATTTTTCCGTCAACTATTCGAATAATTCTCTGCGCGTACTTTGCTATATCTTCTTCATGAGTAATAATCACAATCGTTTTTCCTTGTTTGTTAAGGTTGTCAAAATAATTCATAATCTCCTTTGAAGTTTTTGTATCAAGATTTCCAGTTGGCTCATCTGCCAGAATTATCGAAGGGTTCATCACAATTGCTCTGGCAATTGCAACACGTTGAATCTGACCTCCAGAGATATGATTTGAGAGATTTTTCGCTTTATCTGCTATTTGAACCAGCTCTAGCGCTTTCATGGCTCTCTGAGTACGTTCTTCTGGGGAAATTCCTGCGTACATCATCGGCCTCTCAACATTTTTCAATACAGTTGTACGCGATAAAAGATTAAACGACTGGAAGACAAAACCTATCTCTTTGTTTCTTATCTCGGCTAGGTGATCATTGGTGTAGCTTGCAATATCTTTGCCATTTAATAAATACTCACCGCTAGTAGGGGTATCCAAGGCACCAATTATATGCATAGTAGTAGACTTTCCGCTTCCTGATGGCCCCATTACAGCAACAAACTCTCCTTGACCGATAGATAGGGTAACCCCGTTTAGTGCCTGGTAAAACTCGCCATCTGCTAGCGGATACCGCTTGGTCACATTTTTAAGCTGAATAAGAGGAGTACGGCGTGACATCGTTGGTTAGAAAAGACTTGGTCGTTTTATTTGATCATTTGGAAGTGATACTATAATTTCTTGGTTCTCCGATATTCCTTTAAGGATCTCTGTCCTCTCCTCGCCCTTTATACCAATTTCAACAGGTATGTACTCCAAATCATTTTTATCTTTATTGTATACTCTCACTGCCCTTCCTCCTTGATAAGGCTTAACTGCGCTATTTGGGACAGAGAGAGCATTTAGTTTTTTATCTACTTCAATATCTACATTAGCTGTCATTCCCGGTCTAATATTTGGATGAGGATTTGTAATTGTTACCAACACAGTATAAGTAACCACACCCTGAGTATTAGTTCCAACAGTGTCAACATGCTCGACTCTTCCTACAAACTCACGGTCACGAAATGCGTCAAGTGAAATAACTGCCTTTTGACCCAAGTTGACTTTTGGTATATCAACTTCATTTAGCGCGATCTTTATAGAATAGTCAGTTAGATTTGCGATAGTTAAAACGGGAGGAGAAGCCTCACCTGTAAGAGACGGTAAAGATGTCCCATTCGCAGCTTTCACGTTATCACCTATATTTAACGATAGATTTGTAACAGTTCCTGAAGCAGGCGCTTTTATAATTACATCACTTGTTGCTTGAAAGGCTAGAATAGTTGAGTTAACTTGGGCTTGTGCGGCTTGAATTGCTGTATCTGCTTCAACTACCATTTTCTCCATTGATCTAAAATTTTTTTCAGCTTGAACTACAGATGTATCAATACTTTCCTGCTCTAGATCAGTATAATCTTTACCAGTTACCGGATTAAGTGAATTATCGTCTTTGTATTCCTGTGCGTTTTTTGCGTCAAGAAGTACTTTTTGAGCTTGCCACATCTGCGCATCATTAGTAAGCTTACTTTGTTCGGCAGTTTTTAAACTGCTTAATGCAGCTTGGTATGCTGCATATGCCGCTGCTTTCTCCTGATCGGTTGCTGTACTACGCACTTTAAACAAGTCTTGATCTGCGATAACTTCAGTGTCATTATCTACATAAATCTCCTCAATTACACCGTTGGAAGACGAATATACATCAACACGTCCGGCAGCATTAACATTTCCAGTTTCAGATACTATCTCAATAATGTCTGCTTTTTTAGCATGCTCAGTTACGTACTCTGATCCAGCTTTAGAATCGAGTACCTGTTGGAAAATCACGATAAATAATAAAAGAATTACAATAATTACTAAAACTTTATTTCGCCTTCTGAGTTTGAAAAACCAACTAATAGGTCTTTGAATTTTCTTTTTCATATTATTTAGTTTCTTTTAAAGCTTCTGCCAGATTTGTATGAATTCTGATTAATTCTTTAATATCTTTTGCCGGAACGTTAGAAAAAATATCTTCCATATTTTTCATTACTTGCCCACGCAGTATTTTAATTTGTTCTTCGCCTTGAGAGGTCACACGAAGTCGAGTAATTCTCTTATCGTCACTATCAGTTATTTTGGTGACAAACCCCGCCTTTAATAATCTCTCTGTTAGTTGAGTTGCTGATGATTTTGATAATACTAGATGAGTTGCAAATTCACTAACGGTTTTATCTGGTACTTCTTTTATAAATGTTAATGCAGAATACTGCAATAGTGTAGCAGACGCTACATCCGGCGACTGCTGGGTTTGTTGAGATATTATTTTTCCCAACTGAACAAGTGTATTGAATAGTAGCTCCAAGTCATCCCGAGCTACAACCGACCCCTTCATGACACAAATAGTTTATCACATAAACTATTTGTGTACAATTAACTACCAAGCGCAGCTAGCACCGACTTACAAAATTCATACACCAATCTTAAACAAAAACTGAATAATTTCGCCATACTGTTTCTCAGACTCGGACTAATATCAGAATAAGAGTCGACCAACTATTTCAATACTATGAATCCGGTTAATAATGGTTTTAAAAGAAGTAGGAAGAAAATACTTATGTCAGTTTTTCCTATCTTGCTGGTTATAGTTTTCATCGGCATAGGATTCTATATCTTTCGCGTTGCAACTCAAGGTACCTCACAAAGAACAGGGACCAATACTGTAGCCATTGCTAGCGCAAAGAAGACTCAAAATATTGATAGGACATTTTCCTTCCCACTTCAGAATACAGAAAATGAAGAAGAAAAATCTTTTAAGTATATCGTAGAGTCCGCAGAGCTTAGAGACGAGATTGTGGTGCAGGGAAAAAAAGCAACAGCTGTTAATGGACGAACATTTCTAATTGTAAATATCTTACTTACAAATGATTTAGAACAAGGTCTCCGAATAAATAGTCGTGATTATATTAGGTTGTCATTAAATGGAAATAAAGAAGAGTTGCTAGCGCCTGATATTCATAATGATCCAGTCGAAGCGCAAGCAACTTCCATAAAGCCTACCAGGGTTGGGTTTGCAATTGACAACAACGCAACCAATCTTATGCTGATCGTTGGAGAAATAGGCGGTAAAAAACAAGAAATACCGCTTAATTTTTAACTTAAGTATATTATATAAGGATTAACTCATATGGATTATTCAACAAAACGGATATCTTCTCAATTAATAAAAGAGATTACTTCTGCGTTAAAAAGCGTTCACTTTGGTAGTATTGAAATTTACATCTCCGACAGTAATGTAACTCAAATAACCACAAGAACAATAAAAAAAACAACTACAAATATGAACAAAAATATTCCTAAGGAAAAGCACTCAAACGGTAAAACAAAAAAGTATGTCAGTTTACTGTGATAACTCAAGTATTGCTAATAATAAACGTAACAATAATAATATGTATTTCTTACGGATTTTTTATAAACTATCTGTAAAGTAAATAACCATTACAGCAAGAAGCTGACCGCAAACGGAGGCTTCTCTATCTAATACGCATCGCGTGATTAGGTCGAGAAGTCTCCGTTTTTTTGTTTCTACCATACAGGCAGGAACGTAGAACGGATAAACAAAGAAGTGCATCCCGAACGCAAGTTCATGGGAAATACAATCGAAAAGGAGGTGAAATAATAATGACAAAACTTAAAAAACAACTTTTTTCAGTA
>CAZIAP010000005.1:0-85943 GCA_964537315.1 uncultured Gammaproteobacteria bacterium | reverse complement strand
ACTTTCCTCCACATGATAACTACTCATGCGGTAGCAGCTCTTCTTCCCAGAGCTAAATGTATTATAACATTTTTCATTGAATATATCAACTTATAGTAATTAGCTGATGTTTTTGGATCACAATTTACGTATATAAATTGTGAATTTTCTTGCACTCTCAATAAAGAGCGTTTACCCCGCTTAGCGGGGTTAAAATTTTGTGAGTGAGCGTTCAGGGGGATTCCCCGAATGGGGAGGGGGTGAAATCACCCGATAAGTGAACGAACAAAATTAGCTCGACTTGATGTGCAAGGAGCTTTTGCTTCTTTTCTCGGTAGAAAAGAAGTATAAATAAAAAAATATAATATTTTAAGTAGGAGTACTTAACGTTCTACAAACTCTAACACTTCACTTAGCACTTTTTCTTTAAAATATTTATCATTTATTGAAAACTTCTTAATGTTTTTATCTCCATGTATCCAGGTAAGTTGTTTTTTTGCATTGTGATACTCTGAGTATTTCCATCTTTCGAGTGCTTCTTTTTTGGTAATTTCTCCACGAAAATGCTCAAATAACTGCTGATAACCATTTGCAGTCTTTACTTGAGAAGATAGCGAGTCATATTTTTTAAATAACTTTTCTGCTTCATCGAAAGCTCCGCTCGCAAGACGACTCTCCACTCTGGCATCAATCTTTTTTCTCAAATAATCTAGCGGAGCAGTCAGGCCAATATGAAATACTTCAAACTCGTGTAAAACAGGAACGTCAGGCTGCACAAGATTATTTTCCTTCCATTTTCCTACTTCGATTGCCCGTATTAGTCGGCGTGGATTGTTAATATCGGATTTATTAAGAAGTGCAAATTTTTTTGCATCAACCTCCTGAAGTTTTTCTTGTAATTGCAGAACAGAATAACTTGCAAGCTCATCTCGAAGTGAAATATTTGGGGGAATATCAAGCGTTTCAATTCCTTGGGTTAAGGCAGAAATATAAAAATTCGAACCACCAACAAAAATAAGTGGAATATCCTCAGGTACAGATTTTATGACTTCACGTACAGCTTGTGTGTAATCCCTAACACTACAATCTTGGGTAGTATCCGCAATGTCAAACAGATACAAACGGGTATTACGAAATTTATAAAAACCTTCTGACTGGTAAACAGACTCATCAGGGATGTCTTTTCCGGATATTATATCCAAACCTCGATAGATGTGCTTCGAATCGGCATTTATGATTACAGATTGAAGGTTATCTGCCACTGAGAAAGCAAGATCCGTTTTACCACTTGCGGTCGGACCGCTAATTATAACAGCTCTGCGCATATGCCTCATTATACCTTATCGAATATACTTCTTGAGGCTTTTTCCAGGAGTAAATCCTGGGGCTTTGCGAGCAGAAAGTGTAATAGTTTCACCTGTTTTTGGATTTCGTCCTTTTCTCTGTTTTCTGCTTCGCACACTAAACGTTCCAAAACCAGTCAGTACTACTTTTTCATTTCTTTTTAACGAGTCACGAATACCATTTAGGAAAACTTTCACTGCTTCTTTTGAGGCTTTATTAGTGAGATTGGCTTTTTTCGCGACAAGTTCAGTTAGATCTTTTTTTGTAACAGACGCCATGGGCAGAACACCTCCTTTACAACTCTCAACATTGGTTGATATAACAATACAATTAAATAGATGACTATGTCAAGAGGGAATGGGTTCAGTGTAACTAAAATTTCTAATTAACCTAAACATAATAATTCACACATAATGAAAGTGGTTTATTTTAAAATTAGGAATTAGAACAATTAGAAATTCTCAGGATTATTCTTTTGGCTCAGAAACACGGAACTCACGAATTGCTGTCACTTTCACAACTCCGGGGACTATTAACTTACGATCTACTTCTTCCTTTATCCTTTTAGCTGCGATTGTTGTCTCTACATCATCCAATTTACCTGGATTAACGATTACCCGCAACTCACGTCCTGCCTCAAATGCATACGCATCCACCACTCCATCATAACTCTTGGCGATATCTTCCATGTCTCGCATTCTCTTGAAGTAATCCTCTATATCTTCATGTCTAGCACCAGGTCGTGCTCCTGAAATTGCGTCCGCAATATATACAATGACAGACTCAACAGAGGAAAACGGACGGTCTTCGTGATGCTCCAAAACTGCGTCGATAACCTCTTTGGGCATTTTATATCTTTGCAGAATCTCAGCACCCAGAGTCACGTGGCTTCCTTCTTTGTCGAAGTTTACTTTTCCGATATCATGAAAAAGACATCCAAGTTTTACGATCTCAACATTTGCACCAATCTCATGCGCGATCTGCATGCCAATCTTTGTCTCTTCTAACGTGTGAGCAATTAGGTTTTGACCATAGGAAGTACGGAATTTAAATTTACCTAACATTCCTATAAGGTCTGGGTGAATGTTATACGCTCCAACAGCGTGAGCAAGCTTTTCACCTTCCTCAAACATGATTTTGTTTACTTCTTTGGTAACCTGTTCTACAACTTCTTCAATTCTAACAGGCTGAATTCGTGTATCTTTAATAAGCAGTTCAAGTGCACGTCT
Organism: uncultured Gammaproteobacteria bacterium; assembly: GCA_964537315.1. GTDB lineage: Bacteria > Patescibacteriota > Microgenomatia > Levybacterales > GWA1-39-11 > JBDHUV01. The sequence continues at coordinate 83,391 of CAZIAP010000005.1, read as the reverse complement.
TGCGATCTCACGACGAACTGAGTCAAAGGATGAAAGTCTAATAATACCCTCTTCATCAAGATCAACATCAACTCCGGTTGCATTCTCAAATGCACGAATATTACGACCTTCTTTTCCGATGATTTTACCTTTTACATCTTCATCCTGAATCTTTACGACAGAAATAGTGTATTCGGGGATAATATCAAGTGCTCCGTGACGCATTGCATCAACTAAAATTTCTTGGGCACGACGGTGCGCAACCAGCTTTGCCTCGTCTTCTGACTCGCGGATAATACGAGCAATATCGGCTTTTGCGTCTTGCTGTACTTCCTCAAGCAATAGCTTTTTTGCCTCGTCCTTTGTGAGGGATGAAACTTGCTCTAATTTTTTGATATATTCGTCTCTATGATCAGCCATGATTAGTTAATCTAAATGTAAGTCAGTGCAGAAGCCAAAAGTGGTTAGATTATGAGTGAGAAGATGATAAGAAAATTCTGCAATTCATAAACATCAAAGACGTATGGCCTCTACTGTTCTTCTCTTACATTATACGGCTCCACTCCGGATTAGTCAATAATTTAGGAGAAAAGACTTAAATATATCTATGTTCTTTTTATCTGGACCTTTTTTATCAAATCCAGGTACTTCTAAAATAAACGGAATATCTTTTGTTAAGTGATGATTGATGAGTAACTTAAACACCTCTGGAGATATCTCTCCTTCTCCAAGGTTTTCATGTCGATCTCTATTTGTACCGAAAGAATCACGACTATCGTTGACATGAATCACTTCAAGCTTTTCAAGACCAATTTTTTTATCAAACTCTGCAAAAAACAGTTCAAAACTTTTTTCTGTACTCAAATCATATCCTGCAGCATGTAAGTGGCAGGTATCAAGACATATTTTTATTCTCTTGCTAGACACGTCTCGAAGTATATTTCCAAGCTCGTCTAGATTTGTTCCAATTTTTCTTGTTCCAGCATTTTCTGCAATAAATTGTACGTCATCCGGTGTTGAATCTAATATTTTTTCGATGTTTGTAATTAGTTGTTTATATGTTCCGTTTGCCAGTGATCCAAGATGAATAATACTTCCTCTAATATCCATTCTGTGAGCTAGTGTAAGCTCTTCTGTAAGTGCAGATACTGAAGCATATCCTCCTCTATCAGGATTTGCAAGATTAATAAGATACGAGGCATGAAAGTAGACCGGATCAATATCCAGTTTTTTCTTCGTCTCTTTGAACTCTTTAATTTGTGTATCAGTAACAATAGCACGTTTCCAGATACGGGGAGAAGAAGAAAATATCTGCATACAGTTTCCTCCTTTATCATGAATGCTCTGCAACGCGGAGGTGTATCCGCCGATAATTGAAGTATGTGCACCTATTCTCATCTTGTAATTATACCGTACAAGCCACAAAAGATGTGGCTCTCTGAAACACTCTCTTTGACTATAGGCTTATTTATTGATATAATTGCTTCGTTCGTTTATAACTCGGTAATAATAGAAAGGTTACTAAGATGTTTAACATCTTGGAGACACTCTGGAGCATGAAATTCGGATTTGGATTTTTTCTCGCCTTCGTATCCTTCAACATCACGATGGTGATTCGTTTTACCATGGAGAGTGCAGACTATACCACCAAATTTAGATCATTCAAGTTTGGTGATAATATTTTTCTTCCTATCTTTGGAGGTTTCGCAGCAGTTGTGTTGCAAAACTATGAAAGACAAGGGAAATGGTATGAGGCAACATGGTGGCACATACTTGTACTAGCAATCGGGCTGGTTGTAGTCTTTGGACTCGAAGGTTATATCCAAAACTTTCCAGAAAGAACAGGAAGATCATTCTTCCTTCCCTCTCAGGGATATCATACGATTATGTTCGGAGTCGCTGCTGTAATCGTTGTTCAGACAGCTATAACACTTTCGAAAATCTGCTTCTTCTTGTGTTCGTTGACTAGCATCTTTTGCCAAAATCTCTTGAAATCTTGCAAAATTTTCTGGATCAATTTTTTCTAAATATCGAGGTTCTCCCACTCTTACTGTGGCGTCAGGACGATTAAAAAATCCTTTAAATGTATCTTTGATGTTACCTCGATTGAATATTTTGCTTGTCCTACCTACTGGTTCATCTGAATGAATGCTCTGCAACGCGGAAGTGTATCCGCCGATAATTGAAGTATGTGCACCTAAACGAAGTTCCATAACTTATGCTGTGTTCGTAGTATACTATAGAATACTTATGAAACATTTAACTAGCAATAACTTACCATACATATCGGTCATTATTCCTGCTTTTAATGAAGAAAAATATATCGTTAATTGTTTAGAGTCTCTAAAAGAGCAAGATTATCCTGATAACAATTATGAAGTAATTGTGTCTGATAACAACTCAACCGATGATACAGTTAAGATAGCAAAATCCTACGGTGCTAAAGTTGTGAATGCTCCCACACAAGGTAATACATATGCACTGAAAAAAGGTTGTGACTCAGCAAAAGGTGACATTATTGCTTGCACAGACGCAGACTCAATAGTAGATAGAGAATGGTTAAAAACAGTAGCACAGTGTTTTAATGATAAGAAAGTTGTCGGGATAACCGGGTCTGCGTTAGTTGATTTTGACAATACATTTCTTAGTTATATCATGCAGCTTTTATATTCATTTTTTCTTAGATTATCTTTTTTCATAGGTATTCCTAATTTTTCAGGTTTCAATATGGCATTCAGAAGTGATTCATATAAAAAGGCAGGTGGGATTAATATAAATATGATAATGAGCAGTGATGTGGACCTCGGAAAAAGACTGAAGAAATTAGGAATAGTTAAGTATGTTTCTGACTTAAAAGTGCAAACTTCTGCAAGAAGATGGAAAAACGGGATAATAAAGACGTTGTTTGAGTATGTTCTTGGTTATATTTTTATAAACTTATTACAAAAAAATCCACCGGTTAAACAACAAGTAATCAGATAGCTATATCTGCTTTGATTATGACAAGATAAAAAAGTATAATAAATATCCTTAATTATGAAAGTAGGATTTTTTGCCGATGGGTATCTGCCGCAGAAAAATGGTGTTGCAACTTCTGTTGCAGAATACGCTGACGCGTTGGCAGCACGAGGTCATAAAGTAACAATTATAGCTCCTAAATATCCTGGATATAAAGATAAAAAACACACTGTTATTAGGCTTTCATCGATCAACTATAAAAAACAGGTGGGTATGCGTTTGGCTATCTACCTCCCTGAAAGAGCATTTCGTCAGTTATTGAAGCTGGACTTTGATATTATTCATGGGCATGGAGACGGTCCAATTACCATGCTTGGGTGGACAATAGCTAAAAGGAAAAATATTCCTTTTATCCTCTCTCATCATACATTCTGGAATCGTTACACTCACTACTTGCCTGCTGGAAAACTTATACACCCTAAAATAGTTGAAAAGATTACACAACTTTTCTCAAACTCTTGTAGTGAGATTATTTCTCCGAGTAATATATCAAGAAAAGAGCTTAAGAGTTATGGAGTAACAAAACCAATTACCGTTATTCATCATGGTCTTGATCTCTCTAAGTATAAATCCGGGAATAGCGATTTTTTACGTAGAAAGTTGAAAATACCTTCTGGCAATAAAATTTTATTGTATGTAGGCAGATTGGGAAAGGAGAAATCGGTAGATACGTTGCTTCACTCTTTCGCTACTATACATAAGTCAAATCCTGAAACTACTTTAGTCCTGGTTGGTAATGGCACACAAAAACAACATTTAATAAATTTATCAAAACAACTTGGGATCAATAAATCTACTCACTTTCTTGGTGAAGTTGATTATAAAAAAATACCTTCTATTTTTCATAGCGCAGATCTATTTGTTTTTGCGTCAAAAACTGAGACGTTAGGAAAAGTAATTCTTGAGGCAATGGCAGCAGGATTGCCGGTAGTAACACTTAACATACCTCCATTTAATGAGCTGATCAAAAATAAAAGTGAAGGCCTTTTAGTCCGCTCAAATATTAAGTCTTTTGCAAGCGCTGTCACACAGCTTTTGAACGATGGTGAGTTGAGAAAAAATATGGGCGAAAACTCACGGTTGAAAGCTACAGAGTTTTCTATAGACCGTGCTATAGCCAAAATTGAATCAATATATGAAAAAAACGTAGCCGTTTACGAGAGACGCAAAAGAAAAGGAATCACCCAGATCTTTTCAAAAGTAAGAAGCTTTCTAGATATAGAGTTCAGGTAATTCACTGACACTAAGTTTGTGTAATGTCGGGATACTCGGAATCGAACCGAGGCCGCACGCACCCCATGCGTACATACTGCCACTATACGATATCCCGGCTAGAAATTTACGAATTCCTTTCGAATTTTGTTCTTGCATTTTAACATAGATCTGATATATTAATATAACTGTATGGCACGATCACCAAAAGCACAAATCCCCACAGGAGACCAAAAATCAGATGCAACAGAAAAAATGAATGCCATTAAAATGGCTATGGAGCAGATTGAAAGACAGTACGGCAAAGGTTCAATCATGCGATTTGGTGAAGCGGCTAAAAAACTGCAAATTGACGTCGTTCCGACCGGGGCACTTCCTCTTGATATCGCACTCGGAATAGGCGGACTTCCCAGAGGTAGAATCGTTGAGATCTACGGTCCTGAAGCCTCAGGAAAAACTACTATTTGTCTATCAGTTATTGCAGAAGCACAAAAACGTGGGGGAACTGCAGCATTTATTGATGCTGAACACGCACTTGATCCGGTATGGGCACAGACAATTGGGGTTAAGTTGGACGATCTCATCATCTCTCAACCTGACACAGGAGAACAGGCACTAGAAATTACAGAACAGCTGATTCGAAGTGGAGCTGTTGATGTGCTCGTTGTAGACTCAGTCGCAGCCTTAGTACCTAGATCAGAACTTGAGGGAGAAATGGGAGATGCATCGGTCGGTGTGCAGGCGCGCCTTATGTCCCAAGCTTTGCGCAAACTCACAGGTGTAATCTCACGTAGTAATACAGTCTGTATATTTACCAATCAGCTGAGACAAAAAATTGGAGTAATGTTCGGAAATCCGGAAACAACTACTGGAGGTTTAGCGTTGAAGTTTTACGCTTCTGTAAGACTTGATGTGCGAAGAATTGAGCAGTTAAAAGACGGTGATAAAGTTATCGGCAACCGAGTAAGGGTCAAAGTAGTTAAAAATAAAATGTCTCCTCCATTCCGTGTAGCTGAGTTTGATGTGATGAGTGGTGAAGGAATATCAAGAGAGGGAGGACTTCTTGATGTTGGAATTGAAACGGGAATTATATCAAAGTCAGGCGCGTTTCTACGTTATGGTGAGCAAATGCTTGGACAAGGCAGAGAAAACGCAAAGGCATATCTAAGAGAAAATAGTGACCTTGCACAAAAAATACACAAAGAAGTAATGGCAAAGTCCCAAGATGGCAAACCGTTGCTTGAAGTAGGAGTCGAAGACGAAGAAAGTAAAGATTTAGAACGTGATCTTAACTCCGAATAAATATATACAATAAAATATATTTAGACATTTATAACTTTTTAGTTTCGTAGACTAGACTACTGAACTATACATGAAACGATATAGCTTCCTTAACCAAGAAGATATCAACGAAGCATTAAACCAGCTTCGAAATGTTCTTCTTGCCGCAAAAGATGGAGAAGAAGTTAACCAGATACTTAATGGAATTTTTACTAGTGATGAGATGGTAAAAATTGGTCGACGTATTATTATTGCAAAATGTATAAAGAATAATCTCACTCTTGAGGAAATTACTCAACTTCTCCATGTAGGTAAAAATACAATTACATTAGTAAATAAAAGCATGGAATCTTATCCATTATGTTTTGAACTTATAGAAGAACGTGGAAAGAAAGTAGAAAAAGTTTATAACAAGAAGAAACATCACTTGACAGGTGGATCAGAGTTGATATTTAAAAAAAAGTCATACTCTGGTTTTAAAAGAAAGGATGTAAAACGATAGTATTGTAGTCTAGTCTACTGAGACAATTTCATAAGTATGGATTATAATGATGTGGAAAAGGTTAAGATCGAGGTGCTTAAAGCCTATACCCGTGCGCTAAGACTACTCACCTATAGACCTAGAAGTGAAAAAGAAATTCGTGATAGGCTGGTCAGAAAGCAGTTTGATCCGATGATTATTAATCAAGTCATCGAAAAATTAAAAGAAGATAAGTTACTTAACGACGAAGAGTTTGCTGAGTGGTGGACAGAACAAAGACAAACTTTTCGCGGAAAAAGTAAATATGTCATTAAAAGAGAGCTTTCTGAAAAAGGAGTTGAGCGAGATACTGTAGATAAAGCGGTCAGTACAGCCAAAGACGATTACGAGACAGCAAAAGAATATTTAGAGCGCAAGCGCAGAATGTTTGAAAAATATAGCGGAGATGAGTACACGAAAAAAGTAACTGGATTTTTACAACGTAAAGGATTTAGTTGGGATGTGATTAGTAAAATTCTGAAAGAAAATAAGTGAATAGTAACTTCTATCGCTTAGGAGATTGTACTTCGACAAGCTAAGTACTGCGCTCAAAACTATCGTTTTGGACTTTGCTTTTGTCGTCGAGCTTTACCACCGGTACCAACTTTGCGTCTTTCTCTGGTTCGCGGATCGCGGGTCAAATAACCATGTTCCTTAAGAAGGCTATGGTACTTTTCAGAGTCTATTTTATCGAATGCTCTAGCAATTCCATGGAGCATCGCGTCCAGTTGTCCACCGAGTCCTCCGCCCACAACCTTTACTGAGATAAAATATTTTCCCAATGTATCGGTTACTTCAAAGATTTTTTTATACTTAGGCGCATAGGTTTTAAATCGGAAATATTCAGCTGCCTGCTTACCATTAATTACTAAATCTCCAGTTTTATATTCATTGTTGAATACAGAAATAGTATTTCCTTGTGGATTATAAACACGAACACGAGCAACAGATTCCTTGCGACGACCGACGGCATAGGTAAATGATGAAGCTGTTTTTGTTTGTTTTATATCTGCTTTTGCCATATATTTAAAATTTCTAAGTCCTAATTCTTAATTCCTAATTTGTCATTAGAAATTAGTTAGTAGTTATTTTACTTAGCTTCCTCCTTTTTAACTTTATCTTCGTACGGATGATTTTCATCTACATATACATGTAAACGTTTGAGCATTTTATCACGCAGCCTATTCTTTGGCAACATGCCTGAAACAGCATGTCTTATAGCTTCCTCTGGTTTACGGTCTCTTAGTCTTCCTAAAGTTTCTTTTTTTAAACCACCTGGAAACCCTGAGTATCTTGTATACAGTTTTGCGTTTTCTTTATTACCAGTCACGATAAAGTCTTTCGCATTTGTAACAACTACATGATCTCCGCAATCTAAATTGCGAACAAAATATGTTTTATTTTTTCCCATTAGCAGTTCTGCTATTTTTGTAGCTGCACGACCGAGTGTTTGATCTTTTAGATCAATAACGTGCCAACTGCGCTCGATCTGACTTTCTTTTGTTGGTGTAGTTGTTTTCATAGTTATTTATCCTCTTTCTTTACTGCAGCTTTTTTTGCTGGTTTTTTAGTTGTTTTTTCTTCTTTATTTTCCTTAACTTTAGCAGCTTTAACCTCTGAAGATGTTTTTTCACTCACTTCTTTTTTAGCTCTTTTTTTTGTTTTTGGCTCAGATACTACACTTGATTTCTCAACCCATTCAATGTAAACCATTGGAGCGTTATCCTTGGTTCTGTTTCCGAGACGAATAATTCGTGTATATCCTCCTGGACGTTCTGCAAAACGAGGAGCCAGATCGGTTACAATTTTATCAACCACATCATGGTTAAAAGTACGCATTAAATGTACCCGTGCTGCGTCTCCTTGAACTTTTGCTTTTGTTACGTGCTTTTCTACTTCGGCTTTAATAGATTTTGCCTTAGCCTCAGTAGTTTTAATTCGCTCCTGTAATACAAGCTCACGCATTAAACTGCGAAATAACGCTTTTCGCTGATTTATGTCTCGTTTAAATCTTCTACCAAATATTTTCTTTCTCATATTATCCCCTTTTAACAAAAAATGCGTCAGCCTCGACGCATATAGTTCGTATATTTTTTGTGCAGGAATTAGTTATATGTAATTCCTTTTTCTGCCAGGCTTTCGTCAATTATTGAAAGTGATTTTGCACCTAGGTTTCTATACGTCATAAGTTCTTTTCTAGGAGTATTTAACATGTCTCCTACAGTTTCTATGCCTGCATTTCGAAGACTATTATAAATTCTTGTAGGTAGATCAAGTTCGTCAACTGTCATTCTCATAAGATCGTCAGAAATCTCAGATGTTGCTGCAACTCCTGCATCTTCTGATGACAATTCAGCGTTTCCTGCTTCTTTTGGCTGAGTAATCGTAGAGAAATATGATACTAATATTCTGCTTGATTCATCCAATGCTTCACGAGCATTAACTGTTCCATCTGTCCAGACTTCAAAAATTACTTTGTCATAGTTAGTCTGACGTCCAACACGAGTCTGTTCTACTTTATAATTTACTTTTTGAATTGGTGAAAAAATAGCGTCAATTGGAATAACACCAACAGTTGAAACTTTTCTCTCTTCTGAAAGTGAGTATCCGAGTCCTCTCTCAACTGTGAACTCAATCTCCAGTTTGGAATTTTTATCTGCGAGACTTCCCAAATAATGTTCAGGATCTACAATCTCTACACCTTCAGTTACTTCAATATCTTTTGCAAGAACTTTTCCAGGACCTGTTTTTGCAAGGGTCATTCTTGCTTCATTCTGACCTTCTGCTAGTTTTACTTGTAAAGTTTTAATGTTGAGAATAAGTTCGATTATATCTTCCTTAAGACCAGGAAGCGTAGAAAACATATGTTTAACGCCATCAATTTTAACGGATGTAACAGCTGCACCTTCAATATTATTTAGCATAACTCTACGTAGAGCTACACCCAAGGTGTGTCCGAAACCTGGCTCTAGAGGCTCAACAACGAAACGAGTATATACTCCGTCTTGTGCCTCTTCTATAACTTTAAAATTTGGTTCAATCATAATATTTTTTAAAAAATTCTCTGCAAGCCACACACATATTAATGCCGTTTAAGGCTCACAGAACACTATTGTACTATTATCTTGAGTAAAATTCAACAACCAAAGCGTAATCTACAGGATTTGCTACTTCATCACGTGTTGGCATGCGTAAAACCTGCCCTTTATCTTTGGTTCGTTTTACAAAATCGGTCATCGATTCTTCCTCTGTAAGCTTAGTTTTTATAAAATCAAGATCCGCAAGCTTTGAGCGAAGTGAGACTACATCCCCTTCTTTTACACGGTAGGAAGGAATACTAATTTTTTGATCATTTACTGAAATGTGTCCATGAGACACATACTGACGCGCCTGAGCTCGTGAGTTGGCAAATCCCATACGATACACTATATTATCGAGACGTGATTCAAGCAACTGAACTAATAGTTCTTCTGTATTGCCTGGTAATCTAGATGCTTCATCTACATATCGTGAGAACTGTTTTTCAAGGAGACCATATATTCTCTTAAGTTTTTGCTTTTCTCGCAACTGAATTCCATACTCTGACATTTTACGTGGACGTCCACGACGATTTATTCCTCCCGGAGGATTGGTTAATCTTCTATCGAGAGACTGAGACATTTTCCCTGTAAGGTTTACGCCCTCTCTTCTTGATAATTTATGTTTTGGTCCTGTATATCGTGCCATATTTTAATACTTAATTTCTTCTTTTCTTCTTAGGTCTTGGTCCATTATGTGGAATCGGAGTTATATCTGCTATCATCGCAATTGCCATACCTGAGTTTCTAATTGCACGTAGAGCTGCGTCTCTTCCTACTCCCGGACCTTTAATATATACTTCAACAGAGTTTACTCCTACTTCACGTGCTTTTTTGATTGCGTCTTCGACTACTGAAGTTGAGGCATATGGAGTTGACTTTCTTGCTCCTTTGAAACCTGCAGCTCCTGCACTACTCCAAGCAACTGCATCGCCTTTTTCGTTGGTAACTGTAACAATGGTGTTATTGAAGGTTGTGCTGACATACACTCGCCCAGCACCAGTTGTAACCATTTGTTTTTGTTTTTTTGTAATTCTTTTAGCAGCTCGTGGTTTTGCCATATTATTTAACTCCCATTCTCTCTGCAACTTCTTTTCTGATAGCACCGATAGTTACACGCTTACCTCTTTTTGTACGTGCATTAGATCTGGTTCTCTGTCCGCGTACAGGAAGACCACGTGTGTGTCGGATCCCTCTGTAGCTTGAAATCTCTCTTAATCGTTTTGTATTTTCAAATATTTCAGCGCGTAAATCACCCTCTATCTTGTATTCTTCAAGCGCTTTTTGTAAACGACCCAAATCATCTTCTTTAAGAGTATGACTACGAGTTGCAGGATCAATACCAGCAGTTTCTAAGATTTTATACACGTTTGTACGCCCTACTCCATATATATAGGTCAGTGCTATATCTATTCTTTTGTTGTCCGGTATATTTACTCCTACTAAACGCATGATAGTTAATTTAAAAATTAAAATTCAAAACTCAAAGTTACAACTCAAAAGTCAAAACTTCTTAATTTTTAATTGTGTTTTTGACTTCTCACTTTTAACTTTTTATTTTATCTCATTCGATAAGTTATTCTTCCTTTTGTTTTATCGTAAGGTGTAATCTCAACTTTTACTTTATCACCCGGGAGGATTTTAATGAAATGAATTCTCATTTTTCCTGACAAATGACATAAAACCTCATGTCCACCTTCAACCTCAACTCTAAATAATGTATTTGGCAACACTTCCTTTACTACTCCGTCAATTTCAATCGCACCTTGATGTACCATACATTAACCCCACAAAAAACTACCCTACTATACTGGGATGAGTTATTCTAACAGATTTCTTACCTGTAATCAATACTATAACTCCAGTGTTCTGGTAGCCTCGTCCGAAGGAAGTTTTGTCAACAATATAGGCCCATTATCACTCACTAAAATTGTCCGTTCAAACACTGCAGAGAGTGATCCATCTGAGGTTAAAATCGTCCAGCCGTCTTCCCCATCGTACTCCACGTCCGGTTCACCCATATTATAAATTACCTCAATCGCCAAAGTCATTCCTGATTTGATTAAAGGAGTCTTGTCTATACTTTGTGATAAAATGCCAGGGATTTCAGGCTTTTCATGCAGAGTCTTTCCCACTCCATGTCCGACTAGATTTCTAACCACTGAGTATCCAGCACTTTCTACATTTTGCTGAATAACTTGAGAAATATGACCTACCCTGTTTCCTGGGATAGCCTGCTCAATCGCTTTCCACATAGTCCTTTTACCAACTGAAAGGAATCTACCAACTTCGTCAGTATCCTCTTTGGTATCTACTACCCCTTCCCCCACTTTGATTGTTTCTCCCATATCAGTATGGTAGCCATCTAAAAATACTCCTGTGTCTATACATATGATATCTCCTTTTTTAAGGATTCTATCTTTTGGAATTCCGTGCACTACCACATCATTTGTACAGGCACAGATCGCGTGTTTGTATCCTGGAACTTTCTTAAAACCCGGAAAGCCACCATGCTTAGTAATAAATTTATCAACGATGTCGTTAAGCTCAAGCTCGGTAACTCCCGGCTTTGCATGTTTTAGTGCATCATCCAATGCAGCTCCGAGTATCTCGCCTGCCTTACTCATTGCTTCAATTTTTTGTTCTAATTTTTTTTCCATATACCTTTTTTTTCTAATACTTTTAGTATCTTGCTAAGCGTTTCTTGTTCACTTAGGTTAGAGTTATCTATAATATCATAATCCAGTTTTTCCGGATTACGGGGTAGAGCACCGTACTCACGGTTCATATCTTGCTTATCCCGTAAATGTGTTTCTTTTTCCACCTCGCTATAAACCTTATCAATCTGTTTTAACTGGTACTGAGTGTGTCTTCTTTTCGCACGAGTCTTCAGGTCAGCGGTCAAAAAAAGCTTTACATCAGCATCTGGAAAAACGTCTACTCCAATTTGCCGTCCTTCCATAATTATACTAAATCCCGAACTCTCATATTTTTTTGCAATTCTTCGCAATTCAGAGCTAATAAACTCAACGAACACACGGCTTTTTCCAAAATCAGATGCTGCCATTGAGATTTCAGGAGTAAACAAGGTTTCAGTTACATCAATTCCGTTTAATGTAATAATAAATTCATCTTTCCTTGCTTGATCTATAGTGATTTCAACATCACCAGGTTTAAGATATTTTTTGATTTCTTGATCATTATCAGGTGAAACTCCTAGATTTCTGAGCTTGCTTGCATAAGCCCGATATACTCCTCCTGAATTAAAATTTAATGCATTTATTGTTTTTGAGAGCTTTTTTGCAACAGTGCCTTTTCCTGACGCGACCGGTCCATCTATCGCAATTACAAATCCTCTTTTCATTACTTAAATTTAAGTTTGTTCATTATCTCTTTGTGAATTTCTTCAATTTCCTGCTCACCATTAATCTCAATTAACTTATCTTTATTTCTGTAATATTTTAAAACGGGGAGAGTATACTCATGAAACAATTCAATTCTTTTACGAATTGCAAGCAAAGTAGCATCCTCTCTATCTTCCTCTTCATCCTCTTCTCGATATGAAAGTCGCCAAAGCGCTTCTTTATCAGAAACATTGAGGTATATTACTGCGTCTATATCACCATTAAATACTTTCGCCTGTGCTACAGTACGCGGAAACCCATCAAGGATATATCCGCCTTCGTACTCTTTTCGTCGAAGATAATCTTCAACAATCGGAATCATTCTACTATCAGGCACAAGAACACCTGCATTAATCGTCTCTTTAATATACCTACCGAGTCGGGTTTTTTCTTTTGAAAGTTCGCGGAGAATATGTCCTGTAGAAAGATAAGGAACCTTGAGTTTTTTTGAAAGCAAGTTTCCTTGTGTTGATTTTCCTGATCCCTGTATGCCAATTAATACTATCTTCAATGTTTTTTTCCTATCCATATCCACACAAGTGGCTATTTAAACTGATCGTAACTACGCGTAGTACGCTGTACTTCAAGAATTTTAATCGTCTCAATCACTACCGATACCACAATTAGGATGCTAGTACCTCCAATAATTAGACTTTGGGTATTAGTAAATAGTCCAAGCAAGTTAGGCAATACAGCAATAATACCTAAGAAAAGTGCGCCAGCAAACGTGATACGAGTTACAATTGTGTTTAGAAACGCAGCGGTAGGTTTACCTGGACGAATTCCTGGTATAAAACCACCTTGTTTTTGCAAATCTTCAGAAATTTTCTGGGGATTGAAAATAATCGCAGTATAAAGATAAGTAAAGCCAAAAATCATCAAAAAGTAAATTATGTTATATACCGGATGCTGCGGACTAAAGTAAGTTGCAAAAAATCGACCTATCGCATTTAAAGTTTCATTTCCGGCTGCCAATAAATAGTTTCCCATCATAGAAGGCAGTAGCACAAATGAAACAGCAAAAATAATTGGAATAACTCCAGCTTGGTTAAGTTTTAACGGAAGATGTGTTGACTGAGCAGAGACAGACTGAGAACCTCTAACTCTTCGTGCATAAAAAATAGGCACCCTTCTTACAGCCTCATTAATTGCGACCACAGCTGCTACCATAATAACTCCGATAGCAATAAATAGCGCTATATTCATGATATCTGCCTGGCCTAAAGTTGTGATAGTCTGACCTGCAATAACAGGAATTCTATTTACAATTCCAGCAAAAATTAGTAGAGAAATTCCATTTCCAATTCCTTGTTCAGAAAGTAATTCTCCTATCCACATTACAAATAAAGTACCTGCTACCAAGGTAACGATAAACGAAGCCAGCTCAATCACTCCTAAGTTGCCAATCAGATTCTGGGATCTTAGAAGAGCAAAAATACCAAAACCCTGTATAAATGCGAGAGGTACAGTTAAGTAACGTGTATATTGATTTATTTTCTGTCTCCCGTACTCGCCTTCTTTTGATAACGCTTCTAATTTTGGATAAACCACCGTTAGAAGTTGCAGCACGATTGAAGCGTAAATATATGGTCCCAAGCCCAATGCTAAGACAGAGAAATTAGAGATTGTTCCTCCTGAGAAGATATCAAGTAATCCTAGAAATTGATTTTGCGCAAATAATGCTTGTAGTTGTGTGATATTTACACCGGAGACTGGGATGTGTGCAAAAAATCTAAATACGAGGAAAAGTAGTGCAGTGATGGCAAGTTTTCGTCGGATCTCCCGATCTTTTATACTATTCTTAAAGATACTAAAAAATGAAGCCATATATTTTTCAGCGTTTAGCGTTCAGCACATAGTTCATTTTAAACTAAACACTAGTCGCTACTTAGTTCTACTTTTCCGCCAACTTTTTCAATTGCTGCTTGAGCACCTTTTGATACAGGTATCTGCACAGTTAATTGATTCTCAATCGTACCAGTTGAGATAACTTTTACTCTTTTTGTTCCGGATTGGATGATTTTATGCTCAATTAATAGGTCTTTTGTCACCACGCTTTTTGCCGGAAGTTGATTGAGTACTGACAAAGTGATTTCAACAGCGGGAGCCTTAATTGCAGCATTTCTGCCTTTACCACGTAGAAATGGCATACGTTTGATTAATGGTAGTGCTCCACCTTCAAACGACAAGCTAATATCACGTCGAGCCTTTTGACCTTTAGTTCCACGTCCGGCTGTTTTTCCTCGGCCAGAACCGTGTCCCCGTCCGACTCTTTTATGTTTCTTATCTACTATTTTAACCGAATTATGTAATTCCATTATTTAACTCCTCCATTTTGCTTTCCCAGCTTTCTTAAAGCCTCAAATGTTGCATAAACATTGCTTGCTTTATTTGAAGTTCCCAGAATTTTAGAAGATATATTTCTAATTCCTGCTGCTTCAACCACGCTTCTTACTGCTCCTCCTGCGATAATACCTGTTCCTTGTGGTGCTGGCTTGAGCATAATAATAGATGCTCCTTCTTTAATCTGCACTTTGTGAGGGATAGTTTCATTTACGATCGGTACATCAATAAGCCTGTTTTTAGCGTACGCAACTGCCTTAATTATTGCGCTTGAGACATCTTCTGACTTTCCAAGCCCTACTCCGACCTTTCCTTGCTTATCACCCACAACTACAAGAGCGGCAAACCTTACTTTATTGCCACCTTTAGTTTTTTTAGAAACTCTATTAATTTGTACAATTTTTTCTTCGTATTTTTGTTGATTGTCCATAATATTTAAATTTATATATTTATTATACCTTAAAACTTAAGACCTGCTTCTCGAGCTGCGTCTGCAAATGCTTTAACGCGCCCATGATACTTATACCTACCCTTATCAAATACCATATTGTCATTAATTTTTGCACTCTTTGCTTTCTCTGCAAGAAGTGATCCGAGTTGAGCTGCGATCTCACTTTTTGATCCTTTGGCACTCTTCACATCAGTCATAGACACACTTACTAATGTCTTTCCATCTGCATCATCAATAATTTGAGCATACATATGCTTATTAGATGCAAAAACTGATATTCTAAGTTTTCCGTTTTGATCCAATAATTTACTACGTACGCGATTCACGCGCCGTATCCTTCGTTCTTTTTTTGTTATTATTTCACTCATATTTCTCCTTTATTTAGCTGCTTTTGCAGACTTACCTGCTTTCTTCTTTAGTATTTCTCCTGCATACCGAATACCCTTTGATTTATATGGATCCGGAGGACGTACTTTTCTAATCTTACTTGCAATATCTCCCACTAACTCTTTGTTTATTCCTGAAATATTAATATTATTATCTGCTACGGTAAATGTTACACCTTCAGGCGGAGTAATTCTGACAGGGTGAGCAAATCCGACATTCAGTACAAGAACATTTCCTTCTACTTTTGCGCGATACCCTACTCCATGAAGCTCCATTTGCTTTGTAAACCCTTCACTTACGCCGATTACCATGTTCGCAAGTAGCGCTCGGGTAAGACCATAAAACTTTTCAAGCTCTTTACTATCGTGAACTTTTTTAACTACTAAGTGTCCATTTTCCTGCTCTACTGCAATACCTCTTGGAATTCTCTGCTCCAATGTACCTTTAGGTCCTGTAACCACTGCCTTACTACCGTCAATTGTGACTTGAACTCCTTCTTTTATTTCTACTGGTACTTTTCCTATATTTGACATATTTTATAAATTTCTAATTATTCTAATTACTAATTTCTAAACAAATCCCAATTTTCAATTGATCTAACTTTTGGTTAATTAGGTCAATTAGAAATTAGGTTAATTTCTTCTTTTCCTTATTGAACCTGGAAAAGAAGCTTCCCTCCAACTCCAGCTTTCATAGCGTCTTTATCTGACATTAGTCCTTTACTGGTAGAAATTATATGAATACCCAGCTCACGGACTTTTGTAGGCAACTCATGTTTCTTTACGTAAATGTGTAATGATGGCGTAGAAATAATTTTCACGTTGCTTAACGCCGGGTTTCTTTTACTGTAACTAAGAGTTACTACCAGCTTTTTCCAACCATCCACTTCTTTTTCTTCAACTTTTTTTACGTATTTGTTATCGACCAAAATTTTTGCCAATGCCAATGATGTCTTTGAATACGGTGCTTCCACTGTCGGAAGATGCGCCATATACGCATTTTTAATCCTAATCATAAAATCACCCATTGTATAATTCATATTATTTTTCCTTTCTTACCACGATGCTTTCTTCACACCTGGCAACTGTCCTTTCAGTGCTTTTTCTCTAAAACATATTCTACACATACCATACATGCGAATAAATGCACGTGAACGACCGCAGATTGCACATCTGTTCTTTTCTCTAGTACTATATTTTTGTTTTTTTTCAAATTTTACTACGTCTGATTTTTTAGCCATACTTACTCCTTTACTATCTTTTTAAACGGCATTCCCATTTCCTCTAATAAAGCTAACCCTTGTTCATCGTTACTTGCACTAGTCACAAGTACCATTTGCAAGCTTCTAATTCGATCAACTCTACCAGGGTCAATCTCAGGAAAAACCGTCTGTTCAGAAAACCCGATTGTCATATTACCATGACCGTCAAATGATTCTCTACTTACTCCGCTAAAATCTTTCACGCGCGGAAGGACTATTTTAACAAGTTTTTCAAAAAAATCATACATACGGTCACCGCGTAATGTCACAACCAACCCAATATCGTCACCTTCACGCAATTTAAATGTTGCAACAGATATTTTTGCTTTTACAACCTTTGGTTTTTGCCCTGTGATTGTTACTAGCTCATCAGCATATTTTTCAATATTCTTTTTATCCTGCAAAAACTCACGATTGCTGGTGTTAACTACGATCTTTTGAAGCCTCGGTACAGCCATCGGATTTTTTATATTCATCCGCTTCTGTAGCTTCGGCACTATTTCATCTTTATATGTTTTTTTATAACTACTCATATTCAAAATTACTAATTTGTCATTATAAATTAGACATTATCAAACTATCCCTGTCGCTGTTTGTGCTTAGGGTTCTCACAAATTACATATACTTTTCCTTTTCGGCGTACTATTTTACATTTCATACACCTTGGTTTAACTGATGCTTGTACTTTCATAATATTTAAATTGTTTGGCCTGATTTTTTAGCCACTCTTACTTTTTCACCTTTTTCAGATTTAAATACTACACGTGTAGGTTTCTTGCTCTTTGGATCTACCAGTGCAACCTTGGAAACAGGTAACGGGCGCGAGAATGTTTTTATCTCAGACGCTTGCTGTCCACCAAGACCTTTTACGTGTCTTTTGTAAACATTTAATCCTTCCACTACAACTGTGTTTTTTTTCGGCAAAACACGTTCAATCTTACCGGTTTTACCTTTATCTTTTCCCATCATTATTTGTACTAAATCGCCTTTTTTTAATTTCATAATATTTAAACTACATTTTTTGCTAAGCTCGCAATTTTTGTAAATCCTTTCTCACGTACTTCACGCGCAATTGGACCGAAAACACGTGTCCCTACAGGGTCCTTATTTTCAAGACTATTTATTACAACACCTGCATTTTCGGAAAATCTTATATATGATCCATCAGCGCGTCTTACCTCTTTTTTTGTTCGAACCAGCACAACTTTTACCAAGTCGCCTTTTTTATACTCACCATTTGGTAATGCTCTCTTTACAATACAACCAAGTGTTTCACCAAGATATCCAAATCGACGGCGTGATCCACCATATATCTGGATTACCATTAGTTCTTTCGCTCCGCTGTTATCAGCAGATACTAGCATTGTTCGTAATTGTACCATTGTTATAAATTTCTAAGTCCTAATTACTAATTCCTAATTTGGCATTAGAAGTTAGATATTAGCTATTTTACTTAGATTCTCCTTTCTTTGCTCTGACTTTTCGTGCTGGCTTTTTTTCTTCTTTTTCAGCTGAGTTTTTTGTATCTTTCGTACTCACCTTTGCTGTTTTTTCTCCTTCAGGTGTAATCTCAACGATCTTTTCAATAACCTTAAAATGTTTTGTCTTACTTATCGGTACAGTCTCCTCAATTTTTACAAAATCACCTACCGCGCTTGGTACTCCATTAGTGTCCGCACTATATTTTTTTGTTAACTTAATCCTCTTTTTATATAGTGGATGCACAACGTAACGCACAACCTCAACTACAACGGTATTGGTCATCTTATCCGAAACTACTGTTCCTGTTAATATTTTTTTAGACATTTTCTTTAATTTCTCCTTCCTTTTTCTTTAGCACTGTCATTACCCGTGCTATGTCTCTCTTGATATCTTTTAAAACTGCAGTATTCTTACTTCTGCCAAGCTTTAAATCAAGTTTGTTTTTTGCAAACGAAGAGTGCAACTCATCGAGCATTTTTGTTAAATCTGCATTTGTCTTATTAGGCAATTCTTTTACTTCTTTCGTTTTCATACTATTTTCCTTCCCTTGTAATAAAACCACTTTTTACAGGCAGTTTGTGTGAAGCAAGACGGAACGCTTCTTTAGCCACCTCTTCACTAACTCCACTCATTTCAAAAAGTACTCTTCCAGGACCTACCTTTGTCACATATTCATGTATGTCACCTTTTCCTCCACCCATTCGAGTCTCAGGCGGTTTTTTAGTCGTTGGAGTTGCAGGGAAAATGCGAATCCAAATTCTACCACCACGCTTAGTAAAGTGGGTCATTGCACGACGCGCAGACTCAATCTGACGACTGGTAATCTGTCCTGATGTCTCAGATCTAAGTCCAAATGTACCAAAAGCAAGAGTGATTCCTTTTTGCTCTACGCCTTTATCCTCACGTTGCTTAAATATTTTTCTATATTTTAATCTTTTTGGCATTAACATAATTTATTACTCCTTATTTATCCAAACTTTTACTCCCACATATCCGCTTTTTGTCAAAGCTGGAATCTGTGCATAATCAATGTTTTCTCTAATAGTTGAAAGAGACACCTTTCCGATCTGTGTTCTTTCTTTTCGTCCAATCTCAGCTCCTCCAATACGTCCGGAAAGTATGATTCTAACACCTTTTGCACCTGCATTCATAACTCGCTCTGCAGACTGTTTCATTACACGTCTGTGAGGCATGCGACGATTTAACATATCAGAGATATTTGTTGCTACTAAATGCGCGCTCAGGTTAGGATCCTTAATTGGCTCTACTTTAAGCTCAATTCGTGGTGAAACCTTCTCTTTGCTGGTTTCCTGCATCACGCGAACAATTGACCTCTTAAGCTCTTCTAACCCTTGTCCTCCACGCCCAATTACAATACCAGGACGTACAACATGAATCGTTATTTTAATTCCATTTAATGTGCGTAATATCTGTACTTCGCCTATACTTGCTTGCTTGAGTTTGTCAAACAACATTTCTCTAATTTTTATATCTTGCAATACCGTAGATGCATAATTTTTCTTAGAATAATATCCCACGCTCTTGAAGTCATGGTGAATTCCTAATCTTAATGCAATCGGGTTTACTTTTTGTCCCATTATTTACTTTCTCCTTTCTTTTTCTCAACCTTCTTAGTAACTTTCTTTACTTCTTTTCCTTCCTTAGCTTTAACAGAAGTGGGCTTGCCCTCCATAGCTTTAGCGTCGGTGGGCTCTGTCATATTAATTACTGCTTGCTCTGCTGCTTTTGTTGCCATTTCTGTTCTTTCAATCTGATCTTCCAAAATCACCCTAATATGACTGGTACGACGAAGGTACGGGCGAACACGACCCCGTGCAGCAAAATGATATCTTTTGTACATGATTCCTTCTCCAATCATTATTTCTTTAAGTTTCAGATCTCCTCTGCTTGCCTGAAAGTTATTTACAGCATTCGCTATTGCGCTTTCCAAAGTCTTGCGAATTGGATCAGCCGCTCTTTTGTTTAATACAGTCAAACTAGCAATCATCTGATCGAGCTGTAAACCTTTTACACTATCTGCTACCAACCGCACTTTGCGGGGTGATATCTTAATATTTTTTGCTTCTGCTTTGTATTCCATAATTCAAATTCTAATCAATTAACTAGGTTTTACTAATCTCACGAGCCACAATTCTTCCGTGTCCTTTAAAGTGTCGAGTCGGAGCAAACTCTCCGAGTCTATGTCCTACCATTCCTTCAGTAATCCGCACTGAAATAAAGTGCTTACCGTTATGAATCATAAATGTGTGACCGACAAACTCTGGCGGTATTTGACATGCTCTTGACCAGGTTTTTATTCCATCACGATTACCTGACTCTTTTTGAGCCTGTACCTTTTTCATTAGTCTTTCGTCAATTAATGGTCCTTTTTTACTTGATCTTGCCATAATTATTTCTCTCCTCTTCTTTTAACAATATATTTATCTGAATATTTTTTAGGTCTTCTTGTTTTTCCTACTGCTAACTTTCCTGCATAGGTTTTAGGTGAAGGCATACCAATACCTGATCTTCCTTCTCCACCGCCATGAGGATGTGAGCGAGGATTCATCGCAACACCTCTAACAGTCGGCCGTTTACCCATTCTTCTGTTCGCACCTGCTTTACCCATTACACGATCCTTACGATCGACATTGCCAAGCTGGCCAATTGTAGCATAATTTTCCGCGTTTATCTTACGGATCTCTCCACTCGGAAGTTTTACTTGAACATATCCGCCTTCTCTTGACTGAATAATAGCCTGATTTCCTGCTGCTCTCACTATTTGTCCACCACGACCTCTTGTAAGCTCAAGATTATGTACAATACTTCCAACCGGAATACTGCGCATAGGAAGCGCATTTCCTGTTTTAATTTCAGACTTCTCGCCTGCCTTTATCTTGTCGCCTACTTTTAATCCAACCGGACATAAAATATATCTTTTATCCCCATCAGCGTACTGCACAAGAGCAATATCTACAGAACGATTTGGATCATAATCAATTGAGGTTACTGTACCATCTACATCAATTTTATTTCGTTTAAAGTCAATAACACGATAAAATCTCTTATGCCTTCCTCCTTGATGGCGCACTACAACCTGACCGCTTCCATCACGTCCTGAATGTTTTTTTAGTATTACTTTAAGTTTTCTCATAACTATTCTTTTACCTCCTCGAAGATATCGATTTTTTGATCTTTTGCTAATTGTACACGTGCTTTTTTATATGTTAAGTTTTGTAAATTTCTCCCTTTTTTAGTAAATCTCATTTTTGATCCTTTGATAATATTTGTTGCAACTCCTACTACTTTGACATTAAACATTTTTTCGACTGCTGCTTTAATATCATTTTTGTTTGCAGACTCATCTACAACAAAAGAATATCTGCCGCGTGATGCCTCAGCGAAAGATTTTTCACTTATAATTGGTTTTTTTATAACTTCGTGTATAGATTTCATATTTTTCGTTTTTAGCTTTTAGCTTCTTGCTTATCTAGATATATTTCACTCATCTTTCCAACTGCGCCTTTTACAAAGATTATATTTCTGTGATTTAGGACTGTATAAGTCGAAAGTGTTGATACGCTTGTAGCTTGAACCCCTTCAATATTACGCGCTGCTTTTTTTACCGACTCAGCGTCGTGCGTAACTAACAAAACCTTATTTCCTTTTCCTTTTTTATTAAGCATATTTAAAGCTTTTAATGCTCCAAACATTTCTTTTGTTTTTCCTGTTACTCCATTAGATACATCAAGAACAACGAGCTCCTTATTTACAACTTTTTGAGTCAAAGCACTAAATAGAGCAGCTCGACGCATTTTCTTTGAAAAGTTCAATGAAAAATCACGAGGTTTAGGACCAAAAGTTGTTCCTCCGCCTACAAAAAGAGGTGCAGTAAGCGCACCGTGCCGTGCGCGCCCAGTACCTTTCTGTCGATAAATCTTACGAGTTGAAGCGTTTACTTCACCACGAGTTTTAGCGCGTGCCGTTCCCTGCCTCTGGTTTGCAAGATATACACGAACAGCTTGCGCCATAAGTGTAGGATTAACTTTAGCACCAAATACCTCTACTGGTAACTCAATTGTTCCAGCTGACTTTCCATTTATATCTACAACGCTAACTTTAAGCTGTGCTTCCTTGCTCGCCATTGCTTTAGTTGCGGTTGGCTTGCTTACCTTAGCCTTTACCTCAGTTGTTTTTTTAGTATTCTTTTTTACTTCTGCCATAATATTTGAAATTTCTAATTAACCTAATTATTCTAATTTCTAAATAAATTCTAATTTACTAATGACCAAATATACTTAGGTCAATTAGAGCAATTAGAAATTAGATTAATTTACTCTTTCTCCTCCTTCTTTAATTCTTCTTCAATCGGAGTTACAACTTCATCCTTATTTTCAGATTTAGCATCTTCTTCAGGAGCAGATTCTTCAACTGTCTCTGTCTTTGGAGTTTCCTCTACTACTTCATCAACTACTACTGTCTCTTCTACAGCTGGCGTATCTTCCGTAGTTTTAGCGTCTGTTGCCTCTACCTCCTCAACAATTTTGAATAGTGGAGTAAATTTATTATCATGTCCTACTTTTTTGACTTCAATTAATGTCCCTTTTGGCCCTGGAACAAGTCCTTTAACATATAAAACACCATCTACGATATCTAAAACCATAAGATTCCGGACTGTAACACGTTCATTTCCCATACGTCCAGCCATTCTTTTACCTTTATATACGCGCCCCGGTGTTGCGGATTGTCCGATTGATCCTGGTGCACGATGTCTGTCTGACTGTCCGTGAGTTTTTGGTCCACCGTGAAATCCATGTCGTTTTACTACACCAGCGTATCCTTTACCTTTTGAAGTTCCAGCAACATTTACAATATCTCCAGCTTCAAATACTTCTTCAACTTTGAGAGAGTTACCGACTGTAGCATCAGATACGTCTTCTACACGAGTTTCTCGTAAAAAACGGGGTGTTTCTTTTAACCCCGCTTTTTTTGCCATTCCGTTTACTGAATTTTTTGCCTTTTTTGTTGAACCGTATCCTAGCTGTAGTGACATATAGCCATCAGTTTCAACGTTTTTAATCTGTGTAATTACATTTTCGCGGATTGAAATAAGAGAAACTGGTACACGTGTACCATCCTCAAGAAAGGTTTGCTTCTGATCTAGTTTTGTTCCAATTAATGTTGTTACGTTCATTTTTAATAATTTTTATATGTAATCTTTTCTGAATCATGTGTGTTTGAGACATAAAAAAACGGCTTTCGAAAAGCCGTTCTACTGTTTCTCCATAGGAGAGTTCAGTGTCAGGAAATGCTTCTCGAATAACGTTTAGTCAAATCAGCCTGATTTAAACTCATGACAATACGAGTAATTATATTAAATTTGAAGCCTGATTGCAAGAGAGGGGTAAGAAAGATTAAAAATTTTTAAAATGCTGGTAATTTATTGTAAATATTTTTTAATGCATAACCAACAAGCTCGAAATCGGCACTAGACATAGGCTCATTTACAATAACATGACTTTTTTCGCCATCTACAATATATCTTTTATCTTTTTCGTATTCCCCATCCTCGTAAAAATCATATTTTGTTACACCTACTTTAGATTCCTCTACTTCATGAATAAATTGTATACACATAGACTCTTCCAAAACAGGTTCTGAATCAGATGACGGTTTCCAGACGCTAAATATAGTAATTCCACTTACACCCTGAATGAAATTGGAGTCATCGTACAATACTGGGACAATATCACCTTCATTATTCCTGCTAATCCACATTCCATTACCTAGATTCGTCTCTTGAGTAGTTTTTATCATATTTATGATTTGTTTTATTTTTTCAGCATATTTTATTGCTTCAACTCTGGCAATTTCAGGATCTAGATTACTTTCAGATGAGGAGTTGTCATTATCAAACGGAAAATGAAAGTTTTCTTGCTCTTTCATGGATCAGAGTATACCATAAGCTAAAGAGAAAAGTAGATAGTGGTTAATATATTTTAAGATGTAACTTTGCGCTATTCGTTTTTAGCTCTGCGCTTTTTACATCTTAATCTCTACATCAACACCTGCTGGGAGATCAAGGTGGATTAGAGACTCGATGGTCTTATCTGTCGGAGTCATGATATCGATAAGTCTTTTGTGAGTTTTAAGTTCAAAATGCTCACGAGCATCTTTATCAATAAATGGAGATTTGTTAACAACTGTGAGAGATCGCTTGGTTGGTAGGGGGATAGGACCGATTACTTTTGCGCCTGTTCTGATAGCTGTGTCAAGGATTTGTTGACACGTCGAGTCTATGATTCGAGAATCATAACTTTTTAGCTTTACTCTAATTCTACCTTTAGCCATAAGTACTGCCTTTCAAGCGATTTAAATGTGCGACAGGAGTTGAAACTACTTATTTAGTAATTTTTGTAACTACACCTGCACCTACTGTTCGTCCACCTTCACGGATAGCGAATCTCATTCCGTCTTCCATAGCGACTGGAACGATTAGTTTAACATTCATTTTTGCGTTATCTCCAGGCATAACCATTTCTACACCTTCCTGAAGTTTGATTTCTCCTGTTACGTCAGTTGTTCTGATGTAGAACTGAGGTCTGTATCCTGAGAAGAAAGGTGTATGACGTCCGCCTTCTTCTTTGGTTAAGATGTAAACTTCAGCTTCAAACTCTGAGTGAGGAGTAATTGATCCTGGTTTTGCAAGAACTTGTCCTCTTTCAACATCGTCTTTTTCGATACCTCTTAGAAGTAATCCAACATTATCACCAGCTTGTCCTTCATCAAGAAGTTTTCGGAACATCTCAACACCGGTAACAACTGTGTCTTGGTTAGCTTTAATTCCTACGATTTGTACTGTTTCGTTTACTTTTACAACACCGCGCTCAATACGTCCTGTAACAACTGTTCCTCGTCCTTTGATTGAGAAAACATCCTCAACAGGCATCAAGAATGGTTGATCAACTGGCCTCTCTGGAGTTGGAATGAACTCATCAACTGCATTCATAAGCTCAACGATCTTATTTTCATATTCTGCGTCTCCTTCAAGTGCTTTTAGTGATGAGCCTCTAATAATAGGTGTGTTATCACCATCATATTTTTGTTTTGATAACAACTCTCTAACTTCCATTTCAACAAGATCAAGAAGTTCTGGATCTTCAACCATGTCACACTTGTTAAGGTATACAACAATTGATGGTACTCCTACTTGGCGAGCAAGTAGAATGTGTTCTCGAGTCTGAGGCATTGGTCCATCAGCTGCAGACACAACAAGGATAGCTCCGTCCATTTGTGCAGCACCGGTAATCATGTTCTTAATATAGTCTGCGTGACCTGGAGCATCAATGTGTGCATAGTGACGCTTTTCAGTTTCGTACTCAATGTGAGAAATATTAATCGTAACACCGCGAGCCTTTTCTTCAGGTGCGTTGTCGATATCTTCATACTTCATTGCCTTTGATTGTCCTTTTTTAGAAAGAACAGTAGCAATTGCAGCTGTTGTAGTTGTCTTACCATGGTCTACGTGACCGATGGTTCCGATATTTACGTGTGGTTTTGTTCGTTCAAATTTTGTGTCAGCCATATTGGTTTCCCCAAATAAAAACACCCTTTTTTTTAGGTGTGATGATAATATACATTATAAAACTAATTACGTCAAGAGGTATTCAAGATTTAGCTAGTTTTTCTTACAAAATTTGTGTTATTGAAGCTGGTTGACAATAAGGTTATCTTGTAAGTAAGATAAAAATATGAACTTACTTCTTAACTTATTAGTAACTACGCTCTCTATATTAGTCGCATCATATCTATTATCTGAGGGAGTACGTATCGATGATTTTTGGACTGCACTTGTAGTCGCGATAATACTTGGAGTAATTAATATGTTTATTAAGCCGATAATTACTATTATCACACTTCCAATTACAGTTTTAACACTTGGATTGTTTATGTTTGTGATCAATGCTCTGCTTGTAATGTTAATCAGCTGGGGAGTAAATGGATTTGAGGTAGTAAATTTTTGGTGGGCACTTGGTTTCAGCGTTATAGTATCTTTAGTCTCATCGTTCATGAATACTCTGCTTAAAAGTCGCTAGATAGATGATACAGAGCTATCGTCACGAGCGCGACCAATTTCTTCTGTATACTCACGAATCTCTTCCAATGAGTACTCTGAAAGACTAACCTTATTATTATTAGCAATTATTAAACCCATCAATATTCTTCGCATTCTTAACGCTTCATTCTTTTTAAGATACTTAACTACAAGCGGATCTTGTATAAAGTTTCTATCAATAATTGTCAGCGAAGCAAATAAAATACTAGTGTCTACACTTACATTTGCAATATCTTTTAACATCACGCTTCTCATATAACCACTCTTAAAAAACCTGCCTATTACTACACTCAACTTTTCCTCATCTGCTATCACTTCATCAGTAAAAACAACAAAAGGAAATACAGTTTGGATGTGGTATACAATCCTTGCACTATTTACAGCAATTTCTTCTAAAGTTCGGGAGGGATCTGAAATTTTAATCTCAGCGGAGTGTGTTTCGTCTTTTAAATTGGGAATAGGGTTATCATTTTTTTGCTGTTGCTTACCGTATTTTTGTTCTTCATCTGTTTGGCGATCTGCGTTTACCCGTTTTGGGTGCTTGGGATGTTTTTGTTCATCAATAAAAATGGTGTCTCCCTTTTCTGGAGAGACACCATCTTGCCTTCGAAAATTTGCTATGGTCCCTGCCCTGCTTTTCATGACCAATACTAAGGATTTATCGATAATACCTAATATAGTGGCCAGCTATAAGACAGGGGTTAAGGGTATGTAAGAATCCTGCAAAGCGACTAGGATAGCTATTAGCTCACTCCTAACTCTTTAATACTGGATACTGAATACTGGATACTCAATAGTATGAATACGCCCAGTAGGAAACCTGCGAGATACCAATATTTTGTATATAATCTTTCTTTCGTTTGGTAGATTCATTATCCTCAAACCAAATAATATGCTGCTCATCCTCCTGGCTTATGTATTCTGCTTTTATCTCCTGTGAAACCCGATCACGTTCCCATTTGCATTTTTTTTGACCACAGGAATCTATATAGTTGATTGTTATCTCACTTGTAGAGAGTGGTGAGCCTGAAGTAGTTGCCTTATCTTCGTTATCTACCTTCCAGTCATATCCAAACATTCCAAAAGCAACTTCAAGCTTTTCTTCAGGTACATCGTTCATAAAATCCTCAATCATTTGCTTAAAATCATATCCGTAAGTTTCTCTACCATCTAAAGGAAAATTTGGACCCGGATTGCCTCTAGATTTATGAAAGTCATATGACATAATTACAACTTTATCTGATAATTCACCAATTTTTTTTACATCGTATGCTCTGACTCGATAGTAAGTATCACCATAAAGCGCACTATAGAATAGTAAGTTAACCTTTTTTACTTCTTCAGAAAAAATTGTATAAAAATTAGTAGTTCTATTTGTAACTTCTTCAAAAGATATACTTGATATTTCAAAATCAAGCATTACCCCGTCAAACTTATGTTCCTTAGCAATCTGTGTTGATTCAGCTGCAATCTTTTTTTGAGCTTCAGGATCTTTAGAAACCTCGCCATTTACCTCTTTATCTACCATCCTTACCACTAGTATTTGTCTTTTTATTCCCTGAGTCTTATCCAAAAACTGATTTATTCGTGAATACCCGATTTCATCCCTTTTTATGCCGTTAGTATCAGCTTCGATTCCAAAATAATATGCCTCTTCGTATTCATCTAAAGGTTTTTCAGACGCTACAGTCCAATAGGGAATAAAAACTGATTTATCTGCTTCAGCATTTGAGGGTGTTACTTTCTGTGCTGATTTAGGAACATTCTTCTCTGAAAGTATCGCAGGACTTGGCTGAGAAGTTTTCTTCATATAAAAAAAAATCCCTGCACCAAGTAATATCAATACTATCAGAAGCTTTTTCATAGATGTCTATTATACTAAATCAATAAAATTATTCAGTGCGCGTATTCTGAATACTGATTTTATATCTTGTTGTATAATGTTATTCAATGAAGCTCTACTTTATCAGGCACGGAGAAACTAAACTAAACGAACAGAAGATTCAACAAGGCAGAGATACAGAACTTTCTCCAAAGGGTGTACAGCAAGCAAGATTTGTAGCCAATAGATTCAGAGATATTCCGATCGATATTATTATCTCCAGTCCATATCTTCGTGCACAGCAGACTACCGAAGAAATTAATAAAGTGTTGAACAAACAGGTTTTTTATACCGAGCTATTAGGTGAAGTAAAAAGACCTAAAGAACTAGAAGGTAAAAAAATGGATGATCCAGAAGCCGTACGTTTAAAAGAGATGCTTATGCGCAATGCTAGATTGAAGGACTGGCATTACTCAGACGAAGAAAATTTTCACGACCTTAAAGCTCGCGCGATTGAATTTTTTGGTTATCTAACTTTGTTTAAAGAAGAAAACATTCTTGCCGTCACTCATTCTGTCTTTCTACGTATGCTCATAGGACTGATCTTGTTCGGAGACACGCTTAATCACGATGAATTTCATCACTTACATTTAGCCCTTAAAACCAGCAATACAGGAATAACAGTATGCGAAAGAAACCCAGAGGGGTTGTGGGGTTTGATAACTTGGAATGACCATGCACACCTGGGTTAAAACTAAACACGAAGCAGTAGAATTATCCTGTATAATATAGACCATATGACTGAACGAAACTCTAATATCGATATTAAAATGTATAAGTTTTCTTATCCAACCGATCAAGCTTCAGAGATTAAATCTATTTTAGAATTTGTAAGATCAGAATGTCCGTCTCACCAATATACTGAAATAGGCTCATCAGAAGCTACACTTGAAGAAGGTATCTCTACTATCATAGGACTTGGAACAAAAAATGCAATCGACGCTATCGGAGGGAGACTAAAAGGAGCGCATTTGCAAATCACAGGAGAGACTTTTGATTTTACAGATAAGTCTAACGCATAAATGAAAGTAATTTACGAAAAAGATTCAAAATTTATTTTAAGAATTCTTCGTGGAGAAGAATTAGTGTCAGAAGTGCTTTCGTTTTGTGATGAGAAAAATATTGATGCCGCATGGGTTCAAGGACTTGGTGCAGTTGATCAAACTGAGTTAAGTTATTATGATCTTGAAAAAAGAGAATATATTAAGAAAACTTTAAATGAAGAATGCGAATTACTTAACTTAACAGGTAATATTGGATACGCAGATGGAAAACGGATGATGCATGCACATGTAACACTTGGTAAAAAAGACTACAGTACTGTTGGCGGTCACTTACATAGTATGAGAATCTCAGGTACAGGAGAAGTTATAATAACCAAATTAGATGCATACTTTGAAAGAGAGAATGATGAAGAAACAGGTCTTAAACTATTAAAAGAAAAATAACTCTTTAACTCGTTAATAATTTAATACCGGATTACCAGCTTCCACCGCCGCCACCGCCGAAACCTCCGCCGGAAAATCCTCCTCCGCCACTTCCTGACCCGCTGCCGGAAGGAGTTGATGCCATAGCCGCGCCCACAGACTGAGAAAAGTTTGACATACTATTTTCAAAACTAGATATATTAAACGCGTGTGCGCCATAGTACCACCCTGCGGTTGCAGTACTAGGCTCTACACCCATATCTTTCATAGCATTCGCAAACTTTCCCGTAAGTCCAAATATTATCGCATAGGGTAGGACTATATTAAACATATTTTTACTTTCAAAAAACTTCTGTCTGTGTTTTTCTACATTCTCAATAAATAGACGATAACCATTGATACGTCTAGACATCTCATAACCTTTAGCAGTTCTCCGTGACATAAATCTTGACACAATTAGTAAATTAAATCCTGTAATTACAGTAGCTATCGCTATCGAAAATAGAAATTCGTTTTCAATATTTATCGAAAATATCAATAAAACTCCAGCAAAAACTAATCCGACAAATGCAATCCCTAAATACATAGCTCTGGTATTTTCAGGATTGGAGGGAAAAAATCCTTTCTCAACCATATCCCTGTATAACTGATTCTTTACTTCCTTTAAGTCTGTGTAAAATGATTTTTTAAGATGTGACATTTTAACCAAATCGCCTTTTTCAAATAACCTCTCCAGAAGTTCCTGCTCATATTTTAAAAGATCTTTAGTATCTTTATTGAGCCTATTGAATATATAATCAGCCGACCCAAACTTCCACTTCTTTTCTTCTTCGGTAATTGTTAAATAACCCCGGGTAGCCAAGTCTATGATTGTGCCGGTTACATCCAGGGTATTAGCTCTCTCGTCCATAATTACACCAACTTCTGCCGGTCTGAGATTATCAGGCGGTAAGTATTCCACTACAACTGTATCTTTATGAAATAGTGGTCTTTTCTCCTCTTTGGCGTGAGGATCAAAAAGATGTTTTCCTCGCATCCATAAATCTCTTCCTTTATGTGACCATAAAAGAAATATTGCACCAATACCCGCAGCCAGTGAAACACCAAAGGTAAGTATAGCTGGCAATGACAAAACTTTATCTGCAAAAGATTTTACTAATGGAATCTCTGTAATACCTTTGGGATAAGATGTAGCCACAGTCATTCCTTGACCAGAATCAAGTGACTGTGCAAAAAATCTAGCAGTACTTCTAGATACACTAGAATCACAGTTTTCGGTTGATCCAAGATTACCAACATAACAAGCAACATTTCCTATGTCCCCTCCTTCAAGCATCACGGTTGCTGATGTGCGTCTGATAGGAACTTCCCAGTAATTCCCTGTAACATTCCAATACAACTCATCAAAATTCTCAAAACCCCTAAGCACTCCTACAGCTGTATATGCAATGTTATATTCCTGTTCTCCACTCACTGTCACATCCGGATCCCCTATTCGTATACGCAGAAAATCACCTTCTCTGGTGATTTTTGACTCATGACCTGACACACTTACGTCTTTAATCTCCGTGTGATATTTTGAGCCATCATCATTGGTATACACTACGGGAATATCTCTGTAGATTCCATGCTTTTCCTGTGTACCAAAGTTAACTGATATTTTTTCAGCGACTTTTACTTCGCCAGACTGTTGGATCTGAATGTTGCTCTCAAAGTTTGTTATCTCCCAGACTTCCTGAGCAAAAATCGGTTTTGCAAACATGAGAAATAAAATTATTAAAGAAAGTATCATCCGTTTCATGTCTCAATTGTAGTACAGCATAATCTGATTGTCTATAAAATAGATTGGTGATATACTTCAACTTAATTTTATGGAAAGGGAACGACCCGAATTTATCAAACGAGAAGAGATACTAAGCCGATCTCCGATACTTAGCCATTTCCTACACGAACAATACAGCTTTGATATCAGAAAATGGCATCCTCAGCATATTGAAAGAATAACTGTTGTATATACAGAAATAGAAAAACACCTTGGTACGGGTTGGGATAAACCAGTTCTTTCTGCCATCTCAAACCAGTTAAAAGATTTAAATTATGCTAACTTTTCTATTTCTCAACCGGAAATGAATATAGGTATTAGTTCTATTATGCTTGCCGGTTACGAGATAGGCAATGAGAAGGATATTGATGAAATTAAAGATGCAGTCTTTGCAAAGTGTGAAGAACTTAATCTTTTTAACGGTCAAGATCTACCACATGTACACTATGAGGTAGGAAGGGCAATATTTACAAGCGTTTTAAAATCTGGAGTTGAACTCAGATATCTAACTCAGCAGGAAAAAATAGAGAGTAAAAATCTAATGGCAGAACAAGATAGCGATTTTGGAGCGTTTACAGATTTTATTAAAGATGATCTAGACTTAGATGATATTTAACTTTACCTTTTCTCAAAGTAGAGTGTAACCACAGAGGTAATTTCTTGAGTTCCCGGCTGCAAGACAGGCGCGTTTGCTCCTCCCATTCCTTCTAAACTCATACTTCTATCAAACATTGGAATTGAACCATTAGTTGGAGATGACTCTACTACATTTACTACTTTACCCAATCTAATTCCCAGTGAACTTGCTAAATTTTCTGCTTGTTCGCGTGCATTTTCTATTGCTTTATTGCGTGCCTCTTCTCTGAATTTCTCAGGGTTTTCAACTGTATAGTTCACATTGTAAACCTGATTTGCACCTGCCTCTGTTACAGCTTGTGTTACTTGAGGAACTAAATCAATTTGTCTGACTGTGATTGTAATAGTGACATTTCCATTATATCCGGTGATTCTTCCAGGAGCACCAGGGTTAAAGTCCTGATTCGGGTTTACAGAGTAATTAGAAGTTTTAATATCTTCCTGCGCAATTCCTAGTCTTGTTAGAGCCTCTACAATAGCATTATTTTTTTCGTCAATCTCTTGCTGCGCAGCATCAATAGTTGCCGCGTTCGTAACTAGAATCCCAGCGTCAAGACTTGCACGATCTGGTACAACTTGTACTTTACCCTCACCTACTACAGACAGATTTGATTCCTGTGAGGTAGTCACACGAACAGGATATGATATATTCAACTCTTTGATGAGTAGTAGTCCTAAAAGAGTTACAACCACTAATACAACGTACGTAGCAATAAGTTTTTGATTGAGCAAACTTTTCATCTCTACATTTATTTAAACAAGGGTGTTATCAGAAAGCAAGAAGTATTTTGACGCTGATTATTTTTATATCATTTACTATAATGTATAAGGATGAAAAATATTGTAAATATTATAAAACTGGCTAAACCTTTACACGGAATTGCAGGCATCCTTGCAGGTCTAATTGTATTTGGTGCCGCAATTGACCTGGTAACTCCTATTGTCTCTAAATTTATTGTTGATGAGATTGTTGCGTCTGTACAGGGAGAAGGCGGAGATATCCAAACATTAATACAACTCATTGTCGCTGCATTTTTAATAAGTATTCTGGCACTCATAACTCAAACTGTAAGCAACCGTTTAGGTGACCACTTCGCAGCAAGACTCGGTAAGTTTTTAACGGAAAAATTTTATGACAAAGTACTTCGTCTACCCCTTACCTATTTTGACTCTGAGATGTCAGGAAAGATAGTCAATCAATTAAGCCGTGGAATTGTCTCAATCCAAAGCTTTATTCAAACCATGACTAATTTTGCTCTTCCTTCTTTTTTGCAAGCTGTTTTTACTGTGGTTGTTCTGGCATATTACAGTCTTCCAATTGCGATTTTTATGATTATTCTCTTTCCTATATATATAACAATTACATATTATTCAACAAAAAAATGGGGAGAGTCAGAGGTAAAAAAGAATAAATTAGAAGACGAGTCCAGAGGTCGAATTCAAGAAGTAATTGGAAACATAAGACTGGTTAAGAGCTTTATTACAGAGAAAAAAGAATACGATAAAATTTCTTCCAATTATACAAACATTAATAAAATTTACGCCAAGCAAAGTCAGACGTTTCATGTCTTCGATTTCTTCCGTGGACTATCACTCAACATCGTTTTATTAGCTATAAATTTAGTCGTCTTCTATAACACTTTCCAGGGAGATTTAACTATCGGTGAGATGGTATTAATACTCCAGCTCGTAACGCAAAGCAGAAGACCGTTATTTGCAATGTCATTTATCTTAACTAATATTCAAAGAGCCGAGAGCGGATCAAAAGAGTATTTTGATGTACTTAACCTTAAATCTGCTGAAGACTATACACTACCAGTTAATAGTGAGAAAATTGAAAATCCAACTATTACATTTGATAATGTCAGTTTTGCATACGAAAAAAATGATAGAGTCTTGTCCGATGTATCTTTTACAATTTCTCCTAATGAAACAGTTGCTTTAGTCGGTCATAGCGGAGCAGGAAAATCAACTATTGTAAATATGATTCTCAAGTTTTATAACCCAACAAGCGGGAAAATTTTGCTGAATGGAGTTGATTATACTGAGTTAGAACATCAGTATATCCGTAGCAACATATCGCTGGTGTTTCAGGAGAACGAGTTATTTTCTTCAACAATAAAAGAGAATGTTGAGTACGGTACAACCGGAGCATCGGAGAAGATGATCATTGATGCTTTGAAAAAGGCAAATGCATATGAATTTGTACAAAAACTACCGGAAGGAATAAACAGCCTTGTCGGTGAACGCGGAGTAAAACTTTCAGGCGGACAGAAGCAGCGTATTCAGATTGCGCGCGCAATTCTGAAAAATGCACCAATACTCATTATGGACGAAGCAACCAGCTCGCTGGATGCAAAAAGTGAAAAAGAAGTACAAGACGCACTGGAAAATCTGATGAAAGATAAACTCGTAATTATTATTGCGCATAGATTCTCCACTATTCAGAACGTAGACAAAGTAATTGTAATTGATAGTGGCAGGGTTGTAGATCATGGAAGTCCTAAGCAACTGTCTAAAAAACAAGGTATTTACTCTGACTTGCTTAACTACCAGATTGAAGGAAATAAAAAGCTACTCGAGAATTTTGAACTATATTAATCCGCCAGCTGACGAATTACTCATTAAAAAATTAAAAGGTTAAAACGTTGTTGATTAAAGATAAAAAGTTAAAAGGTTAAGAAGTTGGAAAGTTTGATAATTAATTGAAAATTGCAAATCGAAAATAGAAAAATGAAGATCTTTTCCTGAACCGTGAACCGTGAACCGTGAACCGTGAACCGAATTATAATTGCTCCAAATCTGTTTCAATCGGGGATAAATCTGCTTCAGGACTTCCAATCTCTATTTCTTCAACTGCTTCTTCTGTAAGCTCAGGAGTTGGAGACAAAGGCACTTCGGTAGGTGATGGTAATGTATTTTCAATCGGCATTTGCTCAACAGGCTGCTCAGGTTCCTGAGGCTGTCTCAATACGAAGTAGAATATTAATCCTAAGAACACAACCATTAACACCAGTAATGCGCCAATCATCACTCCCAAACTCTTTTTACCCCCATCATCCGGTGTGTTGGAATTAGCGCTATGGGGAGGGTTACTATTTTCAGTTGGTGGAGGCGGTGGGGGTGTAGAATTAAATGCCGGAGGATAAGTACCTGCTGAGCTAGCGTCTGAAGCCCCTGGAGTATTAATATCTCTATTTTCACCTTCAGGAATAGAGCTTCTTTCTTTTTCCTGTTCAGGCAAACTAGATGTTAATGGGTTGTCGGTTCTATTATCCATATTTATTCTGATATTACAGCGCTTTCAGTTGCTTTAGGTGACGGTGTCGTACCTGATAACTTTGCTGTAGCTAATGCTCTTACAACTTGCATTACTGCTTGTTTTGCAGCAACTACTGAACTGTGAGTGTTTCTAATGTCTGTCCTAAATTGAGAAACTGTCGCTCCTACATTTGCTCGCAAACCTGCCTCAGTAGTTATATTAATAACGTAAACTTTTCCAGCTTGTGTAGTTACTGATGTCTGTGCTGTAGTGATAGCAGTCTGAGCACGAGTAACTGCAGCATCAAGTAAGTTTGTATTTACTCCTGATTCTTCAAGGCCTGCTGCCTCAGAGCTTGCTCTATCAACCATACCAGACATTGTTTCAAGCGCGGTTACCCAACGATCTGTAATCAAATTATTAATACTGACAAAACGTGTATCTAATCTCTGAACAGTGGCTGTTTTCTGATTATCACGGATACCTGCCAACTGCTGCTTAAACTCGTTCCGCTTGGTTTCTGCGGCATTCAGAGACTCCATACGTTTTTTTTGAATCTCTTCCCTATGCGAAATCTTTGCTTCTGCCGTATCATTTACTTGTGCTTTACGTACATTTCCTAATCTCAAACTCCCTTCAACTGGAGTGGTTACTACATCTTGTTGGTTGGAATCAGGAGACTCTCCTGTCTCTTGCGCCATTACAACTGAGGCAGTAACTAAAAGACAGAGAACCGAAGTCAAGGCTGCAATTTTTATTCGCATAGATATACGTTACCTGAATTTTTCAGTATTTGTCAAGTCCGCTCAGAACTAAAAAAAGGTGAGTGTAGAAAATACATCAAGTATTGCCTGGCGAGTCTGAGCAGAAGGCGAAGCTGCATATGCATTTGACCAAAAAATCATTTCTCCACGGTCTCTTACAATCTGATTCCAAATTTCTGAGTCATCATCTTGCTTAAAGTTACAGACTT
Organism: uncultured Gammaproteobacteria bacterium; assembly: GCA_964537315.1. GTDB lineage: Bacteria > Patescibacteriota > Microgenomatia > Levybacterales > GWA1-39-11 > JBDHUV01. The sequence goes on along the minus strand of CAZIAP010000005.1, from coordinate 46,858 downwards.
CAATTGACTCCTCTGCTAACTGTAATTGAGAGAAGCTTTGCTGACATCCTCCTTTTTCATGTTCAACTGCCCAGTAAAGATCTATATATCCTGTTCTCCCACGTAATCTAACCCCTCTCGTATCATCTTCAGCATCAAACGTTTTTACTTCTAGGTTCCATGAATTTGGATATTTGATAGAAAAATTGGCCTGTTTATTGACGTACTCTGCTTCGTCTCCAAATGTACTCTGTAGAGAGTCCGCAAACTCAATAGAGGTTCCTTCTTGTTCTCTGAATAACATGAAAGCCACCGCACTACCTATTAATAAGAGAACGGTAATAACCAGTATGTTTCGCAACATAAAAACTTTATAAAACTTCGCTTTCTATATTCTCTAAAGTGTCAGTCTTTAGAAGATATTTATCCTTGTTATACTCATCTACTCCCAGATATTCTGCCTCACCTCTAATAATAGCTTCATACGGTTCACACGCATAACAACCTGTTTCGTGACTGCACTTAAATCTCGATAACTGTCTGGCTACCTTAATCTGACGAGAGATTTTAATTATTTTTTCATGAGATTCTTCACTACCAGGAAGTTCTACTTCGGTTGGTTCATCGTTTCTTTCCAGATACCAATAGCTTGCTTTAATTAGCGGACGGGTTTGACAGTTCTCCACTAATAGTTTATATATCGGAAGTTGTAAACTCTCTTTATTTTCGTCAGATTTGCTTGTCTTAAAATCTATAATATGTACACTATCAGTGTCTTGGAAATACTCTAACCAATCAATTAAACCGCAGAGAATTATCCCATCTTCCTCTGACAACCAATAATGGGGAAGGTCCATCTTTATCTTTACAGCTAAGTTTTTCAGTGGTCCGGGGTTTCTCCAAACTCTCTCAATCATATTTTTACCCCTGTCTTTGTAAACTACCTCTGCTTCTTCACTAGTAAACCCACCTTTTTTACCCTCGACTTTTTTCCACGCCAACTCAAATCGATCTTGTAAAGATTCAAGAAACCTTTTGTCTGCAGGTAATACTGATAGCGATTCTAAAGTATCATGAACCGCCTGACCCAAGGACATCTGAGGAGTAACTAACTGAATCTTGTGTCCGGTATCCGGGTTTTTATATACGTTTTTAAGAAAATATGATCTGGGACATTTCAGAAAATCACCTATGGAAGAATGTGACACCCAAACCGCGGAATATTTATCCACTGGCATAATGCCATAATTATACACAATCAGCAGTCTGGATTCAGCAATCGAATATTCAGTAGTCGGTATGAAGTATTGAGTATCGTGTATACAGTATTCTGTATACGGTATACTGTTTTGGGTATTAATGGTTTAGGAGTAATTAATAGTCATATTTATCTGTTTTGTTACATATTTTTTGCAAATATATGTAATAATTACGAGATATGAGATCATCACGGATGGTAATCGCAAGTGTGGTTGCGTTGGTAATTATTCTATTATTTGGTATTTTATTGATTGCCAGTCAACCTCAAAGAGAGGAAAATCAGACCGTTGCATTTCCTACGCAACCGGTTGAACCTACCGCGTCTCCTACACCAGCAGAGCAAGTAATAGATGGAGAAATACTGACAATTTCAGATACTCCGGTTACATATAAAAACTCGTTAACCGCCACAATTGAACAAAACGGATCAGCAATGTTGATTTATATAACTGAGGACACAGCAATTACTAACAGAAACGGTACTGAAATCTCCAGGAATAGTTTGCGGCAAGGGATGCAGATACAAGCAATTGTGCAACCAAGCGAGGGAGGATATGAAGCGATTAGGATACAACTATCAGAAACAGTAACACCTTCACCTACAAGGACTACTGCTTCACCAACTCCAACAGAACAAACAGAATAAATTTTAATTTTTAAGAGGATACATATCTAATATCTAATTTCTAATATCTAATTTCTAGTTTCTAATTAATACTTTCTAGGGAATTGCTGCGTGTATTTCCTACGGAGGAGAGTTAGGTAAGTTGTAACCTGAAACTTCTTTGTAGAATATCATAACCTTATATTACTCAAGCTTGGGCTTTACTGCTTGACGGAGTACGGACTGTTTTCTGACAGAATTAAGACAAAACTTATCTTGAACAATTCTCTTACAATTGGTTGATTGATATCTTGAGTTAAGTCAGCTTATATCTTGTGTTATAGGATTTGACAATTAAAGCCTACTGCGGTAGATTAGACGTTCATGAAACTGCCCGTCACAATTGTCCTCGCAATTGTAATAACTTTTTCTCTAATTTTTCCATATAACACTCAAGCTGTTACTCACGACGATCTAAAGCAACAGATTAGTGAAAAAACAAAAGCCCAATTCGAGACCTTCAAACAAAAATTTAAAGAACATCGTATTAATATAAATAAAGAAATAAAAATTAATATAGAAGAAGTTCGACCAACACCATCTAGTACCATTTCACCAGATAGAGAGCCAACATCGGTTAGCCTGACACCCACTTTGACTCCTACACCCACAAAAAATAATACGCCAACTCCAACAGTAATTAGTCCGAAAAATGATAAGCCAACACCTACCGCAACAAAACCATCTGATACACAAACTAATCAAGTACAGATATATATAATGAAGGAGATAAATAAATATCGCGCATCGAAAGGTTTATCAGAAGTTGTTACTGATCCGTATACTTGCAAGTTTGCCAAAGTTAGAGCCAAAGAAATCTCAACTGATTTTAGCCACGACGGATTTTCAAATCGGATTAGAAATAAAACTCTACCTTACCCTTCTTATTCTAGAATCACTGAGAATCTAGCGATGACATCAAATTACAAAAATGTAGTTTCTATGTGGATAAACTCCCCAGGTCATGCTGAAAACATGAGACAGGATACTCCTTACGTTTGCGTAGAAGCGTATGGTAACTACTACGCATATGAAGGGTGGAGGCCATAACCTGTTTTAAACACTTCAAGCAATTTTTATACTCCATTATTTAACTACTTGATCATTTCGCTCGATTATTACGTCCAATATTCATTTCTTGTTCTCAATACTTATTCATTCAAGCGTAAGCTACGCATGTCTAGCTACAATATTTACTCGATGCTAATTTATGCTCATATCTTAATGATTGCACCTAGAAATTCAACAGATGTCCATAGCAGAGAAAACAACAGATAAAAAATAACTTTTTAGCATTCAAACTTGCTACGAACATATTCATTTCAGACCCTGTACGCATTATTTGCACCTTCTTTTTGTATTTTGATAATTTTGTATGTATATCAGATATAGTTAGAGGTTTTTGGTTGTCATATACAGCTACACCCACTTTATTAAAGTATAGGTTATATATAAACCATGAAAGTTTAAGATTGCTTATAAAGCCATATTCCAATCTCTGACTTTTGTTAGTAAAAAATCTTTTCCATTGTAAATAAATTAGTTTTGAGAATGAACGTTCTACAAATATAATAATGTCCGCTTCTTTTATTACTTCATCAAATGTATAAATACCTTCAATTATCCAATTTTTTCTTTTCATAAACCGCTTGATCGTCTTTAAATAGGTATCTGAAGAAACACGGACTCTTCTCTTTTTTTTAACCAGTTTAAAAATATGTGTATCTAGATTTAGGCAGGGGAGAGAGTAAGTTTTTGTTAGATTTGCTGCAAGTGTAGTTTTTCCACTGGCAGGAAGCCCGATAATATTAATTTTCACCGTAAAATTTCATATTTTGTACTACTGGAACAGCCAATTCTCCTAATACAGTACTCAATGTATTCCATGTAATTCTACGTTTGTTTGTTATATCACGATTGTACGGAGCGTCATACACAATATGTTCCCACGCAGCATTACCGACACCAATCGGATTTGGTTTATCATCAATAAGGTAGTCACCTTTAACAAGAGTTTTGTCCGATGTTAGAATCATACGCCTCGTCCACTCATATCCTAAATTTTTTGCAATCCAATTATACTTTTCCAGTACACAGTCGTCATACCGGGTCAGTGAACTAGTGCAGATAAAAACTTCATGACCTACTGAGCGCATTAATTCCAGAGACTCTTTTCCACCGGCAATTATCGGTAAGTTCTCAAAGAACCCAGGAGTATGGTAAATCTGCTCAACATTTTTACGCATCTCCAACGGATAATCACTTGTTAAATAAAAATTTTTCCTTTCACCTACAGGTACAGAGGGAATAGTAGGATAGCTTTGACGAAATTGTTCGATAAACCCGTTTTCAAAATCTGCCAGTACGCCATCCATATCCACAAGGATAGTTTTCAAAGGCATAAACTCATTCTACATCGTTTTCTACTAGAATACAAAGCAGGCACATTTTCATTCTTTACTCTCTATATTCAAACTTTGGTCTGCTAGCACAAACTCTGATTTGATCCTGTCATTTAATGACTCATTTATGGATTTTTCTATCTGTGGCCATTTTTCAAAATAAAATGTTAGATATTCTTGTAAGTTATGTCTGTATATATGCTCTGTCATGTATACTCACCTACTTCCTAAATTGATCATACTTGATACTAAATCAGTGCGCTTGACGCTATACGGACTGGGTGTGGACAAAAATCAGACAATTGCATATTCGCACTCGCTGTGTCTATACTAATTAGGCCTATGAATTCCCGAACAATTCAGAGCGCGTTTGTCATTCTTGGATTCTTTCTGTTTTTAGTAACAGTTGCTCACGTTCATGCACAGCAAAAGACTGATACAGAAAATGTGAATTCCTCAGACAGCAAAGAGACTTATACCCAGCTTCCCATTCTTACAACGGACGTGGGAGAGCCAGAAAAAAAGCCTGCTATATCTACTCAGGCTTCTGAACCAGTCTTAACTAAATCTCCATCTACAACAGCAACACCTAAACCAACTTCAGCACCCGAGACTAAGTCCATTTCAAACAAAGGAGGACTTGATCCGGAAAAACTGTTTAATATGTCAAACGAGTACAGAAAAGAAAGAGGATTGCAACCATTTACAAAAGATCAAAAAACCTGTGAACTTGCTCATTCTAGAGCGCCTGAGATATCTGATGAGGTTAAAAACGGTAACTTACACGCTGGTTTACAATCAAGAAATCTCGATTACTGGAATACAGAAAATATTATTTCCATGAGTACTGAAGAATCTGCTTTTAAGTGGTGGGTAAATGATAAGATTCACCACGACGCAATTATAGGAGACTTTAAATATAGCTGTGTCGCATGTCATGGAAACAGCTGTGCCCAAGAATTTACAAACTATCAATCGAAATAGAAATTTATTATTAACGAGTTAAATTGCGTTAATAATTAATATACTGACTATCAATTAACCAATCTCTCTATCTTTTCCAATAGTTCATCCATCTCAAAAGGTTTAGAAACAAAATCATCTGCACCGACTTGTTTTGCAATGGTCTCTGTGTCTTTATTTGCAGAAATCATAATGACCGGAATACGTTTTGTGTCCTCTCTACCTTTCAGATATCTGCAGATGTCTCGCCCATCCTGACCTGACATCCAAATATCTAACAAGAGAAGATCCGGTAATTCTTCTTTCAGCTTAAGCACTGTCTCTCCGTCAACAGTAGTAGCCACATCGTATCCAACAGTCTCCAGCATTAATTTTATTGCATCTACAATGCCTTGATCATCGTCAGCTACAAGTATTTTTTTCTTATCATGTTTTTTTCCGTCTTCAAACTTCATTAGTATATTTTTTAAAACAAGTCAGGATTTTAATTATAACTTTATAACATAAGAATTTTGAAAGAATAAGTTGTTAAGCTTTCTTCTTATTATTATCCTTAATCGGCAACGAAAAGAAAAACGTGGATCCTTTACCTTCCTCACTTTCAACCCAAATTTTTCCACCCATTCTTTTGATTATTTCAGATGATATGTATAACCCCAGTCCAAGTCCAGGAAAAGTTTGGTTATTAGGACCGCTTATTCTATAAAATCTTTCAAACACTTTTCCACTATTGCTTTTTGACATTCCGATACCAAAATCCCTGACAGATAATTCAACATTATTTTTTACCCTCTTTCCTTCAATAATTATTTTTTTTGCGTGTGGAGAGTATTTAATCGCATTTGAGATAAGATTCGTAAGCACCTGACCTACCCTCTCACTATCGCCATAAATTTTTGCATTAGTATTGCATCTTAACGATAGGGTATGCCGTTGAGTGGTTAATTGCATCTGAGACACTTGTTCTTTAACTACTTTGTCAAAGTCAAACAAGCTTTCATTGAACTGAATTTGACCTGATTCAATTTTTGTTACATCTAATAAGTCACCAATTAAGTCAGTCAGTTTATTTAACTGAGCATCCATCTTTTCAAGCTGGTTAACCGAATCTTTGTCTCCGCTTTTACTAAAATTATGTTTTAGTACCTGCGTGTATGCTTTGATACTCGTAACAGGAGTTTTTAACTCATGACTTGCAATCCCTATAAACTCATCTTTTTGCCGTTCCAACTCTCTTTGGGCAGTCACATCAGTCATGATACACACTGCGGCTAGGATATTCCCATCTCTACCTTTGATTGGCGCAGCACTAATTTGTATTGCCTGGTTCACTCTTTTTTTACGAAATATATATTCTTTACCTAATACTTGTCGACCATTGAATAAAGCTTGTGCTAATGGCCATTGTTTTGGCTTAACTGGCTTGCCTTTATATGTTGCGTTTGGCGCAGTAACCTTTCCGACTTTTATGTCTAACCGACCCTTGTTATTAAAAATTTTATTGAAACGTTCATTACTTTGCACGATATTTCCCTCTTTGTCCGCAATTATTACTCCCGCAGGAATTTGCTGAATAACCGCTTCCAGTCTTTGCTTTTCGTTTATTTCTCTTTCGATTAGTTTATCGATTGTCTGCCTCAACCATCCGATTACCATCGCTACAGAAAAATTAATGGAACTTAATAGAGCAACCATTATCAAAGCTGATTCTAATCTCTCACCTTGATAGCTACGTGTATATATAATATGAAAGTAATACAGTAATGTGCCAACTGTTGCGGTTAGCCCTCCTTTCAAACCATCACGAAACGAGCAGTAAATGATAGCTGCAATTGTTGCAATGATTGCGTAAATAGAAGTTCTGTCCGGATCTTTCAGAATGACATATCCTACCAATTCAATTACAACAACAACCAAAAGTGTAAAAAAGAACGGGAAGACAAAGGAATAACTTCTTTTTCCTATGCGCGCAAATGGATTTAGATAATCAACTAATCTATTCATTTTATTCACACTGGAGGTATTATACAGAAAATTTATCTAATCTTGGAGCATAAATATGATAATTACGTAATAATGTAATAAAGACGAAGCAAGTATTTATAAAGAACTTTATGCGATATACTTTATAACTATGGGAAAAAATACTCTTTCACCAATTCTTCTTTCAAATGAAGAAGAAATAAAAAAAAGAAAACTTAAGAACATCATCCGTAAAAAGCGTATTCTGCTAACCAAAATAGTAACTAAAACAGAGATGCTGCGAGTAGAGCTGGATATGGTAAAACAAGAATATGACGTAAGAGTGGGTAGTTTATATCTCAAAGATAACCAATTGGACTTAGAAATTATATATCTGCGTAATGTTATTCAGCTCATCGAGCAAGGACTCAGTTATAAAGACGCAGTTGAACAACTCAACGATACGTATTATGCAAAACAGCGTCAATACGAACAAGAAAGAGAACAGATGCGTCAAGAAGAGCAGATATTCAAAGAACGTTCCGGATCAAAAGCCAAGTACGCAACCGAAGAGCTAAGAAAAATATGGAAAAAACTTGTTGCAAAGTTTCACCCAGATCTAGTCCAAGATATGGATGAAAAAAAACATCGGGAAGAAATGATGAAACAAATTAACAGAGCTTACGAAGAGCACAACTTAGACAAATTAAAGCAGTTAGAAAAAGAATCAATAATATCTGAAGATACAGAACACTCTATTGAAGAACTAGAAGCTATTATTATAGAGATCAATAAACAAATTGAAGATCAAAATAATGCATATCAAGAATTAAGAGTATCAGAATGGTATAGCTGGCGCACCAGACTTAAAAAAGCAAAAAATGAAAATTATGATATTTTTGCAGGCATTGAAAGAACTTTACTAAATGATATTGTCAGAAAAATGGATATACTACGGAAATTAAGAGAAAAAATTAATAAGTAACACTTTAAGCCGCTAGTCTGATTATTCTAATCCTTTAACTTTACCAACAAAATTTACCACTTGCTCGTATTCTTTTTTTATTTTTTGTTCAGTCACGCTCAATATATTTTTTAATATTTCAGCATGATAATCAGAGATAGGACTATAATCTAAATTATTTTGCAGTGAATATTCTATATCGTTTGAATTCACGTATAGTTCATCAATACTACTTTTATCAGGTATAAAACGAACTGCTCCTATTGCGGTACCGGGAATGACATAATTATCGTAAGTTGTACCTCCAATATAGTTAGCTCGAACAATCAACTCAGGTGTATTATTATTTTCTATCGCAACAATTGAAGGACTATCTATTTTCTTTGCCCACCCTTCAAGTCTCGTACGAAAAACCTCATTTTGTTCCTCAGTCGTTACATCAAACGTAGAATACTTATTTATGATAGATTTGTTTATAAAGAATAACTCGGATGAAGAAAGTCTTTGGTTTACATAATGATTTTTTTGATAATCCAAATATTTCATAACGTACCGATCATGGCCGACTGCGTATTTAAGCGAGTTTAATAAAGGACTATAAAGTCGTCTTTGTTCTTCGGGTAACAGTATGGAGTCAAACTCTATATTCGTACAGAATTTACTAATTTCCTCTATAGGAGTCGGAGCGGGCAGTTCAGGATTATCTCTTAGAACTTCACTCATTTATGAGATTATACATCTGATGACTGCGGTTATCAATTGTGTAGGTTGAGGCCGAAAGATAGATTGACCCTACACACATCGATTTGCTCCATCGTAAGATGCATGTTATGAGTGTTCTATCTACCTTTCGGCTTTGTCGTTGTTAAGTTTGCGCGCTAGCGTCGGATACCTCATACATATGAGGTGTTGTCCCAATTGTCTTGGAGAGATCTATCAGATCTACCAAGAAATCGGTATTTGTACACGCTTTTTTGAAAGACCGCTCATCTTTCCACACCGTAATAGCAAAGGTTTTTCCACTATGAGGATCTACCAGCTTAAATCCCTGATCAAATCCCTGAAGTGACTTTGCTGTTTTCAGGAACCTATTTTCAAACAGTTCGCTGACATCAGCCTGCCGCTTTGGACAGTTGATTGTACCTTGAATCACATAGGCCACCTTTTTCTCTCGACCGATTTCGGAAAAGTTCACGGTGTGCATATCCTTCCCAAACAAATCAACGTACTTGGTGCCATTATCAGCACTAAACCCGTATATCGGGTTGAGTTTTACAGCATCCCCACGTGCTGTTTCAAGATTTTCCTCCAATCTATTTACTCTCCATGCTGAACTGTGGCTCTCCGAGCACGATTCTTCATGCACGCAAAGCCCCAGATCAAAAAATTGGAAATAAAAACTTTCGAGGTTAAAACAGTGTTCATTCTAACCTCGTGAGATTACAAAGTCAAACAAAAAACGATAGTAGATGAGTATGAATGGAGTAAAAGAAAACAGTTTATTAATTATTAACGGGTTATATATTAACGAGTTAAACGGTTATAAAGTGAAGCGTATTATTTTCTTATTCTGATTTTGATGTATAATGCAGGTCTTAGGCGCAAGCTCGGCCAATAGCGGCTGATTTTTGTGCCAGTACATATTGTTCGTTTTAAAAAAAGGAGAGTACGATGAGGGCTAACTCCGGTGTGTTTGCAGCACTGCTGATGATATTGGGTTTCCTCGTTGGCTGGTGGTTATCTGACCGTCCATTTCATCAAATTGATGATGCATTGCGATACAAGCTCGACACCTCCAATTTATCTTTGGTGGTGATAGGCCTGCTTGTAATCATAATCATCCTCCTGGTGTGGCGTAGATAACCGACACGCTCTTTTTCCAAGCCCTGGGATTCACCCGGGGCTTTTTTTCTTCTTGTGTGAAGAGGTTATTTAAAAAGGCATATCATTGGAGTCTTCTTCTGAGGTTACTTCAATCTTTGTTGATTCAGTTTTTTCGATTACTAACTTCTCTTCAATTTTAAGTTCCGGATCTATTTCTTTTTTTATCTCTTCAAACTCATTCTCAATCTCTTTAAGTCTGGATTTGCTTTCTGCAATCAAAGTTGATGCTTCTTTAACTTTTTCTAACCCCTGTTCTACATCGACTTCTTCCTGGTTGTCAAACCACTCGGCTATTTCTTGGAGTTTTTTTAATTTTTCATCTACATTTATAGTGCTCATATTACTTTGTGACCTTGGACGTTATTGTTCCGTCTGAAACACGTGTCTCAAGTTCGTCTCCTATTGTAACATTTTTTATATTCCTCACAATCTGTCCGTCTTTTCGTACTATACTGTACCCGAGTTTCAATTGACGCTCAGGATTGTTACTGGCAATAATCTTTTCAAAGTTTTCTAATTTTGTATACGCAGTTCTAAACTGCTGTTCAAATAACCTGACTAAACCTGAGCTGTACGACTGCATATACTGACTTACTGAGCTGAGGCGATGCGCAAACTGCTGAATAATTCGACCCTCATAATTTTCTACGGTATAAACCAACTCTTCCCATGGTTTATTAAACACATGAGCTGCCGCAGTCGGAGTAGACACTGCCAAGTCTGCAGCAAGAACGGTAAGCGGAACGTCTTCATGGTGTCCGATCCCTGCCACAACCGGAACCGGAAAATTTGCAACTGCTCTGACCACTGCTTCTGTATCAAAAGAAGCCAAGGACTCACGTGATCCTCCACCCCGCATGATAACCAAGGCATCAATATCCTGCTTGCTCAAGGTATATATAGAAGATAATAAATCATGAATTGATTCTTTTCCCTCTACTCTTGAATCAACAAATTTTATTTTGAAACCCCACCGTCCCAGATTATTTTCAAAATCATGAATTACTGCTCCATGTTTTGAGGTAATTACTCCGATTTTTTTAACGTATTTTGGAAGCTCTCTTTTCCTTTCCTGCGCAAATAGTCCCTCTGCATCCAGTTTTTTACGAAGCATATTGTATGCTTTTTTCAACTCGCCCTCACCTGCATACTCTAATGTATCTGCAATAAAACTAAGTCTTCCATTGGGGGCATATACGTTCGGTTTTCCGTTTGCCACAATCTGCATACCCTCTTCTAAGCTGATACCTGAAACCTGATATTTATATTTCCAGACTACGCAATTTATTACTCCTTCGGAATCCTTCAGGTCAAAATAGACGTGTCCGCTTGAAGCTTTTTTCAATCCAGACACTTCTCCGATAATTTTTGCATGAAGATTACTTAATTGAGTATTTAATACTTGGATAAAAACTGAGACGGGGATTGGTCTATCGAATTCCATTATGAATTTTTCTTCCCCCACTGCCATTTTGGAGATTCACCAGTGCGTGAGGCAATATAAATGAAGGCTGCTGTAAGTAGTGCAATAGGAATCAGAAATGAATATATAACTTCGTTTAATGGAGTTTGGTCATCAATTGTACGTCCAAAAAAGACTATCACTCCTACATAGGCAAGAGTAATTGCCCATCCTTGCCAGGTTGCAGGATACCATCCCCAACCATATTTTTTTCTTTTAAACCATAATTTTTTTATATTTTTATCCTTCATACTTTAAGTATACCATCACTTGAAAAATTCACTAAAGAAAAGCCCCCGACTATGCGGGGGCTGTGTGTGTACTCCGATTACTAAAAAGGGTCTTCAATGTAGAGCACCGACTCATGCGTCGCCTCTACAACTGCCTTTCCTACCGGAACAGAAACTATATAGTTTCTAAACTTGATCGTGACATTAAGTGACCCATTTGATTCGGATTCGACTCTTCCAAGATCAACCAAGTTTCCCTCGTCATCAAAGAATAGAGCCAAGCTACCGTCAACCGGTTCATCAAACGTTTCCATGTCTTCCAACATTCCGACTAACATAGAAAATAGCTCAATGTCACCAAGAAAATATTCTGCACCAGTCAGCGTCGGATCTTCACGACTGGTTATAATCTGAATACCGAAGTATTCAGCGTTACAGTTATTCAACATTCCATCGGCAAGTATTTGATATCGAGCGATTTTCTTTTCGTCTCGGTACATTTTCCTCATCCTTTCAAGATGAAATGAGAATAAAGAACCCGCAAATAATAGCATATTTTTATTTAAAAATCAAACTATGGGATATTTATGACGAGTATTTTGCCACAAAAAAACCCGGCGGGATTGCCGCCGGGTAACTAGATATTAAAGTGTAAATTCTACCTGCCTTCAGTTTCAAATAGACGTAAAAACGCCATCTCTGCTTGAACCAGCAGATTGTTTTTACGCCAAAGCAACCAGTACGCTTCATTTTTTTCGGATCGAAAACGAATTCCCTGGATATTGGAATTAACGTCAGAGTTTTTCACAAATGCGAACGTTATTTCACCATTAAGCAATCCTCTGACAGCCTCTTTTCCGGAACTAAAGTACTTAGCGCGCAGATTTGCAGCTGGATTTTCATGTTCAAACTCTGCCTTGTAAGGCATGAGAACCATCTCTGGAATTGGATATACATATCCAACAGTCACTGTACCTGAGACTAACCCAGGAAAGTCTTTGAGCTGATTATGAATCGCTGCACAAAGGCGAGAAATCTGAGCAGTATATACGGCAATTTCTCTACCTGCGTCGGTGAGTACATAGCCGGAACTTTCACGTCTAACCAGCTTTGTGTCAAAGCTGATTTCAAGATTCCTCAGAAGCTCATAGACTCTCGTATCCGAATAGTTCAAAAGAACAGAGGTAATGGACCCTTCAGGCGCGTTAGCGATGACATTGAACACTTCCAATGCCTGCAAGTCAAGCGTGTTATCCACGTTGTCTCCTATCTAGTTAATGTACGCTTGCCAAGATTGCAAGATGGAGTGATTTTACTAAACGGTGAGACAGAATGCTAGTTGTTAAGAAATGTGCTCTAGGAAATTACTATTCCGTGGGAACTGTAGGGAGGTTTTGCATAAACTGACTAAAGTCTGTAAAGTTTACGTCTGTTGGAGGGTCAAACATCGCATCATCAATCTCTTCGTTTACACACTCAGGCTGTTTGCTCTCAATCTCTGCTCTCACTTCCTCAGGACTAGAGTAGTTGAGACCTGCATCTTCTCCATCTGCTTGTGCCTGTGTTGTGTCTATTACTAAGCCTTCTGTAGCACCAACTCCCCACATATACATTATGTTATTAACGATAATAATATTGGCAGACTGACCTTCGTTAACTGATGTGAAACGTACTTTACCATCCTTAACATACGCTGTGCCTTGTGCCAGATCATCTGTGTATTCACATTTCACAGATCCGGAACCGGTAAATGCACTCGTAAATAAACCAGACTCTCCAGCTGTAATATTTTCATTGTTATTTGCAGAACCATGTAAATCTACAGATCCGGAACGAGAAAAAAGAAAAACACTTACTGCGGCGAGTATAGCTACTCCTATCAAAACAAAAAGCAAAGTTTTATTCATTAGATTTAGTATAAGCAATTACTTCACACAGTGCAAGTATATTAAGTAACTTTATATTGCATATAAAATCATATTGCTATAATACAGATATGCCGATTAAAAAGAATCAGAAAAAAAATATATTTAATACAATTTCTTTTAAATTTTTAGTTATTCCAATATTATTACTTCTTATAGCAGGAGGAATTTTTTGGGGGAGAGGTTATGTTAAAAGTATTTATGATTCTCTGGTCAGTGAAGAGTTACTAGAAGCACTACTGGATGTTCCGATTGCCAGAGAAATTGCGCAAGAGGTAACTACTCCTGAACCACTTAAAACTGATCGTAATGCACCCGATCCTTATCTAACGAGGGAAGGTTCGATAAAGTGGACAAATACCATGAGAGCGCAACACGGAGTAGGGCAACTTACTGAGAGTACGCTACTTAATCAATCTGCACAGAAAAAACTGGAAGACATGTTCGATCAGCAATACTTTGCGCATGATAACCCCCAAGGTGTAAAACCTGCAGATGTTGTATCCAGTGTTGGGTATGAGTACATCATGACCGGAGAAAACTTGGCATTAGGTAATTTTGCTGATGATCAGGACCTCATCCAAGCTTGGATGGACAGCCCCGGACACAGGGAAAATATGCTTAAAGCAGGATACACTGAAATTGGAATTGCCGTTGGACAAGGCATATATGAGGGGAGAAAAACCTGGATGGCAGTACAACATTTCGGAAAACCACGAAGCGCTTGTCCTGTAATCGACGGTGGACTAAAAGTGCAACTGGACCAGAAGTCTGCGCAGGCAGATGCTATTCAGGCAGACCTTGATAGAAGGAAACAAGAACTAGAAAACAATAAGAATCCACAGTCTCAACAAGAAGCTGATGAATATAACCGAAAAGTTGATGAGTACAACGCAAAAGTCAGAGAGTTTAATACTCTGGTCGAAAATATGAAACAGCTTAGCAGTCAGTATAATTCACAAGTCCAGGCATATAACGAGTGCGCAAAAGTTTAAATTTTTGTTTTTAACCTTACTTCTCAATAACTTATACACTAAGGTTGTAAAACGTCATTTGTGCGTCCATTAATCGAGATTTGTACACTATTGATTGTTGGAAACTGTAGCAATGTTTGTGTGATTTGTGATCTTATCGCCTGAACTCTGCAAGATCCGGCTACTCCGTTCTCAAGCGCATCATTAAAATCAGCATAGGCAACTCCATTTTGAATTGAAAGTCCCTTGATCTCTACACCGGGATTAATCTGAGTTTGTAGTCCTTGGTTTCGTTCCTCTGCTGTTGGACCCCGCAGTAGCTGTTCAAGTGCAGCTCTTGCTGTCTGTTGAGTACGCGGAATCCTGCGTCTGGCTGAAACTACCGCCTCACAGTTTTGGGAGTTCTGACCTGAAAAATATACGTTTATCATCATCGCGTCAGCTCTTGCGAATATAACAGGTATGGTAACTTTGTCGATCTCAGATCCGTCTTTTGCTGAGTGCTGAAAAACTTCCAATATACCGTTTCTCTGAGTAGGTTCAGGGTATGTCAGTTGAAACTCAAACGGACCAAACTGACCGATATCAGGAGCGTCTGCTGTCGTAAAATCTTCAGCTAATATACGACCGTCCTGCTGAGATAGTCTGACGTTCACTACATTTTCAAATGTGCGCGCCTCTCCACGTACTACTAACGGAAGACCTACTTCACTATTACGGTAAGGTAAACTAACAATGATGTTTTCTGATCGAAGTGGTACAGGAACTTCATTCTGTGAATTATTTCCTGGATTTTGATCGGGTACAGTATTATTACCATTAATTCCGAAAGGACTATTTCCTCTATTTTCATGTTGCAATAAATAATAAATAGCTATCGCTGATAATGTTACAACGACAAGAGTTATTAACACCTTATATTTTGGAATACTCATTAATTTATATTAATTTGCCAGTTATAGAATTAAGTAAGAAACTAGCCTGGTTTACTGCTCACTGTACAGATTACTACTGTCTGCTTTTTACATAACATTCTCCGAGTTGAAGCTGTAAAAACTATCTTGTGCCACGACAATATGATCTAAAACTTGAATTCCCATAAGCTTGCCTGCTTCTACTAATTTTGCAGTGACTTTTATATCTTCGTCTGAAGGATCAGGGTCTCCAGAAGGGTGATTATGAACTATGATTACAGACGCTGCGTGCCGTCTAATAGCAATACCAAATAGCTCTCTCGGGTGGACGAGGCTTGCGTTTAAAGTTCCGACTGAAATGGTATCAAACCCGATTACTCTATTTCTTGTATCGAATGATAATAAAACAAAATGTTCCTTCTTAAGACGAGCAAACTTAGGCTTAATCATTTTGTACACGTCATCAGGTTTAAGTAAAGCTTTTGACTTTTTACTTTTATCACTGCTATGTAAAGGGTCGTTTATACGGTGAGAAATTTCCAAAATTGCTCGGAATTGACAGGCTTTAGCAAGTCCGATACCTTTGACTGTTTGCAGGTCTTCAAGTGAAGCGTTAATTAGGGCATCAAGCGACCCGAACGTTGAGAGTAACTTTTGCGCGGTAAGCATGACTGGCTCGCCTGCTACACCTCTACCCAAAATAATCGCCACGAGCTCCTGGGCAGATAGCGCCTCAGTGCCAAACAAAACTAAACGCTCCCTCGGACGTTCACTCAGAGGCAGATCGTTGAGAGTATGTGAGTTTTTCATAGCTGTTCTACACCATTTGAATCTTTCAGTGTTAGAGTTTGTGAACAACTATCAAAATCACCCGTAACCACAACAGGTAGTCTAAAAGCAGGAAGTGATAGATTAACTATCCTCTCAGACACTGCAATAACATCTCCGTTATCTTTAATTAATATCATTCGGTTTCTGCTACGTCTTTGAAAATCGTTTCCGGTTATGGTATCCCAGATAACCATTACACGCTCTACAATCACCGAACGGTCAGCACCTTCTTTTAATTCGAGCTGGCGTAACGTGCCAATGTGAGACTGTGTCCCTTTACTGCAAAATGCTCTAGTCCCCCCAAAAATACCAAACGTAGTAACAACCATAACGATCCCTGCCACACCTAATGATCCTTTAAGCGTAAACGAAAATGCTTTTTGCTTTTTTATTTCTTCAAGTAGCTGAGTTATACGACGTAAAGGATTTGCAAGTTTTACGTCAATTAATGTGTCGTCATCATGATCATGTTCGACTGATACTTTGTGAGGAATTGCACTCTTAATAAGTTTTTCCGTACGCGATTGTGTAGCAGGAGTCTTCTCTGGATTAGATGCTCTATCCATAATTTGAGTATTATCCTATTTCAAATGAAAAACAAGAGATCAATTATTGGGAAGAGACAAGCGAAGCACCAACTTTACTTAACCCTCCCTTCCCTAAGGAAGATATACCTCGACATAGTTATTGTTGTCGAGTCCGAGTGCTACAAAGGCAGTCCAGGACAACTCTATTGCCCATTTTCCTGCCCATTGGCCTTTATGATCTACGTGAACCATGTCAGCAGTGACACATGTAATCTCAACGCCGTTTGCGCGAAGAATAAATGTGGCACCTACTATATCATAGTTGACGTGTACACAGTGATATCCGTTTGGACTAGGACCTGATGCTCCCTGAGCAACACGTCCCGCGTTTACGTGAATCCAATAGATACTCTCCCAACCTCCCCAGTCAAAACTGGGATCATAGTACGCGGCTTGTCCTGCATCATACAGGGTTGTGCTTGCATACTCTGCGACGGACCGTTCTTCTATGGTTGGTTCTGGTTCAGGAAGTATTTCCTCAACAGGTGGTTCCGGTTCAGGAACCGCTGTAGGTTCAACTTCTTCTACTTGTTCTATTGCCGGTTCTTCAACCGGTTCATGGATATCTACGTTTTCTTCTGTCGCCGCAGTGGCTGGTACAGGACGCATAGTATCAAATTCAGTAAACTGCAAAGCAGAGTTAACCATCAGCGTCTTGCGCTCTTCTTGAGGCAGTGACTCACTGAGTTCATGGTGCTCAAGCAGTTGAAATTTGATTACAGTGCGTTCTTGTTCCTGTGGAGATTGTTTGACGATAGCAGGTTTGGTCAGTACCGGAGGAAGATCAGAAACCCAGTACTCCATAGGAGCATGTGCTGCTGATACTATCACGGGTGTGACCTGAGGATCAGAGCTTTCGCTCTGACCCTCCTGCGTATTCTCGCCAACTACCAGTATGACTGCACTGATTGCAGCCACCAACACAGGAACGACAACGAGTCGGATCTTCATCCCCACGATGAGAGCGCCGATTCGTTGGGCTTTTTGCTGCGACACGCTGTACTCCTTCGTAGAAACGATAGGGTGGTTTTAAGCCTCACCCAGACGCAGGCTTTTTGTGGTGCTTCGCTTGTTAACGTACACCGCACAGAAATCCCCACACAGATATATCACATGATAATTTCAGGCAGGGAAGTCCTTGCGGATGAAGTAGCTATTATGAAGCACTGTGAGCATAAATGCAAGCATGCATAATTCTGTATTATAAAATGGTACAATATCAGTGACATGAAGAAATTATCAATTATCAATGAAAAACTAGCTGAATTTTATAGAAAAAATCCATTGATCGCTGTACTTTCGCTATTTTGTGCATTGATGTTTATTATCATTGCTGTTATTGTTACTCCAAAATTTATTAGTCCATCCTCAGATGAAGAGGTTGTAGCAGAGCAAGAAGAAGAGGATGAGATCGAAGAGGAAGATGAACTCGAAGACGAGGAAGAACCCACTCCTACAGCAACAAAAACTTTAACTCCAACGCGTCGTCCTGCAACACCTACTAAAGCTCCCACAACAGCACCAACAAATACACCGGTTCCAACATCAGCGCCAACAAACACACCTGCGCCTACTAATACCCCTGCACCGACAAATACTCCATCACCAACATCAACACCAACAACCCCTCCGACTCCAACAGACGAGGATAGCGATTAAAAAATATTTATACTTTCTACTTACAGCTTTATACTTTATACCTAATACTCCATACAGTATACTTAATTAATGGAAACGGTTACTTTTGCGAATGGGTGCTTTTGGTGTACTGAGGCTGTATTTCGCAGACTTAAAGGAGTACAGTCAGTAATCCCTGGATATTCCGGAGGAGCAAGAGCAAATCCATCTTATGAACAAGTCTCAACAGGCGCCACAGGTCACGCTGAAGCTATTCAAATTGAATTTGATCCTGATATCATTTCCTATGAAGATCTTTTGGATATATTTTTCCACACACATAATCCCACAACACTAAATAGACAAGGAAATGATGTAGGAACACAGTATAGGTCTGCCATTTTTTACCATAGTGAAAACCAAAAAAACACCGCCGAAAAAGCAATAACTGAGCTTGAACTTTCAAAAGAGTTTAAAGATCCCATTGTCACTGAGATTACTCAGTTTGAAGCATTTTATCCCGCAGAAGATTATCACAGAGATTACTACGAAAAAAATAGAAATAAACCTTATTGTACATTTGTAATAAATCCTAAAATCCAAAAGCTAATGTCCAAATACACAGAGAAAGTAAAAGAAGAGTATAAAACTCAAACCTAAAAATATGAATAACCGGAAGGTAGACTGTAAAACGTATATCTCCGTGCTGCGCCATTGCAGCAGTTCGACATAGCATAGATAACAATATCTACCCCCCGGCTTTGCCTATTAAGTAAGTACCATTCTATTGGTACTCCTCAATCGGC
The DNA here is from genome assembly GCA_964537315.1 of uncultured Gammaproteobacteria bacterium. Lineage (GTDB taxonomy): Bacteria > Patescibacteriota > Microgenomatia > Levybacterales > GWA1-39-11 > JBDHUV01. The sequence goes on along the minus strand of CAZIAP010000005.1, from coordinate 27,434 downwards.
TATTACTGAAGATATGTCGATGGGATAAGCTCTCCCCGCTCGATCTGAACCTGAGATAGAACCATACTTATCAGATGGTGCTGGCTTTGATAGAAAGGACTTTTCCTCGCTTGATCAAACGCCTGTTTCGACTCCCATACTTCAAGCCGTGTGACGCGCTTTCCGCTGTGGTAATGCAAGACGTCTATGAGACCTTCAACCTGAGTTGGGTCAATCTGCGGCAGTAATGAGACATCTTTGAGATCATTGATCTCCCCCGTGATTGTATTTATAATCACGCCTTCTTCCTGTACGCTCTTCTTCCCGGACTCAGCATCGGTGATTGGAGTCTGATCCATGCATTGGTCCCCTTCCAATGGGTACTGATAATAAACGTGCTACCTCGTATTTCGTGCTCATCCATTCAACCGGTCCCCACCTGAACTGCGAAACGGGTCCTCCTATTTCCGTAACGCTCTTGTACAGCTGAATGATGGCTATTTAAACACTGACTAAATGTCCAAAGAATCTCATCCAACACGTTTTGGGAAAATTTTATTTAGTTGTAGTTTAGGAACTAAAAATTACGAACGATAACTTTATTTCTCAGAGGACAGTATTCAATTAGTAAAGGGTAATAATCGTGTAAAAGTCTATTTTTTAATAAAGTTCTCGAAAGCTCGCAGAACCTCAAGGGGCGTCACAAATATTACAGTATTAGATTTATCACTTGATACTTCATTAAGTGTCTGAAGTGTACGGATATGCAGACCGCCTGTAGTTTTAGCAAGTACATCTGCTGCTTTTGCAATATTTTCCGCAGCAGCTTTTTCACCTTCTGCCCTTATGATTATCGCACGTCGCTCACGCTCTGCTTCTGCCTGTCGTCCGATCACTCTTTTCATTTCCTCAGGTAATAAAATGTCTTTTAACTCTACCGACTCTACCTTTATTCCCCATTGATCTGTGGCCTTATCAATTATATTTTGGATTTTGTCAGCTACTTTGTTTCTCTGAGACAAAAGATCATCAAGTGAGGTCTCACCTACTACATTACGCATCGTAGTTTGTGCAAGCTGTGAGACTGCGTAATAGAAATCTTCTACTTCAAGCACCGCTTTTTCTACATGAGATACACGGTAATAAATTACAGCATTAATTCGAGCTGAAATATTGTCTTTGGTAATTGCCTCTTGATCAGGCACATCAACTGCTTTTGTACGGATATCAACTTTTTGCCATCCTTGAATAATTGGCCATACAAGTCTCCAACCCGGCTCCATGATAGACACATACTTACCGAACTGAAACTTTACACCTCTCTCGTATTGATTAACTTGCTTAATTGAAACTAAAATAACGAGTAGTAAAGGTACCAGAAGAATTAGAAGTTCCATATCAAGATTATAACACAGAAGAATTATCTGATATTTGTTATCTGACTACGGGAGATCTGCTGAAGGAGTGGCTGGGTTTAACTGTTCGTACATCATCTGTTCTTTAAGTTCTAAAATCTGTAGGTTAGATTGAGATTCTTGATAACGCATACCTAGAAAGAAGGCAATCACAGGAACTAATAGAAGTAACAACCATGTAAGTACTCTGGAGGTTTGTGTAGGCTGGGTTAGTTCTTGATATCTTTTTTTTGCTGCTTTCTTTGCCATATATCTAGTCAATCATAGTGACAATATATTTGTCAAGATTTGTTTTCTTGCATCATGTCGTTAATCGCTTTAACCGGCTTTTTAAGAATATCTAAAGGTTTTGAAATGTCCTGATGAATAGGCTTATCTGCTCTCTGTAGCTGATTTAGAATAGATTGCTCTATGTTTCCTGTATCTATTCTACCTAGCATCTCTTCCAGCTCCTCATCTTTCTTTTTTATTCCCATATGTACGCGCATTTCTGCTAGCAAGTGCAAAATCTTGGTAATTTCCTCTTCTGCAATTAGATTCACTTTCATATTAACTTCGTCTCTAACAGTTGTTATGTTTGCTTGACGATTTTGGGACACCAAGACAAATATGGCTAAAAATATTGCTTCAAGAGACACAACCATAGTCAACAATCCGAAAGGAAACTCATCGTAAATAGCGACCCCAGGAATTTGGCCAGTATTAACTGCAATCCAAACAGTAAAAAAGATTACATGAAAGACAAGAAAGTATGTAGATCCGCAAAATGCTGTTAACTTATCAGAAATTCGAGTTAGAAATGATCTTTTGCGCAGAGATTTCGCTTCAAAGGATTTGAAAAACCTTTTTCTTGGTTCATTCACTGGAATTGTACCCATTGCGGCCATAATTCATTATGCAACTAATTTTTGTTAAAAAACAAGAGAGATGCGCCTATTGATATTATCTCAAGGCGCATAAACTAGTTATATCGCTCAATCATACTGCTAATTCGATGCCAGTAAAAACCGACAACAGCACCAATTAAGAAACAGACAGTAACAGCATAGTATCGTTCGTAGACGATTAGCACGATCCCCGAAGTAACAGCCATACCTATAATGGCTACTTGTCTAGTTTTGATATAGAGTTTTATAACTCTATCCTGAGTTCGAGGACTTCCCTGTTTTCTATATTGGTAATATCTTTTCCAAGAGTTTACCCACGTAACACTGCATACAAAAAATAAAAATAAGAGAGTTGAAGTCGTAATAAACTCCGGCATTAATTGTCCTTTTCCCACCTCTTATACTCTGTCTTTGCACTACGATAGGAAAGCAGTAAAAAAATACTGATGGCTAACACACTACTCAGTTTAAATGACTCTATGCTCAAGCCTTTGAATAGTAGAGTCACTGAGATCCAAACACCTACGAGAATAGATAGCGGTTTCAGCAAATCAAAGTTACGCCTGAAAAAGCTATTCAATCGAACTTCCTTTCTTAACGAGCAATTATAACGATAAGCGTGATTATAACAAAATGGAATGATTTGAAGAAGTTATTGAGTACTTTCTTCGAGTTCAAGTAGCTCTAAGCCTTTTATCTGATTTAATGAAGAACCAACCGTACCTTGAATACTTCCGACAATTCTTGCAGTACTGCGAAACATCCGTTCTACTTGCATTTCCCGCTGACTCCAAAGTTTTTCATATGCTCTGCGCTCTTTATCTATCTGATCTTTCATACTCGCGTATACTTCAAGCATTGCCTCAATTTGCTGACGGAACTCGTGACTGGTTATATAACCGTACAGTTGTTCTGACTTACCTTCTTTGCTTTGAGCCATAAACTTTTCCCTCGCCACTTCCACTAGCTTATCCCGTAAGATTCTCGCAAGAGGAATAAACAATGAAAAACTTACCACCCACACACCATCTTTTAGTCCCATTCCTGACTCGGCTTCTTTAGGTAAAACAGCTGAGACAATAACCGGTATATGCGCTTTTTCAGCTCTGAGATCGTCTTTTAATTTAGTTACCCACTCATCTGACCAGGATTTTGTGCGCTTGGTTTCCCATAATATTACGCCACAAACATTTCCGTGCATCGTTTTTACGGTATGTTTAATATCGGCTCCACGAATACCTTTTTCAACCGGCTCGATAATATCTGTAGGAAATGCAAGTCCTAGTGCCTGCTCAAGATCTAACTCAAGCACTTCACCTTGTGTCTGCATACTGCCCTGCTGTGCTTTGCGCTGAGCATCGTCTAAAGCTTTCTTAAGGTCATTTATAACTTTATCTTTCTCAAGCTCTTTTAGCCTGAATTCTGAAGAATACTGTTTGGTTATCTCTTCTTTAAGCGTGTTCTGCATTTGGGAAATTTTTTTCTCCATTTCCAGCTCACGCTGCTCATCTTTTTCTCTAAGCTCACGCATGGCGCGTGTTGCTTCTAGCAGCTCTTCCTGGAGTTTTTTTCCACGTTCTCTTGCTTCTTTAGCCTCATTTTCAATATCTTTGAACTTAAGCTCCATTGACTCTGTAGCTTTTTTCATCGCTTTTTCTTCAGCTTCTTTTGAGAGTGCCTCTACTTTTTGTTTATACTCGGATTCAAGAGAAGCAGATACCTCTGCTTTGAGCTGATGTGTTAATGCTTCGGAGATCTCAATGTCTTTTCCGCAGTGAGTACATTTAATGAGATTATTATTCATATTTACGAAGAGTTTTGTTATTATACTCCACTTGCCTCTTTGTTTAAAGTCCTACAGACTCATAAACAAGCTTATAGTTTGAATCCTGTATTGAATTTATGTATAATCCTTTAACTGAAACGATTTGCATTTGCGCATTGTAGTTTCTAGCACATGAACAATAGAAAGGAGAGGAGTGTGCCAGGGTCATTCTCATTTTGGTGACTATTCTTTGGTGGATACGGTTGTATAGCCATAGGGATCTTAACCAATTGGCTATACTACGCTCACCATGATGATCCCCGGAAGACTTTGCAGACAATAGCAAAACACTGCAAGACTTTGCAGTACATCGGCTGGATTGGGTTTTTGATATTCACAATCTGGGCATTCACGTTAGGCTTACTCTGGCTCATTCCCTACTTTTGACCCACCTATCAGTGCCCTTGTCATTTCAGGCAAGGGCACCTATTTTGAAAGGTTAAAATAGTGCTTTTAGGCATGCTAATCGTAGTCTTTGCCACTTCGGGGTTGATAGTCATTACTCTGCTCTCGGGAATTGAAACTCGAGGAAAGAAGGTGAAAATATACTATATCAATTATATTGACCTTGCATACGAATGTAAGAGGAAAGGACTTACCCTCAAAGACTTACAAGATTGTGGTGTGCCAATCTATCATCAGGCAAATCGTCCTTGGATAGGTTCACTTATACCTTTAAGATGGGATAACTTATGTCAGATCGCAGATATTTTAAATACCGATCCGGACGACTTAGCGAATATATTTGAAAGTAAATTTAATACCCCTTTGTAAATCTTAGGGGTATTTTTTTATTCTGATTTTAGGAGTCTTAGATCAGCCATAATTTCTGCAGCATGAGTATCTGGGTCAACATTGTCATACACTTTTTCGATCATTCCCTCAGGACTAATTAAAAATGTTACTCTCTTAGGAAAAATCATCCCATCTGCTCCGTAGCTCTCAATTACCTGCTTATCAGGATCTGCTAGTAAAGGAAATTCAAGATTATATTTTTCATCAAATTTTTTATGCGACTCAGCTGTATCAGCACTTACTCCCAGAAGTACCGCTTGTTTTTGCAACTCTGCTAGATTATCTCTAAAATTACATGCTTCTGTTGTACAACCGGGCGTATCATCTTTGGGATAAAAGTAGAGGATAACCCACTCACCCTCATAATCTTCAAGATCATGTAGTTCTTTGTGCTGATCGTAAAGTTCAAAACTAGGCGCAATATCTCCGACTTGCAATCTCATATGAATTGTTAGTCTACATGTTTTTTAGTGCAGTAATCAAGTGGTTAACATCATCTAGGGTGTGTGCAGGAAAATTGGCTATACGTATATGGTCATTCTTATTCTCGCCATAACCACTTCCAATAATAATGCCTTGCTTTTTAAGATTTTCAATAATGTCTTTTGATCCTCCTTTTACCTGTACAACTAAAGTAGTATCAGAGCGTATCTCAATATCTGATACAAGTGGTGAATATCTATCAGTATTTTTAAAAAAGTCGTACATCATGGTTGATTTGTCTTTTGTACTTTGCCTAATAGTGTGTATTCCTAGTTCAAGAAAATCACCAAGTATCTTGTTTAGTAGATAGATCCCTAATACATTAGGAGTATCAGGAGTCTGAAACTTTTGGGCATATTTTTGCAGATGTATAAAATTGTGATAAGATCCGATGTTTACTCCTGCATCAGATAATTTTTTTGCTTTTTCTATCGCGCGAGGACTAACAATTAGAACTCCATGACCAGCTGGCATCCCAAATCCTTTTTGTACTGAGAAGAATACCGCATCAACTTTGGGGTAATCAATATCTACAGCAGGCATTGAGGACACAGTATCAACTGCGATTAACGCATCAGGATTTTGCTTACCAATAGCATAAATCTCACTCATTGGAATTTGCATGCCAGTGCTCGTGTCATTGTGAGTAAAGGCTATTAACTCAGCATTCTCAGGAACTACAACATCAGCTGCCCTAAAGCCTTCCGTAGGATTAAAAAAATAAGAACTTGCTACTTTTCCTAACTCTTTTGCTGTTTGATAAAATCGATCGCCGAAAGTTCCTGTAATAATGTGATAAGAATATTTCTCAACCGTATTTTGTATCACTTTCTCCATACCCTCAGTCCCGGATGAAAGGAAAAACACTGAATATTCAGTAGGAATAGACAATAACTCTTTTAAACGTTCTTCAGCACTTTGATATAGAGACGTAAAAGATTTTCCACGATGGTTGAGAGAGATAATCTCCTCTTTCAATGCAGACTGTATATGTTTATCGATTGTTGGATACGCTTGCGATGGTCCAACAGTGAAGTAGATATTTGACATAGTTATTATTTTATTCTCAATACAACACTCTTAATCTTATTGTTCCTTTTACTGATTGTAGTTCATTAACAACATTTTCTTTGTAAGATCTGTTAACGTCGGTGACCACATATCCGATCTTATCAATAGTTTTTAAGTATTGTCCGAGTATATTGATATTATGTTTGGCAAGTATTTTATTTATCTCAGCCAGTACACCAGGAGAGCTCTCGTGTATGTGCAGAAACCTATGAGCTTTATGAAGTGAAGGAAGTGAAATCTGAGGAAAATTAACCCCAAAGTTACTGTTTCCAGAATCCACATACTGAGATATTTTATCTGAAACAAACTCACCTATATTAAGTTGTGCCTCTTGAGTACTCCCTCCGATATGAGGAGTAAGAATCAAATTAGGGAGTCCCTTTAACTCGCTTTCGAACTCTTCGTCTTTTCCTCGTGGCTCTTTTGGAAACACGTCTACCGCAGCTCCCCGTAATTTTCCTGATTCAAGAGCTGACTTGAGCGCTGGAATATCAACTACATGTCCTCTGGCAAGGTTTATAAAGACTACCCCATCACGCATTTTTGCAAACTCCTTACTAGATATTAAGTTTTTGTTTTCAGGTCTTCCGTCTACATGAAGAGTTACAATGTCTGACTTAGACAGAAGTTGGCTCATGCTCTTTACCTGTTCAGCGTTCCCTAATGCGAGTTTTGTCTCCAGATCATAAAACAGCACTTTCATTCCCAAGTTTTCTGCTACCACTGAAAGCTGTGATCCGATGTTTCCATAACCAATAATTCCTAGGGTTTTACCTCTAATCTCGTGACTTCCTTCAGCGGATTTATCCCATACCCCATCATGTAGCATATTGCTTTTATCGACAATTCCTCTCGTCAGAACTATTATTTCCCCAATAACCATCTCGACTACGCTTCTGGTATTGCTATAAGGTGCATTAAATACAATAATTCCTTTGTTTGCTGCCACATCCAGATCAATTTGATTAGTCCCAATACAAAATGCACCTATGGCGATAAGTTTAGGAGAGTTATCTAAAACACGTTTTGTAATTTCGGTTTTTGAGCGAATTCCTAAAATAGAAACATCTTTTAGTTCTTTGATTAGCTCATCTTCAGACAAGGCTTTATTGTACGTTTTTACCTGGTATCCCTCATCCTTGAACTTTTGTACTGCGACGTCGTGTATGTTTTCCAATAGCAGTACCTTCATCTTACTTTTTGGATATGATTGTGACCTTTCTAGATGTACTTCGTATAGCACTTCATCAAAACTTGCTACTTCACGGTCAGCAAGGTTTGCTACGCTATCACGTCGCACGTTCTCGGTAAAACAATAAAAATAATTTGCTGCCTTGTGTTTTTTAATCTCATAATCCGTATATCCATCCCCAATAACGTATACCTCACCTTTTAATTTAAGTGACTTAACTGCTTTCACCTTGCCCTGTTTTTGGGATAACGGATTCTGATAGTTAAACCCGACAATTTCATTATTTTTAAACTTAAATTCATTTGCCAAAATATTCTCTGTCGGTATTCCTAAAGTTGTTACAATTGGTTTTATATATTCACTGAACCCTCCGGAGATAATATATACATTCTGTGCATAATTTTTAAAAAAAGATTTATTTCTTAATATTGAGGGTGTAATATTCTTTTTTAGAAGTTTGACTAGAGCCTCAATATGAGATTTGTCTGCTGAGAATAATGATAGTCTTTGCTCGAGTGTTTGAGTAAATGACATCTTGCCTTCCATGCCAAGATGAGTGATTCCTTTTATCTGCTGAAGAATTTGATCTTTTTGAGGGTTGTTTTTCAAAGCAATTTCGGCAAGTGAATCAAGCGCTTCGATAGTTACAAAAGTAGAATCAAAATCGATGATGAAAAATTTATTTTTCATATTAGCTTTCAAAATATAAATACTTATTCGCTTCCCTATCTCTTATACCATAAATCATAAATCACAAATCTTTAATATTTGTTTGCCTGCAATTTTATCATACTAAACGAAGGGATTAAATGACTTATAGTCTAAGTTTTGATATAATTTTTATACTTTTATTTATGCTGAGAGTCATTGCTTGATGTGACTGCTCGTTTGTCATAGAAAGGTCCATTCGATGAGTGGAAAAAAAAGATATCCGGTTGAGATATCTAAGGTTTTGGCGATTGCGAGAAAAAGAGGGTATACGCGACAACTAATCGCACATCTAGCTCCTCCTTCTAATTTGAGACGTGAACTAGAAAAGGAGAATCACTCAGATTCAGTCTTGGTGAACGAAGAAGAGCTCAATTTTTTATGCCGAGTTCTAACTGACGGCCCACGAGTCATAACACCTGAAGATATTCGTTCAGAGCAGACTGTGACGGTCTAACACGTCATACACTACCCTCCGGATCTACTCCGGAGGGTAAAACACAATAAAATAGAGCACCCAGAATATCCTGCATTTGCTATAATTTACGTACCTGTCTATGGAAGATAAAGTAATCTTACAAATCAAAACTCCGAGAACCACTGAGGAAACCCCTGACAACATGGTCCAATTGCTTGCTTCATTTACCGGACTGATGAATAAAGTTTTTTTATTTTATAAGACAGGTATTCCGCTCAGTCTGGAGATTGCATATATTAACCAACAAGTTCATTTTTACCTCGTAATTCCTAAAGATTATCAACCGTTTATTGAGAGTCAGATCTTATCTCAATACCCGCGCGCGTTGATCACTAAAGTTCCGGATTTTATTCCTGAAATTTTTAAACCCGATCAGCAAAATGGAGATCAGATTAGGTTTGGACGACTCATGCTTAAAGGTCCTTATTACTTACCCCTGAAAACTTTCAGAGACACCAAAGACGTAGATCCGCTATCGTCACTTCTGGGAGTTTTAGCGAAGCTATCAGTTAATGACAGTGTACTGATTCAGTATCTGCTTGTTCCGACAAGCAGCAAATGGCAATCTGCCGCAAACTCTGCCGTACAACCGACCAAAAATGCAGACGGCACAACGTCTCCTAATCCTTACGCAAGTATTGTACCTACCAAAACAGCTGAACATGGATTTCGGGTAGGAATAAGACTCCTGGTAAAAAGCCCTGATACTTCACTGTACAGCAGGCTTGCGACAAGCTTTTCAGTTTTTAACAATGCAAACGGCAACAGCATTGGAACCCAACGTACTTTTCCGTGGCAGCAAGATAGTCTTTACCAGGCTATAGCTCAACGATCGCCAAAGTTTGTTCCACGATATCAAATTTTAAATCTATCTGAGGTCTCAACTTTATACCATTTTCCTAACACCACGCTCTCAAATATTCCAAACATTACCTGGACTAAAACCATCTTATCTGATCCTCCAGAAAACCTACCTGTTGCCCAAACCTTAAGTGAAGGAGAGAAAAAAGATGTCAATTTTTTTGCGCGTACCGAGTATCGTAACTCTCTGGCAGTGTTTGGTATTAAGAAAAAAGATCGTAGACGACACCAATATATTATTGGAAAAACAGGGTCAGGTAAGTCCACGCTTATCGCAAATATGGTAATCAACGATATGCGCAATGGTGAGGGTTGTGCGGTCATTGATCCGCACGGAGATTTAACAGAAGTGATACTAGACTATGTACCATCAAATAGAATCAATGACGTAATTTATCTTAATCCTGGCGACTTTGGTGGAACATTTTCGATTAATCCACTCGAAGCAGGAAGTCAGCACAAAGACCTTGTCTCCTCAGGTATTGTTGCGATTTTCCATAAGTTGTATGGAGACTCATGGGGGCCTCGACTTGAATATATATTGCGAAATGTAATACTTTCACTGCTTGAGATACCTGATGCAACTCTTATGATGGTGCCGCGTATCTTGACTGATGCTAAATTCCGTGCACGTATTGTAGAAAAGCTTGAGGATCCTGTTATAAGAAATTTCTGGATCAACGAGTTTGAAAAAATGCCAGATCGAAATAAATCAGACGCAATCGGTCCAATTTTGAACAAAGTGGGACAGTTTTTATCTTCGAATACCATTCGCGGTATTGTAGGACAACCCCGCTCAACGGTAAATCTGAGAGAGGCCATGGATTCCAAAAAAATAATCCTGTTTAACTTATCTCAAGGAAAACTAGGAGAGGATAATGCCGCACTACTCGGTGCTATGACTATCACTAAGATGCAACTTGCTGCTATGAGCCGAGTTGACATACCCGAAGAAGAACGTCAGGATTTCTACCTGTATGTAGATGAGTTTCAAAACTTTGCTACTACGTCTTTCATTAAAATTCTTTCTGAAGCGAGAAAATATCGGCTTGATCTAATTTTGGCTAACCAGTATACCGCGCAGATCCCCGAAGAGTTAATGGCAGCAATTTTTGGAAATGTTGGAACGCTTATGACATTTATCGTTGGAGCACAGGATGCAGAGTATCTCGCAAAAGAGTATGGAGAACGGTTTAAGCAAGAAGACTTACTTGCCCTGGGAAATTACCAAGCGTTACTCAAACTTTATATTGACGGAGTTACTACTTCTCCATTTATGGCTTACACACTTCCTCTACCTAGAAGCGCTAACAAGAATCGAGAAAAAGTCATCAAAGTATCAAATGAAAGGTATACTAAACCTTATGTAGAAAAAAAAGAAGAGGATGATAATGCTCCTGATATTTCAAGACGTGAAGAACGACAAGACAAAAAGCCTGAGATAAAAAGTCATCAGGTAAATACCTCACAAGCTAAGACACACAATAAACCATCAGATTTTCATAAACCTCATCAATCAAGTTCAAAAGAGGAAAAAAGTCTGGACCAACAAAAACAATATTCACCAGGTGAAATGAAAAATAATCAAAATCAGAAACCTCATCATAGACAACATAGCAGTCAACATAAAGCACAAACAAGACCTCAACAAACTAAACATGGATATCAGCAAAAACAAGCACACACGAACCATCAATCAAGAGAACAGAAAAAAGTGATAGCACCAAGCGGGGAGTTTATAATAGATAAAAAAGAGAAACAGCCATAAATTTCTTTCAATTTTTGAACTAATTGTGGTATTATAAGTAAGCTTTTATGGCAGATAAATTACCACCATTTCAATCATATGCATCCCGATCCTCTAACTCTGCACCGCGATCACCTGGAAAAGCTCTGTACATTGTTTTAATACTTTTATTAATTTTAGTTATTGGAGTAGGCGCTGCACAGTACTTAAGCTCCCGTGCAGGAGAGACTCAGAACTCTGTGCCCACACCAATAGAATTTGAAGAACCGATAGAACAGGAACAGATCACTCCATCACCACAAATTACTGATACAGAATCATCAAGCGAAAAATCATCAGAGGAACTAGATCGTGCTGAATTATCTATTGTTATTCATAATGGAAGCGGAGCAGCAGGAGTTGCAAAAAAAGCATCTGATATCCTTAAGGGACTTGGATATACTGTCCGTTCAACTAGTAACGCAGGTAACTTTGACTACGAAGAAACTGAAATTCAAATATCATCTGAAAAAAAAGAGTATCTTGAATTACTTCAAGAAGATCTCAGCAGTTCGTATACAATCGGAGAAACATCTACAGACTATACCGGTGCTGGAGACGCCCTCATTATAATCGGCGAAGAATAATTAAGAGTCCGCCAGCTGACAGAACAGAAATCATATAAGGTAAAAATTGTAGCTGTGAACCAAGAACCGTGAACTAATAACTAAATCCTATCTTGTGCTATACTACAGATATGCCAAAGAATATTAAATCTATTGTGTTGGTATTTATACAGTTATTCGCGATTGGATATCTCTTTTTCTCTGGGCCTTTAATTCCTGAAGATCCGTTTGTTTTTATAATATTTATTGCAGGAGTATTTTTAGCTATTTGGTCCTTATATGCATTTAGAACAACTAAGTTTAACCTTCTGCCTGAAATTCCTGAAAACGCTGCATTAGTAACCTCAGGTCCGTATAGACTCATACGTCATCCGATGTACACAAGTATTCTTCTCATTGCGACATCTTTGCTAATTTCAGATCCTCTTCCAAGCAGAATGCTTGTATTTGTAGTTCTAGTAGGGGTGGTGCTCTACAAAACTCACATGGAAGAAAAATACCTTGATCGTCACTTTAAAGAATACGGAAATTACAAAGCACAGACTCAAAAGCTTGTTCCTTTTTTATACTAACTACTCCACAATCTCCACTTCAACTTCAGGAGTAAATCCAAATGTTTCTTGAACCTTTTGCTGAATCTCTGAGATAATTTGTTTCACATTACTTGCTTTTGCTCCACCTAGGTTTACGATAAAGTTATTATGCTTACCGCTAACTTGAGCGTTTCCCACTCTATATTCTGCAAATCCTAAGCGGTTAATAATATAGCCCATACTAACTTTTCCGTACCAATCGTTTCTAACCTTGTCTGAGATATCAGACCAGACATTTAATACTTTTTCTACTTCATCTTTTTTTGAAATGTTTTTAAATACTGACCCGCAGTTAGGTAGTTCTAAAGGGTGCCTGTCTTTTCGATACTGAATATTTGCATTGTATACTTCACGGGCTTTTTGCATTTCTTCAGGCGAGCTTTTTTTTAATTGAAAATTTGACGATAATATAATCATCTTTTTGTTTAACTTAACTTCACTCGTGCGATAGGAAAAATTCATCTCATCATTGGTCAGTGTTCTGGTTCTAACTTGCCCGTTTTCGATGACAGCAACTTCAACGGTCACAACGCAATCTTTTATCTCTCCTCCAAATGCCCCCACATTTCCTCTTACTCCAGCCCCAACAGTACCGGGTAAACCTCCTGCCCATTCAAGTCCAGTAAGCTGATGTTCAAAAGAAAACAATATTAAATCTCCCAATATCTCGCCTGAATATGAACTAACTATATTTTCATCAACTGTGAATGATGGAGTATCCGGCTTTGCCAAATAAATAACTGCCCCATCATAGAACTCATCTGTAAAAATTAAATTTGACCCTATTCCCAGAAAAAAAACTTTAGAAATATTTTTCTTATCAATGTAGTCGAGTGCACTCAGAACATCAATTCTGCTTTTACACTCTAAAAAGTACCGCGCTTTACCCCCAATTTTATACCAGAGAAGCGGAGCTAAATCATAATTTTCATGAACATTCATTATGCAATTATATCAAAGCGAGCTTATTGTTAGAAATCACTTCCAAAATCTCGAATACTTTCTTGTTTGTCAGACTCTATATAATCACTATTTTCTCTACTTAATTCTGTACTGTTAGCTGTCTTAGTAGTAGGTATCTTAAGATATCGATTCTTTGGTCTACCATTGTGGTCTAAGTATAGATTTATCAGATCATGCTGTATAGGAGTTCTTCCTGATATTCTAAAAGGGCCAATACTTCGTAACGGTTGAGGATGATTATTTATATCACACGATACTCCTGGACTTAGGATCACCTCAGTTACTTTCTGCTCTTCGCTCACTGGAATATGAGTATTCTCTGTCAATAAGTACCTATACATTTCTCCATGATCTTCACCTTCCCAACCTCTAGGACAATCCTTAATGATCTGATTAAAACTTTTAGAAGATGTTTTAATTGCGATAATGAGTTCTTCCCTGCACTCACAGTTCATGGCAACCAAACAGGCTTCACAGTTGTCCATCATATCATTGTGATTTACTATTGCTTCTTCTTGCGTTTCAGTTTTTAAACCAACGAGCTTTAATACTTTATTCAGCCCTGCCTCAGATTCTTTCATAACTATGTATCGCTTAAATCTGCTACCAACTTATTTGGTAACCTAAAAAGCCCTTCATCTATTCTCTTTTGATCCAGGAAATGAGACATAAAACCAACCGAACGAGAAAGAATAAATAAAGCGTTGAAAAACTCCGTTTGCACTAAATCATGCAGTTGTTCGTCAGAATAACCTTCTTTCTCAGCTAGTATGTCAAGCAATACTGCGGCGATTGTTCCGTCAACATTTAAAATAAGATTGCCTTTTTTACCTACAGTGATATCTTCAACAGATTGGGCAAAGTTTGTGAAACGTTTTTTTTCTAATTGCTCTGCAAACTTTAAAATTTCCCTTACTCGAGGATCAGGAAAGTCTACCCGATACTTTCGATGTCCAATACCTGCTATATACTCTCGTTTTTTTGCAAAGTCTTCTACGAAATCAATTGGGCGTAAACCCTTAACTACTCCATTTATCCAGTTTGCAGCTGCTTGATTTATTGCTCCACCAAAACGAGGACCCACCGTAAGTATCCCTGCTGCAAGACTTGATGATAGATCTCGTCCTGCTCTGGCAGTGACTATTGTATTAACCGCACCCGAGACATAGGGACCATGTTCAACTAAGATACGTAATATGAAATCAACAAAATTCTCAAACTCCTTGCTTTGGATTTTTCTACCTAAAAACATAGATGAAACAATTGCAGCAAATGAGTGATTTTTTGCCATAGAAAGTAAATCTTCACCAAGTACGGTAGTAACACCGTCTACATCACCGCTTATGGTCGATGCAATTACTGATGGTTGCCGGTTTTCAAAGACAGAAGTATCTACGGATTTTTCCTCACTTTGCACAGAAGTCAATGATTCCACTTCTTTTATAAACTCGTCAAATGATTGGGCAACTATAGCTCCCGCTTCTCTTAATGCTTCACTCTTTTCTTTTGCTCCTTCTCCCTTATTTTTTGCCATCGCTTTTGCGTGTCCAAACTGAGGAGGTTCTTCAAAGTAGTCTGAGATTACGCCTGCGATATATACGATAACTTTTTTTGTTATTTTGCCTTCTTTAAGTAACTCTGCAATATCATACTCATCTGTTCCTCCTAATTCACCAAAATATATTATTGTTTCTGTACTAGGATCTTCTTGCGCTAACATAAATGCGTCTACTGGCTGAAAGAGAGGAAATCTGTCTCCTCCAAATGCTAAAGCAAATGACACTCTTTTATTTTGCTGAGTTACAATACGTATTAGTTCATTGGTCATGCCACCGCTTGCAGAAAAAACCGCAACATTTCCGGGTATAAACAACTTAGACTCTACAAATTGACGGTAGTCTACTCCACCCACTGCTCCAAGCTTTAATATATTAGGTATTAGTACTCCTACGCTTGCCGGACCCACAAGAAATTTATTTTGTACTTTAGCTTTGCGATATAGCGTTAGTGCGTGTTCCTCTGGTACATCTTCTGCAAAGATAACTCCTCCTAAAACTGAGGGTATCTGCAAGACGTCCTGTGAATAGTTAAGAGCTCTTCTGCCTGAAGAAAGATTTATGAATAATGTGATCGACTCTTTTATCTCTGCAGGAAGGTTTGATGTGCTTGAAAATACCGGAACTGCGACTTCTTTTTTACCATAGAAGTAACGTTCATATTTTCTGCCCCCTGCAATAATAGCTACTACACTCGGTTTATTTTTACCTGACAAATAATCAAAATCTAAGATACTCTGAATAATTGCAGGATGACTGCCAACACAGAGTATTTTATGATCGATATTTCTCAATTGCTCTATATTTACCATATTAAATTTCTAATTAATCTAATTGACCTAATTAACCTAGTCAAGTCCCAAGTACTAATTAGGTTAATTATGTACTGCTTCCTTCACGATATCTGTAAGTATCATTTCTGGTCCTTTGACTTCTCCAAACAAGTCTTCTCTTTTTAGAAAATCTCTCATTATCTTTAACCCTTCTTCCTGATTTGGTCCGCCTCTACGAACAAATACCTTCACCTCATGTTTTTTTAACTCTTCTTTTACCTCTTCTACTGCCTTAATTATTCCTCTAAAAGTGATTCGGATATCCGTAAAATTAGCGACTCCTCCCGCAATTATTAGTACTTTTTTGTTTGATCCTGATTTAAGCAAAAAGCTTAACAAATTTTTTGTATACAAATAAGTTTCTTCCTCATTAGGATTTCCGCTGTATTCACCATAGTTTGCCAGCTCTTTACCATAACCTAAGTTGGCAACTTCATCAGCAATAACAATACTGGCGCCACCTCCAGATAATAATACAAATATTGATCCGTTCGGATTTAATGGAACAAATTTAAATGATGCTTGCGATTTGACAGAAAGGTTTTCAATATTTTTTTCTTCATCTGTTTTTTCCTTTACTTCTCCAAACCTAAAATCATCTTCTTTCCATGCCTCTTCTACAAAATATTTTCCAGCGCTATCCACCTCTACCGCAAGATCAAGAATATGAATGTTGAAGTTTTCCATTACCACTAAAGGATTAATCTCTACGAATGAGAAATGATATTTATTCATCACCCCAAGCACCTGAGAAATAAAAAGCTGTGGTACTCCTAGCTTCTGTTCAATTAATGCCGTTTCGTCAGTTTCGTTTTCTGCGTGAATTATTGTTTCTTGTCCGCTTTGAGATTCCTCAATATCTATACCCCCTGATTGCGAGTAGAATACTCTAAATCCTTCTCGAACCCTCTCGATTGCTATATACCTTTCCTCCGCCTGATCATGAGGCACCATTTCTTCAATGATAAAATGCTTAAAACCTTTTGCTTGCATTTCGCTTATAAATTTTCGAACCTGATCAGGCGAACTATCTATTGCAAGCAGACCTCGCTTCATACGTTTTTTAATACCCTCGTCAACTTTGACAACATACTTTTTATTTGTGTCTAAAGAGTCTGGATCTGAGTTTCCAAAATAAGGGATCTCTAAATAATTATGCAACAGTTTTTTTGCAGTAAGTTCTGAAAGTTTTACACGAGCCATGTGGTAATTATAACAGGAAATAGTCTTCCAATTTAGTATTTAATATTAAAAGGTTAGAAAGTTAAAAGTTTTAAAGTTATAAAGTTAGAAGGTTGAAAAGTTGTTATCCTTCTTTGAAGGACCGTGAACTATGAACTGTGAACTAATAACTATGTGGGCGGATTACTCAATTCTTCCTGTGAAGGTGGATTTTGCAAGCATTGCCTGCACGATATTTTGAGGTACTTCCTCGTAGTGAGAAGCTTCCATGTAACTTGAAGCACGTCCTTGTGTCATTGACCTAAGAGTTGTTGCGTATCCTGATAATTCTGAAAGTGGTACCATAGCCAAAACAATGCGCGCATTTCCACGCTCTTCAGTACCCGCAATCTGCGCTCGTTTCGAAGACAGATCACCAATAACTGACCCCATAAACTCTTCGGGAGTTGTAACTTCGACTTTCATAATTGGTTCTAAAAGTACTAGTCCTGCTTTTTTAGATCCATCTTGAAATGCCATGCTGCCTGCAATCTTAAATGCCATCTCAGATGAATCCACATCGTGGAATGATCCATCATATAAAGTAACTTTTACATCTGTAAGCGGGTAGCCAAGCAGTACTCCGCGCTCCATTGCTTCCTGGATACCTTTATCAATTGGAGCTATAAATTCTCTTGGGATTGCTCCTCCTTTAATTGCATCTACAAACTCGTATCCTTCACCTCGTGGCATAGGCTCTAGTCTGATCATTGCGTGACCATACTGACCACGACCTCCGGTCTGACGAATATATTTTCCTTCTCCTTCTGCACTCTTGGCAATTGTCTCTTTGTAAGCAACTTGAGGTGCACCGATGTTTGCCTCAACTCCAAAATCTCGCTTCATTGTCTCGACTTTTACCTCAAGCTGTAACTCACCAACACCAGAGATAATAGTCTGTCCTGTGTCATGATCAGTTTTTACGGTAAAGGTTGGATCCTCTTCCATAAGTTTTTTGAGAGCTTCACCGAGTTTTTCTTGATCGGTTTTTGTCTTTGGCTCTATTGCAAGTGAGATAACAGGCTCAGGAAATGAAATTTGCTCCAGAATAATTGGCTTTGTTTCATCACAGAGAGTATCTCCGGTTATAGTTTCTTTAAATCCAACAACCGCGACTATTTCACCTGCGTATGCTTCCTTTACCTCTTCACGCTGATTTGCGTGCATGATAAGTAAACGACCAATACGTTCTTTAACATCTTTCGAACTATTGTAAGCATACGAACCCGACGAAATCTTTCCTGAATAAATACGAACATATGTGATTTTACCCACATGAGGATCAATTTGTACTTTAAAGGCAAATCCTGCAAACGATTCATCCGTAACCAACTGTCTAACCTCTTCTTCGTTTGTCTTAGGATTTATTCCTTTTACCTCCTTCAAATCTTGAGGTGAAGGAAGGTAATCGATAACTGCATCTAGTAGTGGTTGCACACCTTTATTTCTCAATGATGTACCTGCAAACACCGGTACCACTTTGTATGCAATAGTAGCGGCTCGTAGCGCTTTCTTTAATTCATCAGTTGAAATCTCTTCGCCATTGAGATACTTCTCCATGAGAACATCATCAGTTTCCGCGATCTTTTCAATAGTTTGCTCTCTGGCTTTAGCAATCTCATCTTCCATCCCTGCAGGAATTTCATCCTTAACCTCGAATGCTGCGCCGAGCTCTTCACCGTTCCAAAGAACACTTTTCTGGTCAAGAAGGTGATAAATTCCTTGGAAATCATTCTCTGAACCTATTGGATATCCAATAGTAACCGGATTTGCTCCAAGTTTATCAATAACAGTCTGGATTGTTTTATTATAATCTGCACCGAGCTTATCCATTTTATTTACAAAACAAATACGCGGTACGTGATATTTGTCTGCTTGTCTCCAAACGGTTTCTGACTGTGACTGCACTCCTTCTTCAGCATCTAGTACAGTAATAGCTCCATCCAACACACGAAGAGAACGTTCTACTTCTGCTGTAAAGTCAACGTGTCCAGGAGTATCAATAAGATTGAGGCGGTGGTCTTTCCAGAATGCTGTAGTCGCAGCAGATACGATAGTAATACCTCTCTCGCGTTCCTGGTCCATCCAGTCCATGGTTGCAGCACCTTCGTGAGTTTCACCAATTTTGTATGATTTTCCAGTGTAATAGAGGATTCTTTCAGAGGTCGTAGTTTTACCCGCGTCAATATGAGCAATAATACCGATATTGCGGATCTTGTCTAATGGTACATTTCTATCATTTTTTTCAGCCATAGTTTTTTCCAAAAAAAAATTCCTTTTAGGAACACTTTATTTTACTTGAAAACACCTTGAATGTAAAGAGAGAGTAAGCAGAAACACGCTAACCTTTTTTTATATAATAAATCTTATGATCGAAAGAATCAGGACACTTCGTTCTTTAATGGTCAAACACTATCTTGATGCGGTGCTAATATCCTCTCCTGAGAATATAGGTTACTTTAGCGAGCAGTTTATATTTTCTCCCAACGAGCGGGAAGCACTTATGCTTGTCACTCAAGATAGTACTTTTTTCTTTACTGACAGCAGATTCACAGGAATGTTAACACTACCCAAAGATTATAGATTTATAGAAACTTCAGCAAGAAGTGGAGCTTATGATCATTTACACGCAATTGTAGATGAAAATAAAATTAAAATTCTAGGATATGAAATGACAAATCTCTCAGTAGCAGAATATAAGGTACTAAAGAAAGCCGTTAGAAAAAAATCTAAACTTCTTGCCACAGACAATCTTTTCACCGAGATGAGGATGATAAAAGATCACGATGAAATTAAAAAAATATCTCACGCCTGTGAGCTTACAGATAATGCTTTCAGATATATACAGTCATTTATTATTCCGGGAGTAACTGAAATTGAGCTGGCTGAGAGGATAGATAACTTTTTTAAACGAAATGGTGCTGATTCTGCATTTCCATCAATTGTAGCTTTCGGTAAAAATGCCGCAGTTCCACATCACATACCTACTGCAAAAAAACTTAAAGTCTCTGACCATTACATATTATTTGATCTAGGAGCCAGATATAAACAATACTGCGGCGATTTATCCCGAACTGTCTTTATCGGTGAAATATCAGATGAAATAAGAGACCAATATAATATTTTACATGAAGCGCAAAAACGAGCACTTGCTGTTTTAAACAAAAAATCTATTCTTGCAAAAAAAATAGACCTTGCCGCGCGTGAGTATCTGAAAGAACACTTCTTTGAAGTACCTCATTCTGTAGGACACGGTATAGGACTATCAGTACACGAGCACCCATCTGTATCTCCAAGAAGTAAAATCAAAATGAGAGAAGGAATGGTTATTACTGTTGAGCCAGGAGTATATATTCCGGAGAGAGGAGGAATTAGAATTGAAGATACTGTACTTATCACAAACAATGGATACAAGACTCTTACAAAATCATCCAAAGACTTATACGTAATCAGGTAATTTGTAGCTATTATTTTACGTGTTTTTCATGTTACTATAAATTATGCCTCGAGTTATCCGAAAGAAAAAAAAGAAATTTTTTTCCAAGTCCAATATTCAACTTCTTTTACTGTTAATCGCTCTACCTGTTACACTAGTTGCCATTCACAACAAAACTAATATCTTTCAATTTGCAGATGAGAAGACATATATTCAGATCCAACCAAGTTCAACTGCAATCCGTGCTGGACAATCAGTTGTTTACGATATTGTTATAGTAAGTGAAAAACAGCTTGTAGACGCCGTGTCTCTATCTTTACAGTACCCTGAGGAAAAAATTCAGAATTTAGAAATAGACACTTCAAACTCAGCTTTTAGTGTAGGAGAAGAAACAACAAACTCTCAGGGAATTATTACTTTTTCAGGTCATGCGTCTAAACCGGTCTTAGGAAATGAGATCATCGCAAGTATTACGATGGAAGCAACTGACTTATTTGACTCGCAAGAAGTTATACCACTTAACGAAGCCACTATCACTATTTTTGATGAGAATCAAAATAAAACTACAATAAATGGCGCTATTAATACTGTATACGGATCAGATGCAAAAACTGTATCGCGCGGTTCTGTATTCCAAAACTTAATAAATTCTCTACTGCGAGGAATACAGAAAGTACTCCCTATATAATACTTGATTCCTATTATCTCATTGCGTATAATGACACCGAAAAGCTATGACAAAGGTAGTTGTAATTATAATCATCGCGATGACTATCGGAATCGGATTAATATTTTTCTTCCGACAAAACCAACCAGCCCCAGAATCTCAAAACCTGGTAAGATCAGAGAACCAAGTTACACCGTTTCAACAACCAAATTTAGAGACCCAAACGTCACCTGCAGTATCAGCATTCCCAACTCCAGCAAGCACGTCAGAGGTTTCTGAGAACACAAAAGCAATCATCAAGACAAATAAAGGAGATATTACAGTATCTTTCTATGTAAAAGATTCACCTAAAACTGTAAACAACTTCATAAATTTAGCTCGAGAAAATTTTTATGATGGTATATTGTTTCATCGGGTGATCGAGGATTTTATGATTCAAGCTGGAGATCCAAATACTAAAAACAAACCTCAAGAAACTTGGGGAACAGGTGGTCCTGGCTATCAATTCGAAGATGAAATAAATAGCCATAAACTTGTAAGAGGATCTCTTGCAATGGCAAACTCTGGCCCTAACACAAACGGCAGTCAATTTTTCATCGTAACAACTGATGAAACACCTTGGCTCGACGGTAAACATACAAACTTTGGTGAAGTTACAGATGGTTTGGATATTGCTGAGTCAATAGTCCAAGGCGATAGAATTGTAGATGTAGAGATTATAGAGAATTAACTAATTACGATTTGCTTCAGAATCAATTACAGCCTCAGGAGTCACATCAATATAATCAGCTTTATTTTCAACAGTAAGTTTTGAGCGGCTAATTACAAAAGTAACAAATAGCACCAATAGTACTGCAATCACCGCACCTATAATAATTAGATAACTCCTATTTAATGGGTCATAGGATCGCTTGGATAGTTTTACCTGCTTTTTAACTGTAGATTTTCGTACCTGTTTCTTTTTAGCCATAACGATATTGTTACAAAGATAGTGGAATGTATCAACAAAGATCGACTACAACATCTGGGATACGAGTAGGAGAAGAAAAATTGCTAATAATCCGCCATAAACGATTACACGATCATGATGTTTTTCAGGAATTCGATGATATATTCCTTTTTTTGTTGTTTTTCTACTGGATTTCCTCCGTTTAGCCATATCTATATCCAGTGTTACACAAATAGAATTAGATTGTCAATAGGGAATTAGAAAAGAGATAAAACTTATAAGTTTACCACTTAAAATGCGCGAAGGCTTTGTTGGCTTCAGCCATACGGTGAGCCACATCTTTTTTACGCATAGCTTCACCTTCTCCTTTTGCTGCATCTAAAATTTCTGCAGCAAGTTTTTCTGAAAATGTCTTGTATTCGCTATTTGGTCTTTTCGCTACAGCTTCAAGTAGCCAACGAATAGCCAGAGATTGTCTACGAGGACCTCGAACTTCAGTCGGTACTTGATACGCAGCACCACCAACTCGTCGTGAACGAACTTCTACTTTAGGTCCAATATTATCCAGTGCTTTCTCAAATGTTTCCAAGGGGTCTTGTCCTTTTGACTCAATAATCTCAAGCGCATTGTATACTAAACGCTGAGCTGTAGTTTTTTTGCCGTCTTTCATCAATCGGTTAGTGAATTTTGCCAGCATGTGGCTACCATAAATTGGATCTGGTTCTGTAACTACTCGTGTTTTTTTGACTCCACCTCGTGCCATATACTACTTATCTCCTCCTGTTGGTCTTTTTGCACCGTATTTGCTACGTGATGTATTTCGTCCCTCAACACCGCCAAGATCAAACTTACCTCTTACTAAGTGATACTTTACACCAGGTAAATCTTTTACACGTCCGCCTCTAACCAATACAATACCGTGCTCTGCAAGGTTATGTCCGATACCCTGAATATATGCAGTAACTTCTTCCCTGTTTGACAGTTTTATACGAGCTACTTTTCGAAGAGCTGAGTTTGGTTTTTTAGGAGTCATAGTACGAACTAGTGTTACAACACCACGTTTTTGTGGAGCTGGATTTTCGTTATATGTCCTTGTTCGAGAATTAAACGTATTACGCAAACCTGTTGCTTTCAACTTTTTAACTTTCTTTGATCTTCCTTTTTTTACTAATTGATTAATTGTTGGCATAACGGTATGTATTTTACACTATTTAGCTTTAGATTTCCAGAGTGATAATTTCTGGTTCCCACAAGTTACCAATTATCCAATTTATCAACTAACTTGGAAACTGAAAACTGAAGACTGAAAATTTTAATGTAACCTAAGATTACATAGATATATCATCTGGAGTTCTATTAAGCAGCTCAGGTCTTACGGGTATAAGCCGTCCGACAATCACATTCTCTTTCAAACCGACCAAGTGATCTTCTGCACCTTCAAGTGACGCATCAGTCAATACCTGAGTTGTCTCCTGGAACGAAGCTGATGAAAGCCAGCTATCTGTAACAAGTGCAGCTTTGGTAATACCAAGTATAGTCTCGCGTGCAGATGCAGGTTCTCCACCCTCTGAGATTACACTAGCATTTTCGTCTTCGAAGCGAACTTTTGATACTAGGTCGCCAGGTAGAAGAGATGTATCACCAGGAGTTTCGATAAGTACTTTATCAGACATTTTTCTCACGATGGTTTCAAAGTGCTTGTAGTTGATTGAGATACCCTGAGACTCATATACTTTCTGAACTTCTTTGATTACATATTTTTGTGCTGCTTCCAATCCGCTAACTTTCAAGATATCTTTAGGATCCAGGTATCCTTCACAAAGCTGAGTTCCTGCCTCAACACTCTGACCTTCCTCGACAAGAATAGTTGCAGTTAAAGGTACAAAGTACTCACGCTCTTCAACTGGCTTAACTTTTGCGTTACGTACACGGACTACCACACCATCATCAATGTTGGTAATCTGGACTTTTCCTGCAATCTCGCTCACAGGAGCCAAATTCTTAGGGCGTCGGATTTCAAACAGCTCTTCAACACGAGGCAATCCTTGTGTAACGTCTGACATAACAACACCACCAAAATGCTTTACTCGCATTGTAAGCTGAGTTCCAGGCTCACCGATTGACTGTGCTGCCAATACTCCTGCAGGCGTACCCAGGCTTCCTTTTTGGTAGGATGAAAGATCCCAACCGTAGCAGTTAGCACAAAGACCGTATTTAAGCTTGCAGTAGATAGGAGAACGTACAGAAATGCTCTCAATTCCTTCTGTTTCAAGTATCTCGTCCAGAAGCTGGTGATCAATAATACTTCCTTTTTCTACAATTACTTTATTTCGTTTTCCTGTAATATTCTCAGCAGCAACCCGTCCAAGTAGCATATTTGTCATATACATCTTGTTCTCAAACTCTCGCATATCAACTTCCATTCCCTGATCAGTTCCACACTCTTCTTCACGAATAATCACGTCGTGTGTTACGTCTACTAAACGTCGAGTTAGATATCCTGCATCTGCGGTACGAAGTGCTGAGTCTGTTAGTCCTTTGCGTGATCCACGAGCAGAGTTTACGTATTCAAAGATAGATAGTCCTTCTCTAAAGTTAGATTTAATAGGTAGCTCAACAATGCGTCCCATCGGGTCATAAATAAGACCTCTCATAGCAGACAATTGCATGATTTGTGATTTTCCTGCACGAGCACCACCGGATTCAGCGATTATCTTTACCATATCCTGATCTTCAAAAAGATCCCAGGTGAGGTTGGCCATCTTCTCTGTTGTTTCAAACCATACATCATTGGATAGTCTCTTTTGTTCTGCGAGAGTAATAAGACCTGTCTGATATTCTTCTTCAATATCTTTAATCTTCTTTTCTGCTTCAACAATAAACTTTGATTTGTTAGGAATCATCTTCAAATCAAAGGTCGACACAGAGATTCCTGATACAGTTGCGCCATAAAAACCGATTTCTTTAATATTATCAATCAGTTTTGCAACTTCATGCTCTGAGTAATTTACCATTGCTTCAGTAATAATTCTGGTTATAGATGCTGCTTTTACAGATTCATTGATAAACGGCATTCCTTCAGGAAGACGCTCATTGAACAATATGCGTCCCATGGTTGTCTCGAATAGTTCGCCATTGATGCGAACATTTATTGGTTCACGAAGCGTGATTTTTTTCAAACTAAATGCAAAGTGGGCTTCATTGCTACTTGCAAATACCGGAAGTTCTTTCCTTCTTTGACGCTCATCCACACTAGTTAAGTAGAATGAACCAAGTGCCATCTCTTTGTTAGGTAAGGTGATAGGGCTACCATCAGCTGGCTTAAGCAGGTTGTGCTCAGGCATCATCAGGTCAATTGCCTCTTGTTGCGCACGAGATGACAAAGGTACGTGGATAGCCATCTGGTCGCCGTCAAAATCCGCATTGTATCCTGAACACACACATGGATGAACTCGAATTGCAGAACCTTCAACGAGTACAGGGAAAAATGCCTGCATACCAAGTTTATGAAGTGTCGGAGCACGGTTCAACAGAACCGGATGGTTTTTGGTAATCTCTTCAAGAATATCAAACACCTCAGGCGGTCGTTTTTCAATATAACGTTTTGCTGCTTTAGCATTAGGAGTGGTGTAACCACGTGCGATAACCTCACGAATTACAAACGGCTTAAACAGTTCAAGAGCCATTTCTTTTGGAATACCACACTGATTAAGTGCAAGTTCAGGTCCCACAATAATTACAGATCTACCTGAATAATCAACGCGCTTTCCCAGAAGGTTCTTTCTGAATCGACCCTGCTTACCTCGTAGAATATCCGAAAGAGATTTAAACTGTCTCTGAGTAGTACTTGTTCTAATCGATGTATCAATCAAGTAGTCAACAGACTCTTGAAGCATGCGCTTTTCATTGCGCAGAATGATCTCAGGTGCTCCTAGTGAAATCAGATGATTTAAACGATTATTTCGATTAATTACACGACGATATAAATCATTTAAGTCTGAAGTTGCAAATCTTCCACCATTTAGCTGAACCATCGGACGAAGATCCGGAGGAAGTACAGGAATTGCTCTTAAGACTAACGAACTGATATCAATACCTGCTTTGTTAATTGATTCAATTAAATGCAGTCTTTTACGTACTTTGATCTGTCGTTGTCCAGAGGTTTTAGTGATCTCTTCACGAAGCTCACCCACCAAAGTTTTAGGATCGATTGACTCGATTGCTTTTAATACACCTGATGCACCTGTTTCTACATCAAAGAAAATAGGAATATCATATTCAAGTAGGCGAACGTACTCTTCTTCAGATAATACATTCCATACGCGAAGATTTTTTACTATTTCTCCTACTCGAGAAAAGATTTCTTCGGTTCGGCTTGTTTCGGTCTCAAATCTCTTATCAAGTGCGATATTTTTCTGACGCAAAGCGATGTTTGTTTCTTCGAGTACAAGTTCTTTTCTTTCTTCGGTGAGAGATTTCTTAACCTCTTCTTGCTTCTCTTCACCCTCTTGTTT
Source organism: uncultured Gammaproteobacteria bacterium (assembly GCA_964537315.1). Lineage (GTDB taxonomy): Bacteria > Patescibacteriota > Microgenomatia > Levybacterales > GWA1-39-11 > JBDHUV01. The sequence continues at coordinate 656 of CAZIAP010000005.1, read as the reverse complement.
TAGTGAAGCTCTTTCTTCTTCGATCTGTGCTTTAATGCGTTCAAGCCGTTCAGCCTTGATAACTTCCAATTTTTCCTGAGCTTCTTTTCTCTTATCTTCATCAATTGATACAATAAGATAGCTTGCGTAATAAATCACACCTTCCAGCTCTTTTTGTGAAAGATCAAGAAGTGTTGAAAGTTTAGAAGGAGAACCTTTAGAATACCAAACGTGAATTACCGGACAGGCAAGTGTAATGTGTCCCATTCTCTCACGTCTTACACGAGAGTAGGTAACTTCTACGCCACAACGATCACAGATAATTCCCTTATATCTAATTCTCTTATACTTACCACAGTAACATTCAAAATCACGGGTAGGACCAAAAATTCTCTCATCAAACAAACCGTCTTTTTCTGGTCTGAATGTACGATAGTTAATGGTTTCAGGTTTTACTACCTCACCATAAGACCATTCTTTGATTTGATCAGGTGTAGCAACGGTGATTTTCAAACCGGTAAAATCAGCAATATTTATTAGATCAAACTTCTTATTGCGATCTCGATTTTGAGTTCTGCTACCTTCAAAATTTAAATTGTTTTGTTCTCTATCCATAATATTTGAAATTTCTAATTAACCTAATTATTCTAATTTCTAAATAAATTCTAATTTACTAA
>CAZIAP010000004.1:0-104821 GCA_964537315.1 uncultured Gammaproteobacteria bacterium | reverse complement strand
TGGGGATGGATCACCTCCTTTCTAAAAAAACCTTTAGCGTCCTGATGTCGTTCATTCGATGGAAGGAATCAAGTTGGTACAACTTGAGGTTCTCGATATAGTATCGAGATTTAATCCTTCCTACCACTTTAAAGGAATCTTATCGAAATCGTTAGATCATGATCCGCCAGCTGGCGGGTTTTTGGATTTACTAAAAAGTAATCCCGCCTAGGCGGGATTTTTTTGTGTTAATTTTCATTTCCTGCCTAGAGCCTAGGAATTTATACCTGATTTGTGGTAAACTTTCACTGTTCTGCAAAGCAGAATTATACGGCTCGGTGGCGAAGTGGTAACGCAGCGGTCTGCAAAACCGCGATGCAGGGGTTCGATTCCCCTTCGGGCCTCACACTTACTTCTCATCACCCCATATCCACGCTTTTTTTGGTTTTGTTATCTAATTGTTAGGCTAAGCACTTTTATTATGTGTATAATTCAAGTCATGAAAGAAAGTTTTGCATATGAAAATCGTACTGGAGAGATTAAGAAGAGCTTATCTGTAGGAACTAACTGTGTAGGGGTTATTGCAGGCCGAATTTGGGAAGCAAATAAAGAAATTATTGCGTATCGGTTAAGAGATGGAATACAAGTTAGACAACGGACAGCTCACTTGAAAGAGCTGTTGGAAAGAGTATAATTTCCAGATTTATGCCTGGACCTGAGAGTAGAAGCTATACTGAGAGATTAGCAGGTATTTCAAATACCGTTGATGTCGGTATGTTTATATACGGCGCAGCAATAGGTAGCGGTGCATTACTTGTGTTATCAGTGGCAAGTTTTGCAGCAGGAAAGAAAATAGAGTCCTTTGCACAGAAAAGACGTCAGCAAGGTAAATGGGTTCCCTAACCTTGAGTTAGAACTTTCCTTCTGGTAAAATTGTAAAGTTCCAATGTGTATTGGGCACATGGCTCAGTGGTAGAGCGCGTTCCTGACCGCGCCTGCCTTAGTAAAAAATTGTTCAGGGTCATTGGCTCAGTGGTAGAGCGCGTTCCTGATAAGAACGAGGTCGATGGTTCGATCCCATCATGACCCACTAAGTACGGTGGGCAGGTAAGAACGAGGTCGATGGTTCGATCCCAAGTACACCCACAAAAAAATAACCTCTCGAAAGAGAGGTTTTTTGATTATTTATGTGTTTTGACCTAGTTCGGAGCGTGAACGCCATTTCCACCGTAGTACCGATCTGCTCCCATAGCTGCGGATTCAAATATAGTTTTATTGTAGTTATCAATTGGGGCGACATAGTGCTTTACAGATCCTGTGAACGGAGTGTTGACGGCTTTATTGCCATATGGATCGGTATACCAGGTTGTTGGACCGTTTTGGTTCCTCAGCCAGGTTTGATTGAAATAGAATTCTCGTCCAACTCCGTTGAATCCTGACCTTGGATCATCAAATTTAATTCTTTCATTAACAGGGATTGTACTTCCGTCTTTGTAATCTGTATAAAATTCGCAGTCCCCTCCGCGCGCTCTATCACCATTTGCTTCCTTCATGTAGCAAACATCGATAGAGTATCCTACATTATTAGGTTTTGTTGGATCATAGTATCTACTAGGACCGAATACTGCGAAGTGTGGATCAAAGTAGGCAATATCAGTTCCATCTGGTTTTCTTAAGTAGTTTGAACTAACCCAATCTTCGTATAATCCGAGAGAGTATTGCGACCATTGACCACTAGGTACTAGTACATGTTGATCTACACATGTCTTATCTCCTATAAATCGCATTCCGTTTCCTGTAGGTGAATTAGCAGGACTTGCAGCACCAACTCTAATAGTTCTAGACTTCGAGCATGTATCTATAAACTCTCCAGGTCTTCCAAAGGCAACCATTTTAGTAGAGGCTATCTTGGTTCCATCATTACAAGATACAAAATACGCCAATTCATGTACATTATTTGTAAATGCATCTTGGGAATGCGTACCTTGGTGTATTTTCATTAAGAAGTCGCATGTAATATTGGTGGGAGTAGTTTCAAAACAACCATCGCTAGCTGGTCGATTACATTTATTAACTTCCATTCTTAAATTATTTTCCCACTCGATTTTATGACCAACGTGATCTTCATGTCTCATACCATTATTGATATTATTTGCTGCATTGTGGATATCCAGCTGCTCATTTGCATATCCGAATAGAATACCTCCATATTGCTCTTTAGCGAATGCGAACAAGTTTGATCCTTTAGGGTCACGTCCGTGTTCGTGTCCGAATGTACATTGTGTACCGTTAGCTCTAGTATGGACGGGTGGATGCCAAGTAGGATACCATTTACCGTCAGGACCCATTACTTTGTAACTATCATGTTCTGCTTGAGTACAGGTATCATACCTTGGATCTGGTGTCCATCTACTCATTGCATGGCTATTGTCTCCGTTACCACCATTACCCCCTCCAGTTGGAGGAGTGGTAGGAACAGGAGTAGATGTGGCTGGAACTTTAGTTGGTGGTGCAACTAGATCAATCCAATTTGAATATGTTCGAGTCTGACCAGTTGACGACTTAAATCTAGCATAGAGCGTTTTTCTTCCGGGGTTAGTGTTAGAGAAAGTATATGTGGCCTTAACCGGATGTGAAATATATTGAACAACTGTTTTGTTGATTGTAAAATTAGAGTCTTCTGCTAATTCTACTGAAACTGTGTAAGGAGCATTGGTTGGTACAACGGTATTTGTAGGGATTGTTCGAGTAGGTACTGTAGTAGAGATTGGGGAAGATGTCGGATTATTAGATATAATAGGGGTAGGAGTTGCTGGCTGAGAAGTATCAGAGGTGGTATAAGTTACTACTAGTTGAGGAGCATATTGCCTGCCTGAGTCATATCCAGAGACAAACTTTCTTCCCCACGACCCGCCTGATCCTTTGAGAATAATGCTCATGCTGTTTCCTTGATTCCAGTCAGAACGGTTTACGATTTGCTGTACCACAGAGCTCATCTCATCTAAGGTATTCCATGATTTGCCTGCCCATCTGGTATTGCTCGTGTGTGCTACTGAACTAGAGGTTAATGATCTTTGGCTAGGTTTGGAGTTATTTCTGAATGTTGTGCTATTGCCTGTATTTTCACCGTAAATTCTGTATGAATGAGTTATCCACTGTGTTGTTGGCGAATAAAGTCTGAGCGTAGCAGAGTTAATTTCTGCGCCTTTTGGAATAGAAATATTATTGAATCTATAAGCAGTCCAGCTTGAGGATGAGTTTCTTCCTGTACCTATCCATGTAGAGTTGCCTCTCGTCTCTAAACTATTTCCGTCCTGATTTACATCATCGGTTGAAGAGTTGACTTGAAATACTGCAGTGTGTTCACCTAAAACTGTTTGTTCACCAGCAACTTCAGCAGAACCCTCTACAACAGCAGCTGTAGAATTAGGCCAAGGTGAAGTTAGCTTAACGTTTACAAATGTTGTTTGGGTATCTGTAATTGGTACTTCTTTATCGTTAGTGAATAGAATATTACTACTGTCTCCAACAGCAGCGCTTGAACGGTCATCTAAGCTCTCTCTAGAGTTTGCAAGGAAAAAAGTGACGGAGATAATTAGCGTTAGCGCGAATAGAGACAAAAATACGGAGTATTTTTTGATGAGCCTGTTTAGCTTAGGTTTATGACGGTGTACCACCTTTATCATGTTCTTGATTAAGTTAGCAAGAATATTTTTTAATGTTAAGCTGGCTTATAGCACTTTGTCAAGTAAGAATCTATTTTCTTACAAATGAGGCTAATTTGTTACTTTATATTTTTAATGAAGTGATCTCTGAAGTTGCCAAGACTAGGTTGTTCAGATTGTATTGAAAAAAACTGATTGAAGTGGCGGAGTAAAATATTGTAGTCGACACCATTTATCTTATCATCAGAATTAAGATCGCTTTCAGCAGAACTATTACATGTTTTTAAATAACTTTTTAAACCATAACAATTTATTAATATGCTATAGTCGCGCATATCTATCACGTAGTCATAGTTCAGGTCTCCAGTTACAAGAGTTGTCGGGGGTAAAGAGACTATTTGGTTATTTGAGAATGTATAGTTTTTGGGAAAAACAACAGGTAGTGCAGGAATTGCTGTGAGAAGGAGAATTTTATATGGGTTTTGCAATGACTCAATTTCCATCTCTGCATTGACTTTAAAAGTACCAGAAGAAGGTTGATATTCAGCTTTCCCCGTTGATACTCCTAGAGGTTCAGAAAGTTGAAGATCTGAAATATATATGACTACAAATAAGTTATCACTAATCGGAGATCGGTTATCACCTGCCAAGATACCAACTCCAGGAATTTTGATATCGATCTCAAACTTTACTTTAGTTATCCCATTATTGTCTTGAGAAGTTGGTGTTGGAGAGTTATTGGGTTGATGGGTTGGTGTCAGAGTAGTTGACCCAGGCGGAGGTTGGGAGACTGTGGTCGTAACAGTAGGTGTGGTTTCCGTAGGATCGGGAGAAGATGTTGGATCAGGATTCAAAGTGGGTGTAGTAGTTGATTGAGGATCTGAATTCGTAACTGTTAGCTTAACAGGTCCAGGATTTACACAATCATCGATAATTTGAGTGCCAGTTTGAGACTGTTTAAGTACTTTTTTCTCCCAAGAACATACTCGATCATTTGTTGTCCAGTTATTAGGATCAATATCCGAATGCCCATCTATAACTAAGTAATAATCACCTGGAGTTGATGGTGCTTGAAAATTAATCGGCTCATTCGGTTCAATAGTTCCGATTTTATAAAAAGTACTTGAGTCTATTAAATTAGGATCATAGGTTTGTACAACTGAGTCATTAGGTTTTGGCTCGTTTGAACCATGCAAAAACATCCAGTATCTTCGTGAGGTAGTATCAGGAATAGTAAAACTAACGGTTTCGTTAGGATTTAACTCAGTTGTACTTGGGATTGCTGAGTTAGAGACTGAGGGATACAATACTTCTAGAGTTTTAAGTCCCGTATTGTTGCAGGTTCCGGTTGTAGTTACAGATCCGTCAGTATTGCGAGTATACATCCGTTTATCCCAGGAACAGATACTATTTCCTTCAGATGAGTTTACGGCAATATAATAGGTTCCTTTCTCAGACGGCGGAGCAATTTTTACGTAAGAATCGCCAAGATAATAAAAGTCTTGTGGATTTACGTTATTTGGTTCGTATGAACCTAATGGTTTTGGAATATCCGGACTTGCATGTGTACCGTCTCTTGGTGTAGCAGTACCATGTATATATATAGGGAATTTACTAGAACCTCCACCGTTACCTAAAATCTTTAGAATCGGTTGAGTTGTTCCACCTAAAATCTTATTAGGAATAGGATCATTAAGATTAACGCTCGGGCCTGCCAGAGTTGACTCAACTCGCAGATTTGCTGAGCCAGCATTATCACAAGTCTGTCCTGTATCGGTATATGTAGAACCAGGTGTGCCCTTCATTAACTTTTTGTCCCACGCACAAGTGTATTCCCCGTTAATTGCGTTTGTGACAATTTTGTACATACCAGGAGTAGTTGGATACTGAATTTGCAAGGTATATTTGTTTGATGCTGATGCTTCACCTAAATAATGGAATGTGTCCGGTTGTAGAGTTCGATTATATGACTGAACTACAGAATCAGTGCTATTCAGTGTATTAGAATCGTGTATATAGAATCTAAATTTTTCTGCTGTACCGTCTGCTTGTATTGTGATACTGCGTGTTTCATTAGTGCCCACAATATTAGGAGAGGCAAACAGGACCTCTGCGCTGGAAGTAGCCGTTTGGGATTGAGTAGTAATTAATTGGTCAATTGTCTGTATATCTTCATTTTCCTTAAACGTACTTTTTTCTGAAGCCAGTGATAAGATGAGTAAAATTATAAATACCATTAATGAAGCACCTATTTTTTTTGCTCTGGAAGTATGCGCTAGGTGTTTAAGAATGGATTGCATGTATATAAATTCATGATATGGAGTTTTGTATTTATAGTCAAATATGCTAATATGTGATGTGGTTTTATCGGACAGAGATATTAAGAAATATATTGCAGATAAAAGGATTGTGATTGATCCTGAACCTGATTTTAATATGCAGTTGGGTTCAAACTCCTTAGATCTTCGTTTAGGAAACAGCTTTAGAATATTTGATCACAGCAAATACGCTTTTATTGATCCATTCAAGAAAAACATTGGGGAAGAAATTACTAGAGAAATAACGAAGGAGAATGGAGAACATTTTATTATTCAACCTGGTGAATTTGTATTAGGTACAACTGTAGAGTATGTGGAAATTCCTGATGATTTAGTGGGGACACTCGAAGGACGATCAAGTATTGGTCGACTGGGAGTGATCGTACACTCAACTGCTGGTAGTATCGAGTGTGGATTTAAAGGAAATATTACACTTGAACTTGCAAATCTTGGAAAAATGCCTGTTGCGTTATATCCCGATATGCGCATTTGCTCACTTGCATTTATGAAGCTTTCGAGTCCTGCAGAAGTGCCATATTACAAGAAGAAAGGTGCAAAGTATGTCGGACAAAAAGGTCCCGATGAAAGCAAAATCGATCAGGAAAGATAGATGAAATACCACTTTGAATTTGATGCGGAGCTTCAAAGAAATACCCACGGAGGACTTTATATTGCATTTGAAGGAATAGATGGAAGCGGTAAAACTTCACAAATTGAGAGATTAAAAGATTATTTTGAATCAAAAGAAAAGAAAGTTGTTACAACCAGAGAACCCCGCAAAGAAATAGGATTGATAGCTGAAATAAACAAAAAAATTTTAGAGGGAAATTTAGATGTGCCTCGCAGCGCTTTCCAGTATCTGTTTACCGCTGACAGAATTATGCACCTAGAGGAATTAGTAATACCTGCCTTAAAAATGGGAAGTATTGTGATTTCTGATAGGTGTTTTTGGTCTGCGATTCCTTATGGCGCAAATGATGCAGAGAACACTTTTAATGAGAATATTGCAGAAAGTTTACTGGTAGCTCAAGGAATAGTTGCCTACCACTATCAAGTGTTATGCCCAGATATCACTTTATACTTTGATATCGATGTTGATACGGCGTTAAAGCGCATGAATGGAATGACAAAAACTAAGGAACTATATGAGGAAAAAGAAACATTAGTGCAGGTACTGACGGGATATGCGTGGTTGAGAAATAAGTTTCCTAAAGAATTTATAACTATAGATGCACATAAATCTATTGAAGAAGTGACGCAGAATATGGTACAAGTATTAGAGTCAAAACAACTATTTATTAATGAATAATACTAGCTTTTCAGTAATCTAGTAATCAAATTTATGAAAGTAAAGATCAAAAGAATTGACAAGTCTCTCCCGTTACCAAAATATGAAACAACAGGTGCAGTGTGTTTTGACTTACTTGCTCGAGAAGACATGTCTGTATCAGCCAAGTCTTTAGCTCTAATCCCTACGAATATAATTATTGAAACACCTCCGGGATTTATGTTTGTTGTGGTTCCACGATCAAGTACTCCGAGAAAAAAGAATTTTCTCATTCCTCACGGAATCGGAGTGATAGATCAGGATTATTCTGGACCAAAAGATGAAGTATTATTTCAGGTTTATAATTTTTCTGATGAAGAGGTAAAAGTTGAAAAAGGTGAGCGACTGGCACAAGGATGTTTTATTCCAGTTGAGCGGGTTGAGTTCGAAGAAATAGAAGGAGAAATTTCTGACGCAAGTAGAGGTGGATTTGGTTCAACAGATCAAAAATAATATGGCAGTTATAACAAGTGAAAAACAATATCTCGATTTACTTCAAGACGTTCTGGATAATGGTCAATTTAAAGACGATAGGACACTCACGGGTACAAAAAGTGTTTTTGGCAGACAGATTAGGTTCAATCTTCAAGAAGGATTTCCGCTTTTAACTACTAAAAAAGTTTACACTCGTGGAATAATTCATGAACTTCTATGGTTTTTGCAAGGTAGCTCTAATATTCAGTATCTTGTGCAAAACAATGTACATATTTGGGATGAATGGCCGTATAAATACTATACAATTCACTCTAAAGATGACAAAAAACTGAGTCAAGCCGAGTTTGTCGAAAAGATCAAAACAGATGATGAGTTTGCAAAAGAATGGGGTGAGCTAGGCCCTGCATATGGTGTTCAATGGCGACATTGGAAGAATCCAGACGGTTCAGAGACCGATCAGATCAAACAGGTTATTGAACAGATTGAAGACGTAAAAAACAATCCTCAGAGCCCATATGGTCGTAGATTGCTAGTTAGTGCTTGGCACGTTTCTGAAGTGCCCAAGATTGTCGAGAAAACCGTTCCTCCTCTATGTCATACTCTTTTTCATTTTTATGTTAATAATGGAAAGATCTCCTTACAGCTTTATCAAAGAAGCGCCGACCTCTTTTTAGGCGTTCCATTTAATATCGCTTCTTATTCGATGTTACTCACGATGGTTGCCCAAGTGACCGGACTTGAGCCATACGAATTTGTACATACGTTCGGAGATGCTCATATCTATAGCAATCATATTGACCAGGTAAAGGAACAGCTGTCTCGTGATATGCGACCACTTCCAACGCTGAAGCTAAATCCAGGAGTTAAAGATATTTTTTCATTCACAATTGATGATTTTGTGATTGAAGGTTATGATCCCCATCCTGCAATAAAAGCACCTGTAGCTGTTTAGTAGTAAGTATGATAAAAATTTCACTTGTTGCTGCGATTTCTGAAAACCGAGTAATCGGTAGAGACAATGCACTTCCTTGGCACATTCCTGAAGATTTAAAACGGTTTAAGGAGATTACACAAGGTCATCCCGTCATCATGGGTCGCAAGACTTATGAGTCGATTGGTAGATTGCTTCCTAATAGGACTAATATAATTATTACTCGGGATACAAGCTATAAAGTGGATGGAGCAGTAGTTGTACACTCACTTGATGAAGCTATTAAAGTAGCGAGTAGTAAGTATCAAGTATCAAGTATGCAGGAAAATGAACTTAGAAATGGTAATAATGAAGTTTATATAATTGGCGGTGGTCAGATTTTTGACCAAGCGATAAAAATCGCTGATAAGTTGTACCTTACCGTTGTTCACACAAATATAGAGGGTGATGTGTATTTTCCAGATTATTCTGAGTTTAAAAAAGAAGTCTATCGTCGCGAATCTTCAAATGAAATTTATACTTACACGTTTATTGACTTGGAGAGATAGTTGAATTTACTGGATTTACATTTTGAACTGGCTGCTGTGGAAGATGCGATATAGGAGTAACAATTGGCTGATTATTGACAGGAGCTTGGGTATGGATAGGTTGGGTAGTTTGTAAAGTTGGAGACTCAATTTTCTTTTCGTCTGCTTCTGCTTCATCGTGACTGATTCCTGCAAGTGCAAGTGCGCAACACATAATTGCGACATTTCGGAACAGGACGATAAATAAGTCTAAATTGAAAACAATCACCAATGCCATGATACTAGCTGCGATCAGTGATGAATAAATCATTTTTTTCCCTGAGATAATCCACAGACTGAGTAGAATCTCAAATGTTGCGAAAGTATACATAAAAACCTCTAATGACATGAATTTAAAAATAATCTCAGGAGTGTAGTGGACAAAACCCTCCGGGTTGAGAAAAATCTGAATCGCTGCATATATAAATACAAATGCCAAACCAAATTGGAGTATGTGAGTGGACAAATGATGAATTCGCATCATAGTTTTAGATTATATGAATTTTTTCTATAGGTCAAGGAATAGGGTACTTTGAGGTGAAAGTTTTTACTTCTGAAGCTACTTTTTTGATTTCTTTATTTTTTTTCACGTCTTCTCTGAATTTTTTAAACTGTGCGATTCGTTCTTTTTTATCACTAGATAACTCATTTCCTTGAATTGCTGTAATAACTCGGTCATACCAATCGGCCACTTTCTTCATATCTCGTACTTTCATACCTCGTGTTGTAATACCAGGAGTACCAATACGGAGTCCTGAAGGGAAGAATGGGGGCATTGGATCATTCGGTACTGCATTTTTATTGGTTATAATATTTGCTTGTTCTAAAGCGTATGCAGCAAGTGCACCGTTCACTCCTTTATTCGTTAAATCTATTAAAATTAGATGATTATCTGTGCCACCAGATACCATCTCGAATCCACGATCTTTTAGTCCTTCTGCGAGTGCTTTTGCATTTTCGACAACCTGTTGTGCATATTTTTTAAATGCCGGTTTTGAGGCTTCGAGCATAGCAACTGCAATGGCTGCAGTTTGGTTGTCATGTGGTCCACCTTGTAGACCTGGGAAAACTGCTGCATCAATTTTTTTTGCAAGATCAGGATCTTTTTTAAGACCTTTCTCTGTAACCATAATCATTGCACCTCGTGGTCCGCGTAATGTTTTGTGAGTAGTGGTCATGATGATGTCAACAAAGGGGGCAGGATTTGGATGCGAACCTCCAGCCACCAAACCCGCAATGTGGGAAATGTCAGCCAACAGGTAAGCATCAACTTTTTTAGCAATTTTCGCGAATTTCTCAAATGGAACTTCACGTGGATATGCTGTAAATCCACAGACAATAATTTTTGGTTTTTCCCTAACAGCCATTTCTTCGATGGCTTTAAAGTCTAGTTCACCTTTTTTATTTAACTCATATGTCACTGTCTTAAAGAATTTTCCAGCTGCAGATACAGAGGCTCCATGAGTCAAATGTCCACCAAAGGCAAGATTAAGTCCCATGATTTTATCCTTTCCGGGAGTAAGTAGAGCTAGATAAACTGCTAAATTTGCAGGGCTTCCTGAGTATGGTTGTACGTTTACATGCGGTACACCAAAGAGCTTTTTTGCGCGTTCCATCGCAAGTATTTCCACTTCGTCAGCAACTTTATTACCTTGATAATATCTTTTTTTGGCATATCCTTCTGAATATTTATTCGTTAGATCGCTTCCGAGCGCATCCATTACAGCTCTGGATGTATAGTTTTCAGAAGGGATCATTTCAAGAACTTCTTTGAGGCGTTTTTGCTCTTGACGAATTAATGAATAGATTGTGGGGTCAGTCTTTTTAAGTGAAGTATAGGATGCCATTGGATAAAATTAATATATGCTAATTTGACTGTATTGTCAATCACTTTCCAAATCTTCTTTTACGATTTGAAAAATCTTCAACTGCTTTTTCAATATCATCCTCATTCATATCAGGAAAATATTTATCTAGGAATAAATACTCAGAGTATGCGGATTGCCATGGCATGAACCCTGAAGTACGATGTTCGCCACTGGTACGGATGATAATATCTGGATTAGGGTACGGTAGATGAGCGGTATCAAGATTACTCTCAAAGGTTTCCGGAGTTAGATTAGCAAGTTCTTCATGTGTCAATTTGTGTATCGCGCGGATGATCTCATCCTGTCCGCCATAATCTAAAGCGATATTTAAGAAATATTTATCGTTATTTTTAGTTTTTTCTTCTGCGTCTTCAATTGACTTAAGTAAATCTTTAGGAAGCCTGTCTTTTCTTCCTAAATGAGATATACGTACATTATCTTGTATCGCTTCTTTCACATAGATTTTCATCATATGATGCAGACCGAAAAGTCCCGCAACTTCGTCTTTTGCTCTGGACCAGTTCTCGGTAGAGAATGCCCAAAAGGTGAGAACGGGAATGCCTAATTGTCTCGCTTTGCGGGATAATTTTATAGATGTTTCAGCACCTCTGCGATGTCCTTCAAGAGTTGGAAGATTGCGCTCTTTTGCCCAACGCCTGTTCCCATCTGGGATTATTGCAATATGATTTGGAAGTATGTTCTCAGACATCAGGTAATTTTAATAAGAAGATATTTAGATTGCAAATTAGTTTGCACTTTTACACATTTCAAAACCGATTTGATTATAAATATTCTCAAGTTCTGCTGTGGTAGGTGCTTCAAACACGCCGTTCGCTGATGAGATATTTTGTAGCATGGAAAGCATTTCTTGTCTTCGTGCTACACCTTGAGTAATTCCTATCGAGTAGATGTTAACTCCCATATTTTTTATTTCATCGGCAACATTCGGTGCTGTACGTGGATCCTGGTTTGGGTGAAACTCTGTCCCTCCAAGATTTGGTACACCATCTGTTACGAGTATTAAGGAGAACTGTCTATCAGGAAATTTGGGTAAACCAACTTCAAGTGCTGATTTTGCACGAATCATTGCGTCACGAGTATGGGTAAAGCCATCTGCTCTTAAGCTTTGAACGATGCCATTGACACGAGGTTTAATAATACTATACTGCTGGATTTCAAACTCTTCTTTAACGTCATCAGAATATGTAATTAGACCAAGTGGAGCATCATCAGGAAGTCGGGAAATGAAGAATAAACTTGCATTTTTCAAGTGCTGAATTTTTTGATTTTGCATCGATCCTGATCTGTCTAATACCATCTCAATGGCAACCGTTTGAGAACATGTTTCGAAATCAATAGTTCTTAGCTGTAGTGTATTTCTATCAACATCTTGTTCTTCATCAAATTTTGGCCTAAATGTAGGTGCATCCGGGTCTAGAGGCGTCATTTGTTCTTTTGGAAAAACACCACTTACAAGCAGTACGCTGCCGATAATTATTACAGCTAATATGAGTTTGAATGTAATCGATCCTTTAGATCTATGGAGTTTGGAGATTAGCGATAGATTTTTCTTTCTCTTTTTCTTGGGCATATATTTATAGTAGTAGACTTTTAATAACTAGTCAATTCAACCTGCTTTTTCACACATTTCAAAACCAATCTGATCATATATATTGGAGAGTTCATCAGAGGTAGGAGCGACAAAGAAGCTGTCAGGAGACGATACAGACCTCAAAAGATTAGTGAGTTGAGTATTAAATCTTGAGTCTTTATTATCTAATATTGCGATAGAGTAGATAGTTATTCCCATATCTTTAATTTCTCTTGCGATATTTGGTTCTTGAGTAGGGTCTTGATCGACTGCAAAACAACGTATTTCATTTGTTCCTAAATCTTGACAGTTTGCCTGACACTGACTTGAATTAGGATTATCACTACAAAGTTTTAAAGTAAGGTTAGACTCAGGAATACCGTCAGATGCAAATATTAAAGTAAATTTTTTATTAGGATATTTATTAACAGCAGATTGCAAAATAGGTTTCATACGCTCAAATGCAAGGCGGGTGGAGGTTCCTCCACCAGCTATAAGATTATTGATTTCCGATTCTATACGTGACTTAACATCTCCATACGGCTGAATTCCAATAATCTCTCTAAATCCCACACTATATGCAGCAAGGCCTACAATTGACTCGTCAGTCATTTTTCCTGTAAATAACTTTAGAGCACTCTTTAACTCATCTAATTTACTGGTTCCTTTTTTGTTGTCAACAAATGACATTGAATTAGACACATCTACAAGTAAAGATACTGCTGCTGACTGAGAACATCTTTCAAAATCAATAGTTTTTAACTGAAGTGAATTTTTATTGATTGTTTCATCATTTATAACAGGTTGATATTGGGGCGCGTTCGGGTCTTGAGGCGTCATCTGCTCTTTTGGAAATACACCACTTACGAGCAGTACGCTGCCAATGATAATTACAGCCAATATGAGCTTGAACGTAATCGATCCTTTCGATTTACGAAGCTTGGAAATTAGTGAAAATTTCTTCTTTTGTTTTTTCTTTAACATATTTACTCAGCAATGTGAGAAATTTCAATAGCTGTAAATCCTTTTCTGACAATCTTTTCAAACTTTGGTGCTTGAACAGAGTAATTTGGTTTTTCGTCTAAGTTCTTAAAGTAAAACACAATATTTCGGTATACATCTGGTTGAGGGGTAAATGTAATCGGCAGGATTGCGTGCGAAGTTTCATGGTCATAAAATGAAACAAAAATATATTCTCCAGTTGCAGATCTTTTTGCATCATTAACGAGATCCCTCGTTTCTTTTTCATTTAATCCTAATTTTTCGGCGTATTGAATAAGTGTTTTTTCTAATTCATTATTTTTTATAATACTTCCGTAAGTGGGAGATTTCAGCAATCTTATGGCGGGACTGTAGTTATAAGTTATGCCTTCATATCTTTTACCTGAAATAAACATTGAACCACTATTTCCTAGTATCACTTCATAAGTATTCCTAGTATGTTTTGCGTTGCTATCAAAAATCGGAGTATGAATTGTTGCCTTTACTTTCATTCCCTCTTGTCCATAAAGGTATAGAGGAGAGTCATGACATGTTTTTTCTGCCAGCCCCTTTTCTCTTGTAGTTATAAAACAACTGGCATACTTTTCTTCAAGGGAGGAGTTTTCTGTTAATGTGTATCTACTGCTCCTATATTTAACTGCAATTCCTTGTGCTTGCGGCCTGGTATAATTTACCCCAAACAGTTCATTACACTGTACTAAAGCATAGTCTTTACAGTTTAAGTTCTCAGTCGCTACGGGTTTCTCTGGTTCTGGTGGAGGCGCGCTTTGCTGTTTTTCGCGAACAGGGGCTAGAGATGGCTTGTATACAAACGTATCAAGTTGAAGTTTAAGTTTCTCTCCTGTTGTATCAGTATTCGATTGTGTAGTAATAGCAGATTGTATGCCGACACCGGAATATGTATTTAATTCAGATGCTGGTATAACACTGATGAACTGCGCCAGAGTGGCTGAAATCGGGATTTCATAGTTTTTATCGCCTGAAACTACGACAAAAGATGAGTATGGATACTCATACCCATTTCCTAAATTACCGATAGCAGACTCAACTGAGTTAGTAACACCCGCAAGGTAAGTATCATCTTGTAAAATTGCCAGCACCCTCAATGAAGATTCTGTGTCTAGCGGAGTAAGTAAAGTACTATTGATGTTTACGGTGTAGCTGCCGGAGGGTGATTTTGCGGATAACATATTGAAAACTAGATCCTCTGAGTTATCATTCCATTGAACATCGGAGTATACATTTTCTGATGGAACATCAATTTTTATTCTTTCCAGTGTACTTACATCTAACATCTCAATTGTATTTGATGAAACTAGAGCTCTGCGGTATTGTTGTACTATGGTTGTTCCTGAACCTTTACTTCCGTCATATCCTGCGAATACGAGATATCTTCCATCAGGAGACAGAACCGGTTGTGAACCGTATGTTCCGTTTTGCATAGAAGAAATATCATTTTTTTGTGTACCGGTAAAATTAGATATGCTCATGCCGTATGCCCAACCGGAACCGATATTAGGAACAAATCTATCCATAAAAGTAGTACCGTCATTGAGTATTGCTCGTGCATATCGCACAGGATTACTTTCAGAAACTAATTCATCATAAATAATATTTTTTTGATTCGGATTTGCTAATCGGCCGGTAAAGACACGAGATTTTCCTCCCATCAGTGTTCCTGATTGTTCATTGGGTTGAACTTCCCAGATGGCTATATACTCTTTATTAGGGGAAAGGACGTATTCGTCAATCCCAAAGCCTTCAGATGCATTGAATAATGCAGTCGTTTCGCCTGTTTGTAAATCGTACGATACAATCTCTCTACCATAATCTCTTATATCTGTATCAGAAATATAAAGTAGTTTAGTTGGAGATAGGACTGCAACATTTTTTATAGCAACAGGTAGTGTTGCTAGTTCATACTCTGTATTGGTTGAGAGGTCATACGCAATGATTTTAGAACCTGTATTTGTCCAACTCCCGTAAATAATCGTGTGAGAAGAGGCAAAAGCAGGCTGATCAGACTGTTTATTTTCATCAGCAGTTTTCTCTCTATTACCTCCTGAAAACTGACTGAATCCATAAAAAATCAGACTTGTAAATAAGAGTATGGCTCCAAGGAAAATCGCCATATTTTTGGCAGATATATTAAATTGTGACTTATTTATAAAAGTAGGGTGTTGGTTTTCCATTGTCTAATTAATCTACGATACTGCTTACCTCAATAGCTGTAAATCCTTTTCTGACAATCTTTTCAAACTTTGGTGATTGAACGGAATACTTTGGTTTTTCGTCTAAGTTCTTAAAGTAAAATACAATATTTCGGTATACATCTGGTTGAGGGGTAAATGTAATCGGCAGGATTGCGTGCGAAGTTTCATGGTCATAGAAGGAAATAAAGGCGTAAGGAGACTTTATCGCAGCTTTTCCTTTGGCGACAAGATCACGAGTTTCTTTTTGATTTAATCCAAGATGTTTTGCAAATTCTCTTAAGGTTTTTTCAACTTCTGATTTCTTTGCAATACTCCCATATTGTGGTTGTCGTATAAACTTTAATGCAGAAATATAATTGTAATCTATACCATCATATATAGATCCTCCAACTTGCATTGAACCGTTCTTACCTATGATTATTTCATATTTGTTGTTGGAATGTGCTGCATTACTGTCAAAAATCGGAGTATGAATAGTTGCTGTAACTCGCATGCCTTCTGTCCCGTATAAATAAAGCGGAGAGGAGTTACATTGACCCGACTGTTTTAACTGAGGGATTGTATCTTCAATACATAGTCCACGCATGTGGGCGTTTTCTGGATGTTTTTTTGTACAAATTTCTCTAGCAATTCCAATGCAGTAAATTTTTTCTTCTTTAGGTTCTGTTGAAGTTGGAGCTGGTGTTCTGGTTGGCCCTGTTGAAAAAGTAGGCTGGATTTTCTCACGTCTAGGTGCTGCAGTAGGTGGCAGTTCAGTAGGTGTTGGCACTTCTTCTGTTGGTGGAGGATTTTGGTGTAGTTCCTGTCGTTTTTCAGTCATAGCTGGTTTGATAGGTGCAGCTCCTAGTTTAAGGGGTGATCCCTCGTTTGAAACTTTACGTTGGGATGGAGAATTAATGATCTCACCTACCGTGGGTGAGAGAAAGTCTGAAGACACAATATCAATAAACTGAATTAGAGCTGATTCAGCTTGTAGAGTGTAATCACTGCTATCGTTTGGATTAATAATTTTAAGTTGAGTGTATGGTGATTCGTATTGATTTCCCAAATTCCCGTCAAAAGAGTCTTGCGTTCCTTTGTCTCCAACAAGATATAATCCGTTATCGAGCGATGTTACAAAAAATTTTGTGTCGCTAGTGTTTAGTTGTTGGCTGGTATTGGAGTTTAAATCATAAGCATACAAACCACTTTGTTCAGGTGTATCCGCAATCATATAATATATAATCCTGTTGTTCCCATCCCACTTTACATAAGGATAAAAGTTTTCTGCTGAGAGGTTTGCAAGACTAACTCTTTGCTGTGTTTGAATATCTAATATGTCGATTGTATTTGGAGTAGTGAGCGCCTGTCTGAACTTTCCTAATAATTGTGTTCCATCCCCAAATGTGCCATTGTATCCTGCAAAAGCAAAGCTTTTTCCATCGGGAGACATCACTGGCTTTGTACTGTAAGTGCCGGGAGTCATATTATTCAACTCTGTTTTATTTACGCCGTTAAATGATGAGCTGCTCATACCATGTGCCCACCCGGCATAACTATTCGGTAAAAATTTGTCCGCATATACTGTTCCGTCATCTGTTATGCCACTAGGGTAGTGTATGGGATTTGTGTAGGTCGGAGTTTCTTGATAGATACGATTTTTCCTTTCCGGTGTATTTAAATCAACTGTATATATATGGGATTGACCTCCTATAAGAACAGACAAACCTTCTGCATTTGCCAGTTCCCAAGTTGCCAGGTATCGTTTGTTTGGAGAAAGTACGTAATCGTCAATGAGGACTCCTGGTGATGCTTTTACTATTGTTCTGGAAGTTTGTGAAGATAGAGAATATGCAACTATTTCATCACCTTGATCGTATGTATTGGTGTTATTAATATATAAAATTTCATCATCTGATAAAATACTTACTTTTTTTATATTTACCGGTAGTTTTGCAATTAGTTTTTCTTCGCCTGTCTGTAGGTTATAAGCTCTAATGTGTGAATTACTGCTCGTCCAGTTACCATACAGAATAGAGTTAGGAGAAGTTAAAGGAGGGTTATTTTCCTGGTTTGACTCTGGGGAATCATTATTTTGCTTATTATTTTCCGAAAACTGACTGAATCCGTAAAAAGCAATACTTCCTACTATCAAAATAGCACCTAAAAATAGAACTATACTTTTTGTACTAAATTTATGCTTGGTAGGTATTGGTGACTGTACTTGTATAGGTACTTGGTTTTGATCTTCCATATATGTTCTAGATTAGATTTAAATTAGTAACATATGCTGCTAGAGCGATTTGTTTTAATAATGTTTTCTGAGCATTTCTGATAGGAAACCTGTGTACTGCCCACTTGGGTATTAGGTGTGTTTCCACAGATTTGAGTAATTTGTGCTATAGAAAACTCTTCACATCTCGGTAGGTTGTTGTCCTCAAGCATAGTTGTTTCACCAGTTTCAGGATTAACGCTAAGAGTATTTCTGTTGGTTTGCTGCTTTTCTCTGATTGTTGCCAGATCTGATTTAACATTAAAGGTCTTGAGCGGTATTACTTCTTGAGATGGCGGAGTTTCTTCTAGCAATAACTGGAACGAGCCAAATGATGTTGCGGGAAGTACGGAGATATACTGTATTAGCTCGCTTGCAGTTTCAAGCAGTGTCACTTCTTTCGTTTGGGTATTATAAACAGATAGTGAAGAGAAAGGAGAGTCATATACATCACCCAGGTTTCCCAGAGCAGTAGAAGATGGATTTTTAGTTCCTACGAGCCATAACTCTGGGGACAACTGTTGGAGAATAATGTATTCCTGAACTGGTGATATATCC
This sequence comes from uncultured Gammaproteobacteria bacterium, assembly GCA_964537315.1. Lineage (GTDB taxonomy): Bacteria > Patescibacteriota > Microgenomatia > Levybacterales > GWA1-39-11 > JBDHUV01. The sequence goes on along the minus strand of CAZIAP010000004.1, from coordinate 86,117 downwards.
GGAGAGTTCAGCTGGAGTGTATTAGTTGCAAGATTATAGTTAAAGGTTCCAGTTTGATTAGGATCTCTGTTGTTAGAGGAGACTAATAGATTCTCTGAGTCGCTATTCCAACTAACAGCAGAATAAAAATTGCTTGATGAGAGATTAGGGAGCTTTTTCCGCTCCAACGTATCAACGTCAAGAAGCTCAACAGTGTTTGAGTTGAGCAATGCACGCCTAAAACCATCAATCTCTGCTGTACCCATACCTCTGCCTCCATCATATCCTGAGAATGCTAGGTATTTTCCATCAGGGGATAGAACAGGTTTTGTACCATACGTACCATTCTGCATAGAAGAAATATCACTTTTTTCTGTTCCAATGAAGTTAGAAACGCTCATACCATATGCCCATCCAGCTCCATCATTAGGTAAAAATTTATCTGAAAAAATAGTCCCATCATTAAGAATCGCTAGGGGATATCTAATTGGATTGGCTAGAATTACTGTCTCATCATATATAATATTTTTGCCTGTCTCACCTACAATCGTGGAGTAAACACGTGATCTGCCATTAAGAAGTGTACCTGACTGTTCGTTCACCTGGACTTCCCAAACAGCAATCCGTTTAAAATCAGGAGAAACTACATAATCATCTATTCCGAATGAATCAGTAGCTTTATATATGACATTTCTTTGTTGTGTTAACAGGTTATATTGAACGATTTCTTTTCCATGATCGCGGTTATCAGTCTTATTTATATAAATAATCGTAGTCGGAGACGAAACTGTTACTTTTTTTATGTTTACAGGAAGGTTTGCAATAACACCTTCCCATCCTGTAGAAAGGTCATATGCAATTATTGCTGAGGAGTTAGCTGTCCATGTTCCGTAGACGATTGTGTGGGGGGAGATGGTAACAATTTCTCTTGGTTGCTGTTGTGCTTGCTTGTTTTGTCTATTCTGATCTGTCTTTTTAGAGATTGCAAGACCCATCAAAGCGATGAGAGTAAGAGCTATAAAAATAAAAATTACAATTCTTGTAGGGGTTGCTGAAAAACCATGTGCTTTGTTGTGATCAGGCATAATATCTATTGTAGGGAGAATTTATATCTATTGTCAAACAAAAATAAACAAGGTATTAAAAGCAAAATGGTGGGTAATAATTTGCATTTTAGTTATGCTTTACGTATAATACGTCTATCTTACCCCGCTAAGCGGGGAGCACACACGCTCTGATTTACAAATCCTGGGTATATTACCTAAAAGAGCGGAGGAGTCCCTGCAAAACGGGGTAAAAAGGATTATAACTATGCGTGATATAACATTAGAAGAACTTCTTGAAGCAGGGTGTCATTTTGGACATCAGGTCAATCGTAACAATCCCAAAGCAAACGAATTTATTTTTGAAGCGCGAAATAACGTGCATATTATCAACCTTGAACAAACACGAGAAGGATTACTTTCTGCGGCTGAGTATGTTAAGAAGATATCTGCAGAAGGTAAAACAATGGTAGTTGTAGGTACAAAACGCCAGGTTCAACCAGTAATTAAAGAAGAAGTACTCAGAGCACGTCAAGCAGGTGCTGCAAATTTGCACTATGTTACCGCAAGATGGATTGGCGGAATACTAACTAATTTTTCAGAAGTCTCCAAAAACTTTAAAAAGTTAAATGAGATCGAAGATATTCTTAGAAGCAATAACGGTGAATACACTAAGCGGGAAAAACTTTTGATGGAGCGGGAAAAAGAAAAACTAATGAATTTTTATGAGGGAGTTCGTGATCTGAAAGGCATTCCGGATGCTCTTTTCATTGTTGATACTCACCACGAAGCCACTGCAGTTTATGAAGCCTCAAGGCGTGGAGTAACTGTAGTTGGTATGGTAGATACAAATGCCGATCCATCTGTTATTGATTATCCGATTCCTTCAAATGATGATGCAGTCGGAGCGGTTAAAGTTGTTACTTCGTATATAATGGATGCGTGGTTGGAAGGTCAAAAAGATAAGAAGAAAGATGAGGAGAAAAGCGCAGAGGTAAAAGAAAAGAAAAAATCCAGTTCAGATGATAGTATGGAGAATAATGTACAGGTAAGCACTGATGAGTCCCCAGCCGTTACTGAGATTGTAGAAAACACTCAAAATAAAGAAGCCGTAAGACAAGCAGGAGCAGTCGGTAAAGCAAAGTCTAAACGAATGAGTACTAAACCGGCTGTTGAAAGTCCGAACAGGTAGTGTAGATATGGCAAATATTGATGATATTAAAAAATTAAGATCAGAAACATCCGCGTCTATAGGAGATGTTCGTCAGGCACTTGATGAGTCAGACGGAGACTTAAAAAAAGCACGCGAGTGGCTGCAGAAAAAGGGATTTGAACGCGCAGAAAAAAAAGGTGATCGTATTACAGAGCAAGGTTTAATTGAAAGCTATGTACATGCAAATGGCAAAATCGGTGTACTGGTTGAGTTGCTTTGTGAAACAGATTTTGTTGCAAGAACCGATGAGTTTAAAAATTTGGCACATGAGATCTCACTTCAGGTTTCTGCAATGAACCCTAAAAATGTTGAAGAGCTACTTGAACAGGACTATATAAGAGACGGATCAAAAAAAGTCTCAGATTTAATAAAAGAAACTATTGCAGTTCTTGGAGAAAATATAACCCTCAAAAGATTCTCCCGTCTTGAAATTGGACTTGTAGAGTAATAATAAATTACTCAGGCTGGTTCACAGCCTATTTTTTTATCTAGTTTTTGGTTTACTTGATAAGTTATTCATCGCGATATATTTATAAAATTGTCTAATAAGTAATTATTAGTAATTAGAAATTTTTACTGTTATAATAATCCTTATGTTTTTAACCGCGTTGGTCTTTCTTCTTTTACTTTCTGTTCTTGTTTTAATTCACGAACTTGGACACTTTCTTGTTGCCAAAAAATTCGGTATTAAAGTTGAAGAGTTTGGTTGGGGTTTTCCACCTAAGATCTGGGGCAAGAAAATAGGAGAGACTGAATACACTATTAATGCCTTGCCATTTGGAGGATTTGTAAAATTGTATGGAGAAGATGATGCCGGTGGTGGGAGAGTAGGATCTGCAAAAGTAACAGGTAAGAGTGAGAGTAAAGATCTCAAAAGAGCATTTTTTGCACGTCCAGGTTGGCAAAAAGCGTTAGTAGTAGTTGCAGGTGTGGTGATGAACGTATTGCTGGCATTTGTAGCATTTTACGGTTATATCTTTCTTTCAGGATTTAAATCGGCACTTCCATTAATTGTTGATTATAAATTCACAAATGTTCATCAGGTTAATCTTGATGGAGTAGTGGTAAACTATGTTGCTCCGAATTCTCCCGCAGAAGAAGCAGGTATCCAAGTTCCATCACAAGTACTTGAAGTGGATGGAGAAGTAATCAAATCAGTGGATGAATTGCAAGAAAGTATCAATGCTAAACTGGGGGAAGAAGTTTCCTTTACCTGGAAAGATGGAGAGAGTGGAGATGTAATTACGGAAACCGTTGTTCCGCGTGAATCACCTCCTGAAAATGAAGGTGCGCTTGGTGTGGGACTGGATTTTCTTTCTACTCCTGTTGCATTTTTGACTTACGAATCTGCATTTCAAAAAATATTTTCAGGAATTACCTACACCTATGATGTCTTTGTCTATCAAGCAAGAGGACTTGTTGGTCTTTTTGGACAAGCAGTAGAGACAAAAAATATTCAACCTGTCAGTGATAATGTAGCGGGTCCTGTTGGAATCTTTTCTCTAGTTGGCAAAATCTTGTCAGTAGAAGATATTAGGCTTATATTTATTCAAATACTTAATTTTGGAGGAATTATGTCTTTGTCACTTGCATTTTTCAACATTCTCCCAATACCTGCACTGGATGGAGGCAGACTATTCTTCATCTTGTTTGAGATGGTAACACGTAAAAAAGTAAATCCCCGATTTGAGTCTCTTGTCCATGCGATTGGCTTTGCCTTACTGATGGGTCTGATTATTTTGATTATATTTTCCGATATACTGAAAACGTTAAGATAAAAACTAATTATATTATGGACAATATCCTTTCAGAAACAAAACAAAAGATGCAGAAAGCTGTCGAAGTGTTACAGCAAGATTTTGCTACTGTTAGAACAGGCAAAGCAAATCCGAGCATTGTTGAAAATGTGTCTATAGAGGCTTACGAGGGTACTTGGTTGCGAGTTATGGAGCTTGCGACAGTTAGTGCGCAAGACGCGCAGACATTAATTATTTCTCCTTATGATAAGTCAGTGATGGGAAAAATCCAAAAAGGAATAGAAGAGGCAAACATAGGTATGAATCCAGTGGCGTCAGGGGATGTTTTGAGAATTGTATTACCTCCGTTAACAGAGGAGCGAAGGAAGGAATTTGTAAAACTAATTAGTCAAAAAGCAGAGAGTGGAAAAGTAATGATACGTCAGGTAAGGCACGAAGCAATGGAGTCGGTCAAAAAAGAAAAAGATAACGGTGCATCAGAAGATGAAGTCTCTCGTCTTGAAAAAGAAGTGCAAAAATTGACAGATGACTTTATTGGCACAATTGATAATATGAAAAGAGAAAAAGAAACAGAGTTGATGCAGATATAGTTAAATTTTTAATCCGTCGACTGACGGACTAATTTCTAATTAACCTAATCAAATCCCAATTTATAAATGTAAAAATTAGTTATTGGTGCTTGTTTAGAATAATTAGAGCGATTAGATCAATCAGTTAATTTATTATGCGTATTCCAAAAGCGATACAAAATGTTATAGACAGCTTTGAACGACTTCCTGGTATTGGGCCTAAAAGCGCGCAGAGACTCACGTTCCATCTGCTTCACTTTCCTCAAGAGCACTTAGATCAATTTGCTCAAAGCTTAAGCAATCTCAAGAAGAATACAGTGATGTGCAAGGTCTGTTTTAATATCGGAGAAACTGATGTCTGTGATGTCTGTAGTGATCTTTCCCGAGACGTCAGTATGGTATGTGTAGTGGAGGATGTATTAGATGTTATTGCAATGGAAAGAAGTGGAAGATATAAAGGCCGTTATCATGTGCTCCATGGGATTATTGATCCTCTAAATGCAATCGGACCTGATGACATTTATATTCCTCAGCTTATGGAGAGAGTTAAAAGTAATGATCCACAAATTGCAGAGTTGGTATTGGCTACTAATCCGACGATGGAGGGGGAAGCAACGGCAATGTATATTGTTAAACAAATCAAATCTCAAAATTCGGAAGTCAAAATTAGTAGATTAGGTTCAGGTCTTCCGATAGGCGCAGATCTTGAATATGCGGATGAAATTACTCTCCAGAGAGCTTTTGAAGGAAGAAAAGAGTACTAAACCTAAATTTCAACAAGTGCATAAGGCTGGTCTTTGTTCAATTTTTCCAAAATAGGCATAGCAACATTATATACAGGAGTTCCTTTAGGCGTATTTGATGTATAAGTTCCTAAATGGGCATGTCCGTGGAATACTGCTGTTACATTAAAATTTTCAATCGGCTCGAGTAACCTGGATGAGCCTAGAAATGGCCAAATCTCTGTTGGTTCTCCAACAACGGTATGTCTTATTGGAGCGTAGTGGAGTATTACAATCTTTTTTTTAGTTTCCAAAGGTGCTAGTGCACGTTCCAGTTTTAGTTGCTCATTTACCGCTTCCCTGACGAACTGCTTGATTGGGGGTTCACCAAAAGAGTTAAGCATATATTTATCAAACCCACCAGCAAACCCAATAGTTCCGGCAAATCCAACTCCGTTTATTTGTACGTGGTTGCCATCAAGTATGGTGACCAGGTCATTCTCCAGTGTTTGACGTATTTCTTGGTGATGACCTAGGTCATAGTCGTGATTTCCCAAGACCGCGACTACTGGTATGCGACAGTTAGACAGTTCTGTGGCGAGTACTTCAGCTTCTTCTCTCTGACCGCTGTACGTAAGATCACCACAAAGCAATAATACATCTGCCTTATCCGAAATCTCTCCGAATGTGTCTTTATACATATTTTGTGCATTGCTTGCCACATGAATATCTGCCATTGCAGCAATTCGAATTTTTTTATCTGTTTCACTCATGCTTTTTAATAATTAATAGAGTCTACTTTAACTCTTGTACTGGCTCAAATCCCCATTGTGATACACCTACTTGATAATCGTTAGATAGTAGTAGCCCGCGGGTGATTTTGTCTTTAGTGGGCTCGTGAGAGATTCTATCTTCTAGTTTTACTAACAGGTGTTCAATTACCCATTTTGGGATTAAATTTCTTTCTGAGGGGTATATAAACAAGAAAAGAATAAGATTGGACATTAGTAGTTCCCAGTGAGGTTCCATTTTTTTCATTAGCATTTTCCAGTCTAAATTTTCTGCTTGGCGTAGTATAAGATGAACTACGTCGCCGCTATCATCTCTGTGTCTGTTTCGTACATAGCATTTAGAGCGAATCATTTCTTCCACAGGTTCCAACTTTACTCTATGGCCTAATACCATTCCTTCAACAGAACGTTCTAACCAGGATTCCTGTACTTTATACAAACCATTTCGTTCTGCATATATGAAGTCTGTGTAAAACCCATCTGGATCAGTAACTTTCGCAAGCCACCTGAAACCTGTTTCTGATAATTCTGTTTTATAACCTGATTCTGATAGTGTTTGCAAGATTTGCGGATGTGAATCGTATGGGATTTTTATATCGATGTCTCCGGTTTCACGGTCAATTCCAGTATATTCTCTGAACGCAAATGTGCCACCTACCATAAAATATAGTTTTTTACGAATCATGGTAGCTATCAGTTTGGTGTAGAATTTTTCAGCTTGTTCTTTTTTCTTTCCCGTTAAGGGTGCTGACATATCTTGAATTATGCTATGTGTGGGTAAGATATCTGCTTGTCAGACGTAAGAGTAGGGTAAGTTGGTATATGTTTGGAAAGTATTCGTTAGTTTTGGATGGGATACGGGCCCCGATGTAAATCGGGACCCGTAAATATATTCAATTGTAGGGAAAGTTAAGGCTACATGCCTTTTCCTTTCTTATGTGCGCTTGCAGCGCAGAAAAAGACGGTAACCTGCTGAGCTAGGCGCTCACCACCACATATGCTAATGGTGCATTCGGGTGACGCTTCCTAAGCTCGTTATAAAAGGGCTCCAGGTTGGTTCGATCATAGAGTTTGGCAATCGCCTCAGCCTCTTGCAGGCTGATTTCTACATCAAACTCTTTGTCGAGTGTTTCAACGATGTCAGCAGAAAGCCGACACTTTTCACACTTATCGATGCCGTTATCGCAGCAATATCTCCGACCGCACTTACAGAGTGCGTAGCGGTTACAGATGTCGCGATGTTTGTTTACGACACCCATTTTCATCGCTATGTGCGCGTCTTGATATGCCCACTCCACTAGCGAGAGCTCCTTCATGATGACTCCTTTCCCTATCTCTTTTGGACACTCCGTCCATACGAGAGGCAAGGGTTTTAGCGGATTTGTATATTGAAATCCGGTGGTTCTTACCCCTCTTATGGACGGGTCCAAAGAATATTTAAATGTGCCTGTCCGCCATAGATTCGCCAAAGGCGTGCCGGGCGGGCATTTACTAATTAGCGAACCAACCAGTAAATTGTATGGAGTATAGCATATTTCAAGATGCGAGTCAAGTACTATAAGACTAAAATAAATATTAATAGTTCTTGGTTAATGGTTCACAGTACAGAAAGTCGAGGTTGCACTAAGGCGGTTAAACAATAAAACAATGAAAAAAATAGTAGGAGCTTAAGTGCTTAAAAAGATGACATAAGGAATAGGGATTTTTCTACACTCAATCGGTAGATATAGTTATTGCAAGCGCAAAATGCTTGCAGAACCAGGGAATGATACCTATGAGAAAGAAAGATAATTCAAAATACAGAAGGCCAAGAAGCCGAGAATTCCAACATATATGTGTTGGGTGGGGTAATTCTCTGGCTTCTTGCGCCAACTGTACTACCATACAAAAGCAGGGGGTGCTTTGAATGTATGGTATAAGGGGAGAGGAGGGTGAAATAAACCGGCTGGGTGAGGGCCGGTTATAGTAATTGGCTCGTAAGCCAGTCTGAGTTTACACCTCCGTTAATGCAAACAGTCAAGAGGAAAAGGAATGTTGGCATTCCATCTCTTCCTGACTGTCTACAAAATTCCCTAATTAATTTTCAATTCTATTCCTTATGTCAAAGAACTCTACGAAACACGCAGTCCATACGCATAGTGTACAGTGCGTGCGAATTTATATATTATAAGCTACTTTAGATGTGAAAGCAAATTCTCTACAAAGCAGAATTGGGTATTGGGAATTAAGTGTGAAGTATTAACGAGTTAAAAGGTTAAAAAGTTGTTGATTATTATTAGTGAAATATAAATTTAGGAGAAAATATTTGAAATCAAAGGAATACAGGATATTTCGTGAACGTTCGACGTTCATGTGTGACACTCAAGCATAACGCAATTGTTAGTTGGTGTCGATGATCGACGTGCTCATATAGAAAACCTATCTATATAAAGGGGGCCTGCGGTGCAGGCCCCCAGAATAGGGAGGGAGGAGATGGGGTGTACTGCTAGTATGCAAGTAGTACCCCTCCGAGGAGGACCGATCCCGAAAAAGATTTTCGGTATATATTGGGATCGATCCTCGGACGAAAGAGAGGAAGGGATGATAAGTGCGGTATAGATGGGGTCAGACCCATCATTGTGGGTCTGACCCTAGTCGGCGTAAACGGGTGCCGGTACCCGGGGAGCATTTGGCTCCCTAATATACATACATAGTGTCCAGTAGGGTGTCCAGTTGACTGTGGAGACATGATCCTTTGCTATATCGAGCATTGGAGTCTGCACATCAGTCAGACTGTACTAAAGCATTCTCGTTCAACTTATGGCGGTCAGTACCGCACGACGAATGCTTTTCTAATCCTACTGGACTAGGTACGCAGTTTGCGCATCTTCTTTCCTTTCTTCTAGCGGCTGAGCCGCGCCAATATAATTATTCATTATACTTACCGAACTAAGTCCGGTACACGGCGGGCTTCTTGCCACTATCCTTCCTTCCCAAAGCTTGAGCTTACGGAAAACATTTCCGTAACCTACAAGCCAGATAGAGAAGCACAATTGGTGATTTGCGCCTCTGTATGTGGCTTGTAAGTATATCAAGCAAAGAGTACCCCGCTTAGCGGGGTAAAGGTTTTCAACTCAAATACACGGATGTGTAAAAGAGTTTTTCCTGTATTCCTTTGTTAATGTACTTACAAGTGCTTTTGTAGACGGCTTTTGCAAATAAAAGGCCTACCAAGCACAATGTTTGAGGATTATAATATACTATAAGACTTTTGTCAATAGGGTAAATAATCCTGATGTTATTATTATAGACATATTTTGTCTATGTAAGCAAAGATAGTACTTTTGGCTACAAAAGTACTAGTATCTTAAGAATACAAGTAATTATTATTTACGCAAAGTGGCGAAATAAGGAGGAGGAGCTAAAAGTCTTTGTGTAGTGTATAATAAATTTATGGCGACGACAAAGAAGTCTAAAAAAACTACAGAGCAAACCTTTAAAGTAAGCGGGGAAGAGCTTCTTTCAAAGGTAAAAGAACTTTTGCACGAAGGAAATGTGCGTAAAATTACCATAATTGATAAAAACGGTAAAGAGTTGATGCGATTTCCCCTAACGTTTGGTGTTCTTGGTACGGCACTCGCACCGGTTCTTGCTGCAGTAGGCGCAATGGCAGCACTAATTACCGAGTGTACTATCTCGGTAGAAAAAGAAGATAGCAAGTAGCTCATGGTTTCCATCAACTAATTCCCTCCTTCGCTTTTATTTTAACTATATTCCGATATAATAGGTGAGTGCGAAAGTTAGTAATTATTCTTATTATCGTCTTGCTTGTCGGAATTGTTGGATTTTCAATCTTTAAGTTTCTAGCCAGTAGTGATATAGCCACACCAATATCTCAGAAAGTTGATGAGATCGCAGAAAAACCTCTTGAAAAGTATTCTTTTGAAAGCTTGAGTTCCACAGATATTCGACCTAGTTCAATTGAAATAGGTAAACAAATAAAAGATGACCCTGATTTTGCCTCGTTTATATTTACATATACAGTAAGTGGTGACTTACTCAACGCAGAGAGTGATAAAAAGGTAAGTGGTCTAATTAATATTCCAAAAGAGCCTGGAAATTATCCTATTATAGTGATGTTTAGGGGGTTTGTATCGCGAGAAAACTTTACTACAGGAGAAGGCACACGCAGGACTGCGGAAGAATTCGCACGTAATGGATATATTACTCTTGCACCAGACTTTTTAGGTTTTGGAGAATCAGACTCAGGTGCGGAGGGGTCAATTGAGGATAGATTACAGACTTATCCAACAGCTCTAACAATGCTTGAATCAGTTCCGAGTCTTGTTGATGCGCTTAAAAAATTTGGAGAGAGTCAGGCAACAATTACTCCAACCGGTACTACACGTCAAATCGAAAGCTTCAGTCCAATTGCAGGAATAGAGGCAGATACTGCCAAGGTTGGAATATGGGGGCATAGTAACGGTGGACACATCTCGCTCTCGGTTCTTGCAATAACAGGCAAACGGATACCTACTGTTTTATGGAATCCGGTAACCAAGCCGTTCCCATATAGCATATTGTACTTTACTGATGAGTTTGAAGATGAAGGAAAAGCACTACGTAAAGTAGTTGCAGATTTTGAGACAGAGTATGATGTATTTAACTATTCACCGAGCAAGTATTATGAATGGATAAACGCGCCAATTCAGCTTCACCAGGCAGTGGCTGATGAGGCTGTTCCGGTTCGGTGGAGTGATCAATTTGCAAGCTCAATGGAGGAGATGGACAAGGATATTGAGTACTATAAATACCCGGGTGAGAATCACAACTTTAACCTAGGTTCATGGGAACAAGCTGTTGAGAAAAGTATAGAGTTTTATGTAGAACAGTTTGAAGCGGATGAGGAATAGATTTATTTTAATTACTTTTACTTCGTTCCTACGAAGTCAATTTTGGGGTATGTTTTGCGAACGTGATCCCAGAACTTGTCTGCTAGATTTGCTGCGTACTTGCCGTAGCGCCCACCTTCAGAATTTGAACATAGCCGTAATTCATAGTCACGCATGATTTCAACAACTTTTGCGCCAACACTGTTAAATTCCTCTCGCCATTTATCCGGCTGTTCTACATACTGATCATGAATTTCTTTAAATTTTTCCAGCAGATCGCTATGCTGCTGAGTCATCATGTCGTAATACTCTTTGTATTTTGCTTTTGCCACACCCAATTGTAGCACATTTATTAGTATTGACCTAAGTAAAAAATGAAGCTATTATACATATGTCTTTAATCAAATCAAATATATTTTATGAAACTTAAGCTAGGTTTAGTTTTATTTGTCATTGTTGCAGCAGGTACACTATATTTTCTAACACAGCAAAAGATATTATCTCCATCAACTGAGTTTAATGACGAAAACGAAGGTGGACTGATAGATAAATCAATCCCTCCACATCCGCTTTCGATCGAAGCACTTCGCAACGGGGAGTATACCGGAAGTGACATAGTTATAGAACAGGAGCTTGAGTCTGGATCAAATTATAGCCGTTACATTGCGTCCTATAAATCCGAAGGGTTAAAAATCTTTTCATTGCTAACTATTCCCAATGGACAGAGGCCACCCTCTGGATGGCCAGTGATAGTTTTTAATCATGGCTATATTCCTCCTGCAGAGTATCGTACTAACGAAAGATACGTCGCCTACCAAGACACATTTGCCCGTAATGGGTATATTACGATTAAATCTGATTATCGTGGACACGGTAATTCTGAAGGTACTGCCTCAGGCGGGTATGGTTCAAATGGCTATACTATTGATGTGCTCAATGCACTTGCTTCTATAAAGAGACACTCGGATGCAGACCCTAACAGGATAGGTTTTTGGGGACATTCGATGGGTGGACACATTACATTGCGAAGCATGGTGGTACGAGATGATATTAAAGCAGGTGTAATCTGGGCTGGGGTTGTTGCATCGTATCCAGATCTTATTAATAATTGGCGCAGAAGATCGTCTGATCCTCAATCAGATGCTGCACGTAGAGCGAGAGGGTGGAGAGGTTTATTATTACAAGAATACGGTGAACCGAATGATCAGGACCCATTTTGGAAAACACTGTCTGCCAATAACTACTTAGCAGATATCTCAGGACCTGTACAAATCCACCACGGAACGGCTGACGATTCAGTGCCTGTGGCATTTTCTCAAAATCTTGATCAGCAACTAAAGTCCGTCGGAAAAACAGTAGAGTACTATGAATATACGGGAGACGATCATAATATTAGTCATAATTTTAATACTGCAATACAGCGTTCTCTTGAGTTTTTTGATAGACACGTAAAAGGAATTTAGAGTTTTTTTACCTCTGATATTTGTTTCATTTGTGCGATAGTGATAAAATTTGGACGTTTATGAAGAAGTATCATATATTTTCAGGTATTCTAATACTGCTTACGGTTGTGGGTGCGGTAGGCATTATATTGGTTAATAACCTTAATTCACCTATTGATAATTCATTTAACGCAAATAAAAATACTGTGATAGATGGTTCTGCTCCCTCTGCAACCCCTTCAACTAAGGTCAAGTCTTCGCCTCAAGCATATGTAATACCGTCTGCGTCTCATGTCTCGCAGACATTTAATAACTGCGGTCCTGCAACGCTTTCAATGGCGATGTCATATTTTGGAGTTAATATCTCTCAAGATGAGCTTCGTGAACAGATGAGACCTTTCAATAATCCTGCTGGAGGTATTGATGATAAATCAGTATTTGCTCCTGAATTTGTTGAGTATGCAGAAAAATATGGTTTGCAAGGTATTGCCCGACCAAATGGCACTACAGAATTATTGAAAACACTAATTGCAAATGATATTCCTGTTGTTTTACGTACATGGTTGCATCCTGATGAGGACATTGGTCACTTCAGAATTGTCCGTGGATACGATGATGCTCGCGGTATATTTATTCAAGATGATTCATATGAAGGAAGAAATTTAGAGTATGAGTACTCTACATTTGAGGAAATGTGGAAGCCATTTAATTATGGGTATATCTTGGTATATCCAAAAGAAAAACACGGTATTGTAACAGCTATCTTAGGAGAGAATATGGATCAGGATAAAGCTTATGAAAATGCGATCATGCGTGCCCAACAAAATTTGCAAAAAAATCCAAACTCAGCTTATGATCTTTTTAATCTTTCAACTGCATATTACCACTTGGGTAACGCACAAAAGAGTGTAGAGTTTTATGAGAAGGCCCAGTCAGCAGTACTTCCCGCTCGAATGATGTGGTATCAGATCGAACCTCTTCACGCCTATGTTGAAATAGGTGATCATGAACGGGTATTTGCACTAACTGACTGGATTATTGCAAACAACAATATTGCCTTTTCTGAAATGTATATTTTGCGAGGGAAAAGTTACCAAGCACAAGGAAATATTGAAGCTGCACGAGCTGAGTTCGAAAAAGCCGTATATTACAATAAAAACCAAACGATTGCCAAAGAAGCTCTCTCATCACTTTAAGCGTAAAGATCAGAAAACGGTATGAAACATGTAAAATTGATTGATTTTTATTGCTAAGTTGTGTAGTCTATACCTTCTATGCATATCCTTTGTCTGACTTTTAAAAAAGTAGAATAATTCAATTATTAATTTCCCGCTACGGCGGGTTTTTTTGTGGCTGAATTTATTAATTAGTGATATTCAAAAAGATCTATACGAAAGGAGGTGACAGAAATGAAAAAACTCTTAGCAGGTATGTTATCAGTTGCAGCAGTGTTCGTTTTTGCAGTTACTGCACAGGCTGCAAGTGTAACTTTAGAACCATGGACCTACGATCCGGATAACACTGGCTCAGTAGTTTCAGAAGTAGATAGTAACGGAGATTTGAGATTAGAAAAAAATGCTCCTACCTCTACAAATTCAGCCGCAGGTGCAACACTTGAGGGCGTGGAAGGACTATCTACAACCGGTATGACTCTCAGCTTTGATGTAGACGGATATTGTGGAGCAGGTGCTCCCCGCTTCAATGTCACCCTGGAGAATGGTTCAACCATTTTCCTTGGTTGTGTCCATGGAGATGCAGATGCTGATGGCACTGTAGTCTTTGAAGCTGGTGAAACCTATGGTGGAGAATCTTTACCAGAAGGTGAAACAGTAAGGAGAATTAACATAGTTCAGGATGAAGAAGGACAGACAACACTTTCAAACATTGCCGTAAATGGTGTGGAAGTAGTTGTTCCTCTTCCTGTTACTGTTCCAACCAGTAAAGACCAATGTAAAAAGGGTGGATGGATGACATTTAGTAATCCGTCATTCAAAAACCAAGGACAGTGTGTAAGCTATGTCCAAGCAAATCCAAATTCAGGAAAACAACGATAGTTCCTGGTTATGGTAACGATTAACCCTCGTACATATGTACGAGGGTTTTTCTTTAAAGAAAGGTTTAGTATAATACATGCGTATGTACACGATACTTTTGTATTACAAATATGTACCTATTGATTATCCTGTAAGGCTTATGAAGTCTCAGCGAAGGCTATGCGAGAAGCTTGGTTTAAAGGGTAGAATTATCGTAGCAAAGGAAGGGATTAACGGAACGGTAGAGGGTACTACAGAAAATATCAATAAATATATTGCAGAGATGACAAAAGATTCAAGATTTGCAGATATTCACTGGAAAAAAAGTGATGGGATTGGCGATGCGTTTAAAAAGCTTAGGATTCGTGTGAGAGACGAGATAGTAAGCACTCACTTAAAAGAGCGGGACGTGGATCCTCGAGTTACGACAGGTAAATATCTAGCTCCAGAAGAATTATATGAATGGATTCATGGACCAAACAAGCAGGAGTTTTACATTATCGACATGCGCAATGATTTTGAATATGCAGTGGGAAGGTTTGAAAACTCAATTTTTCCCGGTATGGAATTCTTCCGTGATTTACCCGGCATGTTGCCAAATATAGAGCATCTCAAAGATAAAAAAGTTTTAACTGTGTGTACGGGTGGGGTACGTTGCGAAAAAGCTTCCGGATTCTTACTAACACAGGGATTTACAGATGTGTACCAACTTAAAGGAGGCATTGTCTCCTATATGGAAAAGTATCCTAACCTGGATTTTAAGGGAAAGCTGTATGTATTTGATAAGCGGATGATTATGGGATTCAATACTGACGATCCAGAGCATGAAGTTGTAGGAAGGTGTACTAAATGTAACGAAAAAAGTGAGAGGCTTATCAACTGTATCGATGATGATTGTGCGCGGCATTTTATATTATGCGAGAACTGTGCTGACCCAGATACAGGTAGATCTTTATGTCCGATGGGATGTCGCAATGCAGTAACTATTTAAACAGTTTTTACAAATCCGCAGGGAGTAACTTTTCCTGATTTTACATCGAATGATTCAGTGACGCAGTACTTTATGATCCGGTTGCTTTCTTGTTTCCTCATAAGCGTGTTGCCGCATTTAGGACAAGAGTCTCCTGTTTCTTCGAAGGAATGTTCTATAGGGTTTAATGCTTCCTTTTGCATGGTTTTTATAATTCTGACTTGTTTAGAATCATTATGATTTTTTTATTATACTTCTTTTGTGCCGACAAAAGAAGCAAAAGCTCTCGACAAGTCTTGCTCATAGTGTCAAAATTTAATTATATGA
Organism: uncultured Gammaproteobacteria bacterium; assembly: GCA_964537315.1. Classification (GTDB taxonomy): domain Bacteria; phylum Patescibacteriota; class Microgenomatia; order Levybacterales; family GWA1-39-11; genus JBDHUV01. The sequence goes on along the minus strand of CAZIAP010000004.1, from coordinate 70,400 downwards.
ACTATGAACCAATAACTAATAACTACTCTTCAACTCCTGTAAGTATTGCAGGGTATCGGTTGCATTGTTAAATTTCATTAATTGTTCTCGGATTTCACTCGCATTATCAAAGCCGCTAATATATACTTTGTAAAACTTTTTACTAATATTGAAGTCTTTTTTATTTCCCCAGATTTTTTCAAAAAGCTTAATATGTTCTTCCAAGTAGGAGAGTCGCTGGGAAACTGTAATGTTTTCAGGATTCATATTTTTATTAAATACCCAGAAGTTGTAAAAAATGCCGCGTCCGATCATTATGCCGTCCACACCATACTTTTCGTGCATATCTATAGCCTGCTCCCGTGACAGGATGTCACCGTTTCCGATGATGAGCGTATCTTTTTTCATCTCATCACGGATTTTGACAGCCTTACCGATCTCATCCCAGTGGGCAGGAACTTTTGACATTTCAGATACAGTCCGTCCGTGTATAGTTAGTGCAGGAAGGTTTTGTTCCAATAAAAATGAAACCCATTCTTCAGTCTTAATTGATCTTATGCCAATCCTAGTCTTAACACTTACAGGTAGAGATTTTGCGCCTTCTTTGGTAGCATCGATGATTTCTTTCGCACGGATAGGATCATCAATAAGAGCAGCACAGCAACCTTTTTTGATAACATCACGGTCAGGACATCCCATGTTAATATCGATCCCATCAAAACCCATTTCTACTAAAATTTCGGCAGATTTTTTAAAGTTTTCAGGGTTTAATCCCCAGATTTGTGCAACAATTGGCCTTTGTTCTGAGCCGTAAAGCAGCCTTTTTGCAACATGTTCGCTGCCTTTTGAACAAATTCCGTCTACGTTGGTGAACTCAGTAAAGAAGACATCAGGCGCACCTGCTTTTAAAAGCATTTGTCGTACCACCATATCAGTAACTTGTTCCATAGGAGCTTGCACTAAGAATGGTTTATCCAATTTTTCCCAAAAATTTGCCATGTTTCGTATTATACAAGGTTTAGGGTGTAAGGTGTAGACTTCTGTGCTACAATAGCTAGTGTGAAAATTAGTCGACGAACTATAAATATCGCTTTAATACTCGTGCTTATTGGAGCAAGCTTATTTATCAGAAACTCTACTTCTGATACCTCTTCCAAACATGTAACTGAATCAATAGTTGAAAAGCAGGAAGCGTATTGGTTTGAGCTTCAGCGAAAATCCAATATCGAAAATTTGTATAGAGGAGTGCCGGGTGATAAATCTCGAAGTGAACATATTCGCTCCTTTAGAGTTAAGACAGGAGTTCCAAATGAGCGTCCAACGCCACTACCTGAGTTAGTCAGTAGAGAATACTGGGTTATTACCACTAAGCAGCCTGAACCAGATAATCCTGAAACTGCTCCATATTTTATAACTCTTGATGTTCCAGCGCCTGACACTGAGCCATACGGTCCTGTGCCGTACAATGAGTGTAACGGTCAGCAGTGTCATTGGGTGCTGCCAGGTGCGTTTGGGTTGCATGGAACAGCAGGTAATCCTGATAAGCTTGCTGACTGGGATCAAGGCTCAAGTGGCTGCATCAGACATTCAGATGAAGATATTACATATTTATATAACTTACTGGAGCCTGATAAAGAAGAAATTAGGTATTATATTATTGATAAATAATTAATTATTATTTAGCGGTGAATTTGCAGTCTCATCGATTAGTAAGTCTTCTCCTTCAATCATTACTGTTTTTGCTGTTTCAATAGATGATTTTGAAATTAGTCCTTCTGCAATCTCATAATCCACTCGCTTTCTCAAATACGCCATTGGTGATAGACGGTATAGTTCAGGGTGCATATCATTAGTAAGAAATTCTTCGTCTTCAGGGTCTAAAAAGAGTTGATTAAACTGTTCTTCAATCTCTTCATCGGTTGATTGTCCTAATGCAATATTTTCTACGACTACTCGTGCTTTATCTAATAAATCTGTATGCTCAGGAAAAAGCTGATAGATCGGATCCCGAGGCGGTTTAGGTTTTGGTGATTGTCTAGTCTCAACTGGAGGAGTAGTGGATTCCTTTTCTTTCATCTTGAGCTGATTATAGCTCATATGATCTGAAAATCAAGCGAAGGGAGGATATTAAATAACCGGAGTAGGAGAGTTATTTATGATAGGAATATTTATTGGCGTGGGAGTGCTTGTGGGTTGTGGTGTATTCGTCGGAGCAGGTGTGTGTGTAGGAGTCGGTTCTTCATTTTCATCTTCATTATTCTCCTCATCGTTATTATCTTCATCATTTTCATTTTCATCCTCGTCTTCAGGTGTAGGAGTTGGTATATTACAGCTATCTTTTGGCGTAGTGCCTGGCAAGAAGAACTCGGGATATGCACTCTCTGTTGCAACTTCTGCTCTCAGTCCGTTTTCTCGACAAACCTCCATTCGAACGATTCCGTTAGGTGGTGTAAACTGAACTACAGGTTTTCCTCGCAAAAAGTGCTCCATGATTTGTCGCCAGATTGGAGCTGCCCCTAAGCTTCCGGCAATATTATCCATTTCCGTATTATCATTATTTCCTACCCAAGCTCCTACGACAATCTGAGGCGTATACCCTATGGTAAGCGCGTCACGATAATCTTCGGTAGTTCCTGTTTTAACTGCTGCAGGACGAGAAATTGTTAGAGATCCTCCAAACGTATCTGAGCGAGCTCTATTATCAGAGAGAATGGATGAGATTTGAAATGCCACTGAACTCGGCATAACTCGTCGGGTTTCTGAGGTATGTTGGTAGATGACTTTTCCTTTTTTATCAGTAACTTCAAGTATTGTTGTAGGTGTGGCTCTAACCCCTTGGTTTGCAAATACAGCGTATGATGCTGTCATCTGGGTCAAGGGAACTTCGGCAGCACCTAATACGAGAGATAGACCATATCTATCAGGTGAGTTAAGGGTTGTAATTCCGAGCTGTTCAGCATAACTGATTGTATCGCGAACGCCTACCATATCCATTACTAGTACTGCAGGAATGTTTAGTGAGTTCGCCAGAGCATAGCGTACTAGTACCTCGCCGCGAAATTTTCTGTCATAATTTCTTGGTTTGTACCCACCAGGAAAGCTGATTTCCTCGTCTTTTAGCTGGGTTGCAGGCGTAATGAGTCTGTCCTCTAGTGCTTTTGCATAGACAATTGGTTTAAAAGAAGATCCTGGTTGGCGAGCAGCAGTAGCCATATTAATTTTTCCGTTTTCTTCGTCTGCCCAGTTATGACTTCCAACAAGTGCTAAAATCTCTCCATTTGTAGGATCCATAACTACCGCAGCGCCGTTACTCACACCATTTCTTTGTAGAGCAGCAACTCTGTCTCTTACTGCCTTTTGTGCTAACTCTTGTCCCTGTCGATCAAGTGTGGTCTTGACGACGTAGCCTGATTGGGCGACTCTCTGTTCTCCATATTTGTTTATTAACTCTTCTTGTACCATGAGCGCAAAGTGGGGCGCTGTTTGGTTAATTCCTGTCGAAGAGGGATTAAATGTTATCTGTTCCTTTTCTGCTTGTGCGCGTTCATCTTCTGTGATATACCCCTGCTGCTGCATAAGTTGAAGGACTAATTTTTGTCGGGCATACGCTCTCTCAGCGTTGCCTGATATTGGAGAGTATGCAGACGGAGCAGGTAAAATCCCCGCCATAAGTGCACTTTCTGCAAGTGTCAGCTCATTTGCATCTTTTGAGAAATAAGTCTGCGCAGCATCTTGAATCCCGAATGCTCCTTCTCCAAAATATGATGTATTAAGATACATCTCCAAAATATCTTCCTTAGAAAACCTACGTTCCAGTTCTAAGGCAAGGAATAACTCCTGATATTTTCTCAAAAAGCTTCTATCCTGACTGAGTAGTGTATTTTTTACAACCTGCTGAGAAATAGTAGACCCTCCTTGAGTGATACTCTCATTTCTGATATTTGCTACTAGCGCACGTCCCAATCCTGAGATAGAAAATCCTCTATGAGTATAGAAGTCTTTGTCTTCGATGGACACTACTGCCTGTTGAGTCTCTTCAGTAATCTGATCGAGTGTGACTCGGTTTTGTGTTTTGGCTTCATAGAGTGTAAAAAATGGATTTCCTGTTCTATCTTGCAATACCACCCCTTCGTTTTTTCTTGTCATGATACTTTCTTTACTGGTCATGTCTCGCACGAAATATAAGTAAGTGAGTATTGGAGTAAGGATAAGTATTAAAATCCCCAACCCGATTAGATAAAGTATTGGTTTTTTTCCACTGTGCCAGGTTTCTGATATAAATTGTTTCATGGTTGGTATGAATCCTTTTTCTTTAATAGAGCTTCGAAGTTTATGAAGTTTGGTTTTGCTCTGTTGTGCGCTTTGTTTAATTTTAGTTGCCAAGTTTATACTTACTTTGTGCGCGCTAGCGGTTATTTTACTATGTTCCATACTAAAAGTATAGCAAAATTAGCATTTTTTAAAGTATTTATTACAACTCTCATACAATTGCTTGGGGTGTTATCAGTAGTTGTCAACATATGATAAAATATATTTATGGGAAGTATGTTAAAGACAGTTGCATTGCTCGGGGTATTGAGTGTGCTGGTTATTTTTGTCGGAGGATTACTCGGCGGCGAGCAAGGTGTTTATATTGCATTTATATTCGCGTTGCTTATGAACGGTGTTTCATACTTTTTCTCTGATAAGATTGCGTTGAAAATGAGCGGAGCAAAACCTCTTAAACAATCTCAAGCTCCTGAAGTTTATAGTATGGTTAAGGAACTATCTCATAAAATGCAAATTCCAATGCCTGATCTCTATATTACACCTGACAGACAGGCAAATGCATTTGCTACTGGTCGAGGACCCGGTCATGCGTCAGTTGCTGTAACTCAAGGAATTCTGGATGTCCTTTCAAAGGAAGAACTAAAAGGAGTACTTGCACATGAACTTGCCCATGTTAAGAACAGAGATATTTTAATTGCGACGATTGCTGCAGTACTTGCAAGCTCATTGTCATTTTTGGCAAACATGACCCTATTTGGTGGCCTGGGTGGAGACCGTGATGATAATAGAGGAGGAGGTATGCTGACACTGCTTATCGCCATTTTAGTTCCAATCGCAGGAAGCATTATCCAGATGGCAGTATCGCGTCAAAGAGAGTATGGAGCAGACGAGTCTGGAGCAAAAGCGATTGGCAGCGGACACGCACTTGCGTCAGCATTGATCGCAATCCATGATTCAACCCGCAGAAATCCTAAAAAAGTGAATCCTGCTTTATCTTCTCTGTATATTGGAAATCCTCTAGGTGGACTTGGAGGCTCTATGATGAGTCTGTTTTCTACACATCCTCCCGTTGAAGAACGCGTAAAGCGTTTAAGAAGTCTTCGGTAATATTCTTCGTGAAAACCCTTCCAATAAAGCAGACTATTGACTGTGAAAATATTTCCGTCTAAACTGATAGTACCAGATAAAATGATTATTTGGTTAAGGAGGCTTACCACTCCGTAGCTCCGTACGGAGAAGAAAAAATAGAATTGATTGAGTTAGTTTTGGTAGCCTTTATAAAATCATTACGGAGCGAAGGGTGGTGAGAATATATGAAAGCTTTAAAAATGCTCGCATACCTTTTAGTAGTAGTCGGAGGTTTGAACTGGGGACTTGTCGGTCTTATGGAACTAAATCTCGTTGAGTTACTTTTTGAATCAGTCCCAGTACTTGAACAAGTAGTATACGTACTTGTTGGACTTTCAGCTGTGTGGTTACTCGTTGACTACGATAAATACAGCAAAGTTTGGGGAGGAAAGAAGTAATCTTTTTTCTCAATTGAATGTATATTCCAGGGCCCTGGATAGAATTGATTAAATAAAAAGGTGAGACATGTCCGTATTCACAAGGATACAGTTATTTTATTTTTAAAATGAGAGAATTTATTCAAAAATACGAGAAATGGTTTGATGTGAATTTGTCAGAATTAATTTCTCCTTTTGCGCGTTTTTCACTATTTCTTATATACTTTTGGTTTGGCGCAACTAAGATATTTACTATTAGCTCCGCAAACGAAATTGTTGCAGCGTTACTCGACAAAACTTTGCCTTTTGTGCCGTTCGAATACTTTATCCTTTTTCTCGGATTTTCAGAGATGATGATTGGTCTATTTATCCTTTTCCCTAAATACTCAAAAATTATGTTTGGCGTTGTATTGCTTCATGCGGTTGCAACTATGATGCCAGTGTTACTTCTTCCTAATATGACATGGGAGTCATTCTTGAATCCTACCCTTGAAGGACAGTACATGATCAAAAATCTTGCATTAATCTCCCTTGCAGGTATGCTTGCGCTTCGTTCTTCTCGTAAATAATCTCGTAGTAAAGACAGAATTTTACATTCCAGGATATAGAACATTGTTTGCTTTCTTGTCCTGTAAGTTCATATTTGGTATAGTATGTGAGTGAACACCAAGCACAATCTTCCAACAATATTTGTTATTTTTGGTGCGACTGGTGATCTTACAGCTAAAAAAATTGCCCCGGCTCTCTTTCACCTCTTTATCGCAGGCAAGCTTCCACAAATGATCAAAATCTATGGTTTTGCTAGACGAAAATTGACTGAGGAAGAGTTTCGTCAGCATATCACCACGGTACTCAAAAAGCAGAAGGATTTTGAAGAAAATAAAGAACATCTTCCAAAGTTCTTGCAGCATATTTTTTATCAGTCAGGAGACTTTGAGGATTTTGCAAGTTATAAAGATCTCGCTGTTACACTGGGTCGTGCGGACAAGCAGTGGAATGTGTGCGCAAATAAGCTATTCTATTTGGCAGTTCCTCCAGAGTACTATAAATCAATTTTCCAGAACTTATCTGATTCCGGACTTACGGAGCCATGCAGTCCTGAAGAGGGTTGGACTAGAGTTCTGGTTGAAAAACCGTTTGGAAAAGACCTGAAAACTGCAGAAGAGCTGGATACGATGCTTGGTACGCTTTTTAAGGAAGAACAAATATACCGCATTGATCATTATCTGGCAAAAGAGATGCTGCAAAATATTTTAAACTTTAGGTTTTCAAATAATCTGTTTGAGCAATCATGGAATAATCAATTGATCGAAAGTATTCATCTCAAGCTGTACGAAACGATGGGTGTAGAGAACCGTGGTGATTTTTATGATGGTGTAGGCGCACTGCGGGATGTGGGGCAGAATCATTTGCTTCAGATGCTGGCTCTTATTCTCATGGAACATCCAAAAGAAAACTCGCCTGAGCAAGTTCGCAAAAAGAGGGCAGAAATTTTAAATTATCTACCCGTGATGAGCGAAGAGCAGATAAAAAACAATACATATAGAGCACAGTACGAAGGATATAAGTCTATAAAAGGAGTAGATCCTAAATCACAAACCGAAACTTACTTTAAGATAAAAACAAGTATTACACATCCTCGTTATTCTAATATTCCAATTACTTTTGAAAGCGGTAAATCGATGGCAGAGCAGATCAAAGAAATTGTCATAACACTAAAGCATCCTGAGCCGTGTATGTGTCCGCCTGGTGAGCATAATCAGAATAAAATCGTGATTGGGATTGAGCCGACAGAGACGATTAATATCCATTTCTGGAATAAGAAACCTGGACTTGATGGTGGAATTGCTCCCGGAGTTTTGAATTTTTATTATCGTGATGTAACAGACCGTGTACAGTATGTAGAAGAGTATGAAAAACTGTTACTTGATTGTATTTATGGCAACCAGCTTTTATTTGTAAGTACTGATGAAATAAAAGCAATGTGGAGATTTACTGACCCTATTTGGCTTTCCTGGCAGAAAAATTTAGTGCCGCTTAAAAGCTATAAAAAACGAACATTTGAACCAGTTGAAGACTCTTTATATATAGATGCAATTCCTTTGGCACCTAAATTTAAAAAACAGATCGGTATCATAGGTCTAGGAAAAATGGGTGGGAATATAGCATCCAGGCTTATCGAAAAAGGTTGGGAAGTAGTTGCATATAACAGAACAAGCGAAGTTACTAAAATCTTTGAAGAACAGGGAGTAAAAGGAGCATACTCCTTGCAGGAATTAGCGCAAAAATTAGACGGACCAAGGATAATCTGGGTTATGTTGCCTGAAGGAGACGCTCTGGACTCTCTCTTAAGCGGTGATGGTATTTTGCCGTATCTTGAAAAAGGAGATACTGTGATTGATGCTGGAAACTCATTGTATAAAAACTCACAGAAACGTGCGAAAGTTCTGGAAAAAGAGAGAATTAATTTTGTTGATGTTGGTGTATCAGGTGGACCAGGTGGTGCTAGAAATGGAGCTTGCCTAATGGTGGGTGGGTCACGTGAATCCTATGAAGAACTTCTTCCGTTATATACAGACATCGCAGTAAGCGAAGGAGTTGAACATTTTGAAGGTGCAGGAGCAGGTCACTTTGTCAAAATGGTTCATAACGGTATCGAATATGGAATGATGCAAGCAATTGCAGAAGGTTTTACAGTCTTAAAAGAGTCAAAATATGATCTTGATCTGACGAAAGTTGCTGAAGTATATAATCACGGAAGTGTAATTGAATCACGGCTTATCGGTTGGTTACGCAATGGTTTGCAAATTTATGGAGAAGATCTTTCTGAAATTTCAGGCTCAGTTGCTCACACTGGAGAGGGTGCGTGGACGATTGAAGCAGCAAGAGAATTAAAAGTAAAAACCAAGATAATTGAAGAGTCATTACAATTCAGAATAGAGTCAGAAAAAAATCCAAGCTATACTGGAAAAATATTAAGTACTCTGAGAAACCAGTTTGGAGGGCACAGTATAAAAAGTCAAAACTCAAAAATCAAAAGTCAAAAGTAATGGTAGGGTCATTGATAAATAAAAGAGAACTGTGTGTTGAAACTTTTGAATATACTTTTGAATTATCAGAACCAATATTGTTTCAGGCAGGTCAGTACGTATTCTTAACCTTTAAAAATCCAAAATTCCCTGACTATCAAGGATCACGCAGATATTTTACTATTGCCAGTTCTCCTGCAGAGAAAAATAAAATTTCAGTCGCTACCCGTTTAAGAGAATCAGGGTTTAAAAAAGAGCTACATGCCCTACCGTTAGGTGGTCAGATAGATGTAAGCAGTCCAGAGGGAGATTTAGTTTTTCCGGAAAGTACTGATATTCCCCTGGTATTTATTGCAGGAGGAATAGGCATAAACCCTTTTATGAGCATGATGAGGTGGATGAAAGACTCAGGAAAAGAGAATTCAGTAACTCTTTTTTATTCTAATAAGTTAAAAGACAGCACACCTTATTTTGATGAATTAGAGGCGCTTGAAGAAAACCTTACTAACTTAAAGGTTATACATAATATGTCACAAGACAAAAATTGGCCAGGTTTTCAGGGTCGGATCAATGTAGAGATAATAAACCAATATGTACCGGATATGAAATCTGCTCTGTTTTATATAGTTGGTCCTGAAAATATGGGTCATGAAATAGAAAATATGCTTATATCTCTGGGTGTAAATGATGATAAGATTAATAGAGAAGACTTCGCAGGGTATTAAGCGAAAAATTACGTGAGGCGAAGGGAGGTGACATATATGAAGCAATCATTAGGAAGAATGAATGTAGGGGTTCTAGCATTAGTCGCAGTAGTGATATTATTTGCTATTGGTGGCTTGTTGTATATGACTCAGTCTCAAAGAAATACAGATGATGGATCTACTGTAGAACAAAGAGATATGACAGAAGATACAAATACAAATCAGAGCGATGAGACTTCAATGATGGAAGAAGAAGGTATTAAAGATTTTGCGATTACTGCAAGTAACTTTCAGTTTAGTCAAAAAGAAATACGAGTTAAGGTTGGTGATACAGTACGAGTCACACTAAGCAGTGAATCTGATATGCACGATTGGGTGATTGATGAATTTGATGCACGTACTCAGATGCTGTCTGCAGGTGAGGCAGAGAGTGTAGTGTTCGTAGCTGACAAAGCAGGAGAATTTGAGTACTACTGCAGCGTAGGAGATCATAGACAGATGGGAATGGTAGGTACACTAATAGTAGAAGAGTAACTCACGTCGTTCTTTAGATATAGAGAATAATAAACCTCGGTATGATACAATAATGCCGATACATTTTTGTGTCATGAATTTATGGCTGAAATATATACTGCTTTGCTTATCGCGGCCGCGATCACAAACTTAGCATTACTATATCTATTAATTCGTCGGCCTGTGCGCTCTCCTGTGTTAGTTTCGTTTGCTTTATTTATAGTTGCGATTACTGTCTGGAGTGTGCCCCAAATTATTATAAATTGGATGGGTTTGCATCAGGATTTGTACGAGCGTGTCGATAGAATATCTGCTCTAGGGTACGTTACCCTTCCCTCAGTATTTTTTGTATTCTCACTGGCCTTTACAAAGAAATTAGATTATTTAAAAAAAATATGGGTGTCAGCGTATGTTTTTATACCCTCAATTGTATTTTTATATTTATCCTGGACAACTTTTTTAATAGATAATCATAGCCAAGAGGCCATAGTGATCAATCAATGGGGTTATAACTCGCGGCCAGGTGAGTATTTTTCATACTTTCTTTTTTGGCTTGAGTCTCTAATGGTAGCATCGATCGGTATACTCATCGTTTATTATAGATCTGTTAAAAACTACATACAGAGAAAGCAGGTAGTACTACTTATTATTGCTATTCTTGTACCTCTCATACTTGGTTCAATTACTGACGGAGTTTTACCATTGTTTGAAATTTATATTTTCCCGGCTGCTGTTCCGCTAACTACCTTCATGGGTATTATCATTGGATACGCAATATTACGATACGAGCTGTTTGATATTGAAGCGCACACAATACTTTCTAGTATCAGTGATGGTGTTATTTCAGTAAATCTTAAAGGAAGAATAGGGAATTCTAATAATGCGCTTGGTGAACTAATCGGAAGGCACCCAACTGAAGTAGTTGGTAAAAAGGTACATACTTTAATTTCATCTAAAAACTCTGTGGATGAAGACAGGTTTTTGAGATCAATACAATCAGGTAGAAAGTTTACCTCATCCAGCTTTATGATTAAAAGTAAACATAAAAAAATTCCGGTATCAGTAAGTGTTACACCAATTGAGCTGAACCATAAAGTAGTAGGCGCGACTGTAGTTGTAAAAGATATTCGTGAAGAGAAAAAGAGGGAAGAAAGCAAAGATGAGTTTATCAGTGTGGCAAGCCACGAGCTAAAAACCCCTATTACCAGTATAAAACTTTATGCTGACATTTTAACAGCAAAAATTTCACCTAATACGCCAGAGCACACTGTGGCAAAAAAATTGCAGGATCAAGTAAATCGAATGCTTGTACTGACAAATGATTTGCTTGATTTATCACGGTTACGAAATGGAGGAATAACATTAAATCCTGAGCAACTTGATTTAGCAAAAGTAATTGAAGAGGTAGTAGAAACCTTTCAAAAAACAAAGCCTCAAAGGGAAATAGTTTTGAAAAATAATTTGAAAAGAGAAGTGTTTGCAGATAAAACAAGAGTTATGCAAGTGATTACTAACCTAGTAAACAATGCATTAAAGTACTCACCATCAAAATCTAAAGTGATAGTTACCAGTAAAATCCAAGATGGAAAAGCGATGATAAGCGTGAAAGATTTTGGTCAGGGAATTCCTAAAGAAGAACAATCTAAAGTTTTTGATAGATTCTATCAAGTTGAGAATAATGGTAATAAGCAAAGCTTGGGAATTGGTCTCTATGTATCGGCAAGCATAATAAAAGAACATAAAGGGAAGATATGGGTAGAATCAAAAGAAAATAAGGGTTCAACTTTTTTCTTTACTCTTCCTCTTTCTCAGCCTTTGACGAAACGTCAGGCTGTGGGTCATCAATCCGTTTGATCTGAAGTTGTATTTCGTTGTCAGAAGCATTACCGAAGGTTACTAATAATTTGTCATTGGGCTGAATTACTGCTTCTAATGCTCTGGGAGCTTCATTACCATTTAAAAAGAAACGGAGTGATCCTCCCTGTTCATCACAAAAATTTTGACCTGTTCCGGTAGTTAAACAGCTAGATGATAATCCCATAGGTAACGTGCTGAAAAAATCCTGCCAGGTTATATTTGGCTTTTGAACATGAACTATCTGGGGATTTTGAGATGTGATATAAACACTCTGTGATAAGTTATGGTATCTGGATGCTGAAAAATCACGAGACAATCCGTTTGTGACTACAAGAAATGCCGCGGTATAATCACTGAATTCTTCGTTTGTGGGACTTGAGTCTGTGACAACTGAACTTTTTGTTGTTTGAGGTGTATCTACGTTTCCGAAGAGAACTAAGTAAACTGAAACTATGATGATGACTGCCAGGATAATGAAAGGGTATTTATGCATTATTATATAAATTAATCTAATTAAGCTAATTTCTCTAATTTCTAAACAAAACCCAATTATATAATAAACTAATTTAAGCGTTGTACTTATTTAGGTCAATTAGAATAATTAGTGCAATTAGAAATTTATAGCTTCTCTAGGTTGACTCTTATTATTTTATCATCCCCACTACTTGGTGTACCGCGGCCGTCACGGTTGCTGGTAGAAATATATAGCATCTCATCAGGTCCAAGTATTACTGCTCTGATACGTCCTAGCTCTCCGTCAAGATGTGTCTTTAGCTCTACAGTATCGCCTTGAGTTACTGCTTCATAAAGTGCGTTTCCTCTTAGCCCTCCAAAATATATTTGGTTGTTTATACACACAGCTCCTGCAGGTGCCCAAGTAGTAGTTCCACTGTTGAGTAGTGGAGTCTGCATTTCATTATGTGTTTCGTTTCCTTGAATTTCTGGCCACCCGTAGTTGATTCCAGGTCTTATTAAGTTAAGTTCATCAAGTCCTGATTGAGCGCCTGATCTTCCGTGCTCAGTAGCAAACATCTGATCGTTTTCATCCCAACAAATGCCTTGAGGGTTTCGATGTCCGTATGAGTACACTTCGTTATTAAATGGGTTTCCGGGAGCCGGTTTTCCATCATCGGATACTCGCAAAATTTTTCCTGCTAGTGATTGAATGTTTTGAGCTGAGCTAGGTATCTGGGCGTCTCCTGTAGTGATATATAAAAAGTTATCAGGACCAAACTTTATCTGCCCTCCGTTATGGTTTGAAGCGCCGGGAATACGGTCAAGTATAATCGTTTCATTATCAAGCTGTTGGTTCTCATATGTCATTCTAACTATGCGATTGAGCGTGTTGTTTCCATTGTTTTGATAGGTGTAATAAAGGTAAATAAAGTTGTTTCTTTCAAATTCTGGGTGGAGTTCTATTCCCAGAAGGCCTCCTTCACCAATATGTACTACTTCTGGTAAAGTTGCTACTAGAGTCTGCTTTCCTGACTGCAGGTTTATATGAACAACTCGTCCAGGTCTTTCTGTTACAAGAAGGTTATTATCAGGCAAAAACACTAATCCCCAAGGTATTTCTAAGTTTTCTGCAATGGTAGTAAGTCGAGGGAGGTCAGCCGAGTCTTGATTGCTAATTTCTCGGAGTGTGGGTATATCTTGCTGACGGCTGAGGTAGTCGGTCTCTCGGAGAAACAAGGTTATTCCAATTACAAAAACAAATATCAGTCCAAATATTACTGTACGTTTCATGGCCTAATTATTGATGATCTAAGAAGAGAATGCAACTATTTAGCAGTCTTACTTAATATTATCTGGGCAACTTTATTTTCATTACCGTCAAATCCATGGTTTCCATCAGGAATAATTTCTGAATGGTAATTAGATGAGCTTTGATGAGTATCAAACCATTGTACGATCTTTTTTATTGGACGATCACGGTATTCATCTTTTTGACCGAAGATCACAAGTAGTGGAGTCTTAATCGACGAGAAAACACTTTTTTTACTTGGGTCGTAATAAGAAAATATTTCTTCTTCACTCATTGGTGTGGCAAGACTTAAAAAGCGTTGCGCGTCAGCCAGTTGAGGCCAAATAGAAGTTGGTAATAATTGATGAGGTGTTCCTTGCATTACTAATGCTTCTGAGATTTTAAGTAAGTTTTTGTAGTCCTCAACTGAAAGTTGACTGACGATGCCTGCAAAATCACTTAAAGGACTTAGGAGAACAACAGCTTTTATTTTCTTTTGATTATTTCTTTTTGATAAATAATAAATTGATTTTTGACTACCGGTTGAATGGCCTACAAGAACAATATTTTTTGCACCTTGAGATTTAGCATACTGAACCGCGCCTTCAATGTCATCTTCGCACTCTGTAAAGACTTCGTGTGCTGCACCACCAAGAAATGAAGTTGTACCTTTCTTTTTTCTCTTATCGACTTTTTTCATGCGACAAATAAGGTCATGTCCTCGGTTATTAAAAAGCAGAGCAGAGGAGTTATCACTGACTAGCAGAGATGCAAGTTCACGCATTGAAAAGACATTGCCTCCGAGACCATGAATGAAAATATAACAGGTCTGCGATTTGGGGTTTCCTAAATGTAGTCCGGTAAGTATTATTTTTTCAGGAGTTAAAAATTCTACAATTTGAGAAGTCATGAGGCAATTATATCAAAGTTATGCAGAATAGGTTGGTTTACGGGTAGGGTATAATATATGTATGAATGACTTTAAAAATAAGCCAGATGATTATTGGAAAGAAAAATTGAGTCCAGAGCAGTATAAGGTATTGCGTCAGAAGGGAACTGAAGCTCCTTTTACCGGAAAATTTAACAACAACTTTGAAACTGGGATGTATGAGTGTGCAGCATGTGGACAAGAGCTTTTTTCATCTGACACAAAATTTCACTCTGATTGTGGATGGCCGTCATTTGATAGATCATTGGAAGGAAATGTAGAGTTCAAAGATGATTGGAGTTTTGGAATGCACAGGATAGAAGTGTTGTGCAGTAATTGTGGCGGACATTTAGGACATGTGTTTGATGATGGACCTCAAGAGACTACTGGTAAAAGATTTTGTATCAATTCTGCAGCACTAAATTTTAATAAATCAACTTAGTTTGCTGGTTTTGCTTTAACTACCAATCGTTTAAGATCTGCAAAACCTGTACAGGTATAGAGAATTAGCGATTCACTATCGGTTATCAGTGCATTTACATCATTTGGAGTAACGACCGATATTGAAGCTACTTTGTATTTAGCCAGTTTGCTATTTCGTGTTGTCACAGCGATTTCGTCACCAATTTTAACTGAATGTAAATTTCCAAAACGATCATGAGTATTATGCGCATACATGATTATTCCACTGTTTTCTCCAGGATAGGCTGATGACTCTAAGTGTGAGACTCCATCTTTATCGATCTCCCAGATCCCATTTATGATACTGGTCTGAGTGATCGGTAACCCGATAGAAACAGCTGGAATAGAAATAAAAGTAGGGGTGTTGTGCCTGTCTTTGACTTCAGAAGTGATTTCAGCTTCTACCACTGAAAATGAAAGTTTTGATTGTGAATAGGAGTTAATTATTTGTGAGCTACAGATAAGTGCTAAGCCCGTCATAAATAACAGTGAGTGCGAACGAATTTTTTTGACAGTGGACTTACGGAGTTTAGAAAGCTTTTTAAAATATCGTTTAAGTGTTACGAGTACTATTTTTGCAGTTTTTTTTTACTGCGAGTAGATGCGATACCAACTAATGTTGCACCCGCTAGACCAAGCATGTTAGCAAATGATGTAAGAGCAGTTCCAGTTCCTGCAAGTGTAGTTGCGCCTAAAATTTCTCCAGTCTGTTGAGTTGTTGCTCCTGCAACTGATCCTGTATTATCACTATTATTATTGTTGTTGTTACCACCAATCGATCCAGTTGTAGGAGTAGGTGTTATAGTAAGAGTGGCTGATGGTGTACCAGTTGGCGTAAGCGTTGGAGTTGGTGTAGCAGTTGGTGTTAAAGTCAAAGTTGGCGTAGGTGTAAATGTTGGAGTCGGAGTCGGTGTATCAGTCGGTGTTGGTGTTGGAGTACTTTTTGCGACTAGTCTAAATGAAGCATGTGAAATACCTGCACATGCATAACCATCTGCATCACCGTGTAATGCTTCACCTTGATGTGTTCCGATTCCAAATCCACCTACACAATTTTTTGTAACTGTTTTTCTGTTTTGTGGGTTCCCATTTGTTTCGTAGGTAACTTGAAACCAACCATCTGAAGTAAAGTGTTTAAGATATCCGTTCGGACTGTTGTCCGCGTTTCCACCTTTAATGCAAATCTCTGCTATTAAAAATCCAGTAGGAGCTGTGTACTGTGGGTTTGTTCCTTGAATATGATTACTCCATCCATTTCCTTGTGGACACACACTTGGATTTTGTGCGTTTACACTCGAACTAATGCTGATAAGAAGGATTAAAGATAAACCGAGCACAGCGATAAACGCAATTGGCTGCTTCACAAAATTTAAAAAAGTCCTGTAATATTTCATCTCTCGGCAATATACACCTAACCAATCAATTTGTCAAGGCATTCAAATGTCTTATATTAAATAACTATAAGGAAAGAGAGTGGTGGGTAATGGAATATTTAGAGATAAATGTACAAATATTTTAGGTAATCTTAACTATGATAACGAAAGCTAAGTTGATATATCGATGATCCTAACTTATAATACGCGCATGTCTATTGAAAGATCACGTGCAATGGTTCCTGTCCCCGAACAAGAGCCTGAAGCAACAATCATTGATTCGTCAAACATTACAGATTTTCTATTATACGGAGATTTGAATAGTAGTGCAAAAATTCAATTTGCGTCAGAACTAAGTATGAGTTCGTATACTCCTGTTTTTGAATATTTATATGGGGAGAAAAAATTAGGATATATTTTTGATGAAGAAGTAAGAACTTCTCATTTAAATTTTGATGATATTCCGGATAACTTTCGGTCTATTTATGAAGCTGCTGAAGAAGAAAGGATTAAAATATACAGTGAAAAAGTAGATGTCGAACGAAGTTCAATAGTTTTTTATGATCCTGAAGAAAAAAGATTCTACAATTCTTCTGCAAAACATGGAGAAGTTTTTAGCACTATATCTGAGGCTTATGAAATTGCACGGAATGGCAATTTTCCAATGCTTGAAATTCATACACATCCAAGCGATCATTTCTTTTCTCCAGTTGATTTCTCACGCTTACTTCACACATTTCCTCATGGAAAAAGAAGAGTAGTGAATGGATTGGTTCTTCTCTGCCCAGAGTGGCAAATCTTGGCTTTACCCACTTCACAAACCCCTACATACTCGTATGAGGAGATGAAAAATAAAATTACAGAAAACAAAGAAAAATATTCTAAAGAAAACAGAAGAGAAGAACAATTGCACAATCGAGTTAAATACATTAAAGAAGAATTAGGAGAACGAGGTGTATGGAAGATATATGGCAAATGGTCAAAAAAGGCACTTACGGAGAATGCTTCGCGGATAAAAAATAGAGAAATCACCGAAGATGAATTTATTCAAATATGGACTGATGAGTATCAGTCACTCATAGATGAAGATCTTAACTTACATCGTAAGAAGTTTGAAAGAATCTTCTCCAAATCAGCTACTCAGTTATATTCTCATATTCATAGAGGTATAAATACACGAAATATAGATTTTGTGCGAGAAATTAATGTGAAATTATACGCATCTGAGGACATGAAAAATTTCAGAGAGTTTTCTTTATAAGATTTAATTTTACATTAAGCTTCTGGATTTCTATACAAGTTTCTTGTCTCTGAGAGTAGTGTAGAATGTGCTTTTGAGTGAGAGTATTGCTCCAAATCCAATAAGCATAGCAACAAATCCAAATATCCAACCGATAATCGGTATTGCAGAAATTAGGTAAAACAATATCAATCCAGCAGCATAAACAACACCACGCGCCCATGTCACTTTCAGTAATTCTGCAGCTTTAATTCCAATTGCGTATGCAACAAAAATCTTACTGAGATACATGACTAGGAAATAGATTACCATCACGACTATTGAAAGGGGAATAAGTAAGAGTGTAATGAACAGGAAGAACGCAAGTATTGGTACTACTACCAGTGCAATAAATCCAATCACTGCTGACCTTACAGGGGCTGTCCGTACAGTCTCTGAAATTCTTTCCATGAATCGGGGAACAAATTTTATAAACAACAGACCGAGAATCAAGGCAGAAATAAAGCTTGCTAGAGTTAGTCCCGCACCGATTGCACTGAATACTCCTTCAGCTGCTTCTGTTGATCCTCTCGGCGGCATATCTTGTCTAATAGATCCTGAAACAGAAGCACCCGGCGCGATATCCGCTTCGGCTTCGCTCCAGTAGTGTACGTCTCCTCGTACTTGAGCATCTGGGGTTAGTGTCAACTGTCCGACTCCGGCAGCAATATTTCCGTCAACGGTATTGCCTATTACAACATTTCCTCCGCCAATCGTCATTCCTCCTGCTACAGGAGCAAATATCTGCAGATTACCCGTACCTGCAACCAGTGAACCGGAAAGTGAAGCGCTGTCTGTGATATCTACACTTCCTCCCGTGATCGTAGTGTTTCGTCCGATCTGAGATGAGACAACAACATTTCCACCTGCTGCACGTACATCTTGGGTCACTGTTCCACGAATAGTTACATTTCCTCCTGCAACGAGTAAATCTCCATTAATTGTTCCATCAACGAGAACATTTCCACCTGCTACATACGCATCTCCATTTACAGTGCCTGAAATTGTAACTTTTTCACCGGTTGCAAAGTAGTCGCCAGTGACCGTCTCACCCCGAGGAAGTACAGGCGACTCGCCTGAAGAGAAATTCTGGGCAAAAATAGGGCCGATTACAACCAAAGGGAGAAAAATAATTAGGGAGAATAAAACCAATAACTTCTTCATATACTCATCATAGCATATCCTAAAAATGTAATAAAAATATTTGATTTATATAAGAGGAGCAGAAGTAGGAAAGTAATTATTAGTTGCTTTAGCTGTGTGCATATATGCGGGGAGTAGTACTGGTTTTTGTTCAAGCATTTCGTGTTCAAGCAATAATTTTCCTATATGCGGATATTTCGAAGTGTATAGAAACTTAATATTTCCACCATCCTGAATGTACTCACTTACCTTTTTATATCCCAATAAATATGAGGCATCTTTTGCGAAACCTCCTGGATTGTAAGTCTCCTTCATACCACGTTTTACTCGATACGTGATCATAAACGCTTTCTCAGGACTGACATAATCTGTCAAAAGATTATAAATTTGTCTAAAGCTACGATTAATATTTTCAACTGCTTTCAAGCGATAATAATATGTTTCAAATGCGCCTCGTGTGATTGTTCCAGAATGTATTTCGTTATATACTGCTAAACCTTCACCCCACAATGAAACTTGTGGACGGGGAATAACTCTAAGCAATGGATTGTCAGACATTTTTAGATTATGACGTTGCAAAATATGACTTTCGATTTCATGAACAATTAGACGGTTGATATTTTTACAGAAACGTCTGACTTTAGAGCCAACTATTAAACTACGGGATCCTACTCGAATTATATGATCATTGAATGTATCGATGGTAACAGTGTAGTCTAAGCCAAGTTGATCGATGTACTTTTGAAAACTATCAGCCATTTCTTCCGCCGATTGTAGTTCGCAGTTTCCGGGTTCATTAAACGAAATATGAGCGGCTTCACGAAGTAGTGACTCACTTTTTATCTGGTTGTACTGATAGATGTCAGCGGCAATTTCGGCGAACCTATCTGTACCAATTGCATCGATTAAATCAATATCTGTAGAAAGTGCTTCCAGCGCAGATCTGAAGTAATACCGAAGCGAGTTGGGGAGAGTAATCGTATCCAATTCTTCAATTAGAGCCTGGATCTCTTTATGTAAACCTGAGGTATTGTTGGGTGAGTATTGATAAATAGGGTTATATGTATTGGACGAGAAAAACTTCTCTCGTTCTTCCGAAAAATTTATCGGCGTAAGTGTATGAGTTCCGACTGATAACTTATTCGAGAGTGAATTAAATTTTTTACCAAAATTGATTAATCTCTTTTTATCTTTGGTATGTATCATTGCGTAACCTATTCATTATACACACATTACAGGATATTGCAAATCGCTTGACAAACAGCAATCTTCTAAGATAATATATCCCCATAGGGGGGATATAGAATAGTATGTTTAAACCAAAAAATACAAAAGAAAGACAGCTACATAGACTAAAGATTGCGCGAGGGCATTTAAATAAAGTTATCTCAATGGTAGAGGCAGACGAATACTGTATCGATGTTCTTCACCAGTCTCAAGCTGTGCAGCGATCTCTAAAAGAGGTGGACAATCTCATTTTAGAAAACCATCTATTGACTTGTGCGGCAGATGCAATTTCAAAAGGTAAAAAAGATGAGGCAATTACGGAAGTGATGGAGGTGTTCAAGAGAAAAGACTAATGACATTAGATCAGATATTAGTATCAATTTTTACGGTCAGCGGAATAATATTCACATACTGGTTTTTTTTGATGAAAAATGAAAATATCGTAGAAGTTCAAGATGAAGTAGATATTCTTGTACATGGAGGTTATCAACCCAGCGTTATAAAAATTCCAACAGGAAAAACTACAAAGATTAATTTTCTTCGAAAAGATTCTTCAAGTTGCTTAGAAGAAGTAGTCATAAGTGATTTCAGAGTTAAAAGATACTTACCCCTTAATAAAAAAGTTACAGTTAGCGTATCACCTGAAAAACCAGGTGAATATGAGTTTGCTTGTGGAATGAATATGTTTCATGGAAAAATTATTGCAAGCTAAATAAGATATATGAATATTGTAAAACAAACATTTTCAGTGAAAGGAATGAGTTGTGCTTCATGTGCAATGACAATAGAACGATCGTTAAAAAAAACCAATGGTGTAAAAGAGGCTATGGTAAATTTGGCAACTTCTAAAGCTACTGTCACATATGATAAGGAAGTAAGTAGTCCTGAAAAACTTTCAGAGTCAGTATCAAAAACAGGATATACTCTTGAAGAAGAAAAAGACGAGAAAAAACTTTCAGAAGAAAAAAATAAAGAATTATCAACTCTTCGAACTAAGGTAATTGCCAGTTTAATTGTTGGTGTATTAATTTTATGGGGTACTTTTCTAGGAATAATGCATACAGCACCTCAAATATTACGGAACTTTTTTGTACAAATGCTTTTGGCAACACCAATTCAGTTTTGGGCAGGACTTGAGTTTTATAAAGCAACAATTCCTGCATTGAGGAATCGTACTGCGAACATGGATACTTTGGTCGCGTTAGGTACGACCGTTGCCTACGTGTACTCAGTATTTGTAATTTTTTTCCCTAGTATTGTAAGTAACCTAGGCATGGAGGTCATGCCATATTTTGATGTGTCAGTAATAGTCATAGGGTTAATTTTACTAGGGAGATACATGGAAGCCAGGGCTAAAATGGGAACGAGTCAAGCAATAACAAAGCTTGTAGGTTTGCAAGCAAAAACTGCAAGAGTCATCCGTGATGGTAACGAAGTCGATATGCCAATTGAACAAGTCGTTAAAGGTGATCTTATTAGAGTTAGACCAGGAGAAAAAGTACCAGTTGATGGCGTAATTGTAGAAGGGGAGTCATCTATTGACGAGTCAATGATCACCGGAGAAAGTATACCTGTTGATAAAATAAAAGGAGATACCGTAGTTGGAGCGACTATCAATAAATCCGGAACTTTTTTATTTAAAGCCACTACAGTTGGCAATGATACGGTGTTAGCACAAATTATTAAGCTCGTACAAGAGGCACAAGGTTCCAAGGCTCCGATTCAACGAATTGCCGATAAAGTCTCATCATATTTTGTTCCCATCGTAATTATGCTGGCATTTGCTACGTTTGGAGTTTGGTATATATTCGGACCAGAACCTTCATTTATATACGCGATGCTCAGTACGGTTGCTGTTCTCATAATTGCCTGTCCATGCGCGATGGGTTTGGCAACACCGACAGCAATTATGGTAGGAACAGGATTAGGTGCTGAAAATGGAATATTAATTAAAGATGCTCAAAGTTTGGAAGTTGCAAATAAAATTAACACAGTAATATTTGATAAAACAGGCACACTTACTCATGGAAAACCTGAAGTAACAGATGTTATACAAATTAAAAGTCAAAAATCAAAAATTAAAAGTGAGGAAGATATTTTGAAATTAGCTGCATCAATTGAGGTTGGATCAGAGCACTCATTAGCTGAGGCAATCGTAAAAGCAGCTCAAGCAAAAAAAATACAACTTGATAGGGCAGATAAATTCCAGTCTGTTGCAGGTCACGGAGTAAAAGGAACAGTCAAAAAGTATGAGATAGTATTGGGAAATAGGAGATTAATGGAAAAAGAAAAAATTTCCTACGATAATGCAGTTACACAACTTGAGAATCTAGAAAAAGAGGGTAAGACAGTCATACTTTTGGCAGTGGATAAAAAACTTGTAGGATTAATTGCAGTTGCTGACACTCTTAAAGAATCAGCGAGAGCCGGAGTTACAGCTTTGATGAAAAGAGGTATAGACGTAATTATGATAACAGGTGACAATTCACGTGCAGCTAATGCTATTGCGTCTAAACTTGGAATTAAGAAAGTGCTTGCGGAAGTTTTGCCTGATCAGAAGGAAGATGAAGTCAGGAAGATACAAGCATCTGGAAAAAAGGTTGCTATGGTGGGAGACGGTATAAATGACGCTCCGGCACTGGCAGCTGCGGATGTAGGTATTGCAATAGGGAGCGGCACTGATGTGGCAATTGAATCGGCTGATATTACGCTGCTTAACAAAGATTTACGATCTGTTGCAAAAGCAATAAAATTATCTCAAAAAACGATGAGAACTATAAAATTAAATTTGTTTTGGGCTTTTGGCTACAATGTACTATTAATTCCGGTTGCGATGGGTGTGTTATATCCGTTTTTTGGAATATTACTTAGTCCAATTCTCGCATCCATCGCTATGGCATCCAGTTCTGTATCTGTAGTTACAAATTCACTTTTACTGAAACGAGTAAAAATTTAATATGAAATCAAATAGTCCATCCGTTTCCTTGAAAATTGCAGTCATAGGATTATTGGCGCTTATTGTAGTTTTATTTGTGTATAGCCTTCAGCTAGAATACAACTTCTCTTTACCATCAGTTGAAACAGGTGGATCTGTGAGTCTTTTTGCGATATTTCTGACTGGACTGTTGACAGGTGGCCTTACCTGTATGGCCGTTCAGGGTGGCTTATTAGCTGCAACACTAGTTCAAAGAGCTGAGTCAGCAGTAAAATCGAAATCAAAAAATAAGGATAATGTATTACCTATTCTTTCATTTCTTGGATCTAAAATTGTCTCTTATTCACTTTTAGGTTTACTTCTGGGTTGGATGGGGTCATTCCTAACTATGTCGCTTACTGTTCAGGCAATATTACAAATAATAGTTGCTGTATTTTTGCTTGGAACTGCAGCAAACATGTTAAATCTACATCCTGTTTTCAGATATTTTGTTATTCAACCACCCCGATTTATAACCCGTTTCGTCAGAAAGCAGTCAAAGAAAGATGATCTATTTGCGCCAATAATTCTGGGTGGATTTACGATTTTTATACCTTGTGGAACAACTCAAGCTATGATGGCTCTGGCTATCGCCTCAGGCAATCCCTTAATTGGAGCTGCAATTCTCGCTTCATTTACAATCGGTACTTCACCTGTTTTTTTCCTTCTTGGGTATTTTACGACAAAACTCAGCCAATCTTTACATTCAAAATTTATTAAATTTGCTGCTGTGGCGATCGCATTTCTAGCTATATTTAATTTAAATAATGCTTTTGCTTTGGCAGGAGTAAATATTAATCCGTTTAACAATATTTCCGGAGAAGGGAGTCAGAATCAGGTTAGAGACAGAATAAATATTTCCATAAAGGATACAGGTTATACTCCTAACTCATTCTCAGCCAAAAGAGGGTCAACAATTACTTTAGATATATTCAACGATGGTGCATATGGATGCGCTGCTGCATTTGCTATTCCTTACTATAATTATCAGAAATTCATTAGAGTTGGAGATAAGGACTCAATAACAATTACACTACCTAACGAAAATACACAAATACCATTTATGTGCACGATGGGAATGTATAGGGGGGTGATTCAAGTAATTTAATATGAAAAAGATAAAAATGAAAATTGAAGGTATGCACTGTACAAGCTGCGCGTTTAATATTGATGGTGAGTTTGAAGATATAATTGGTGTTAAACGTTCATCTACTAGCTATGCAAAGCAAACAACTGAGGTAGAGTATGATGAAAACTTAGTAAATGTTACACAACTTCAGGAAATAGTTGCAAAACTGGGTTATTCTTCCAAGCAAATAAAATAAAGCTCTCTTAAACAATACTTACCTCCTGTTTAAGTTTTTCCTATTTTACTTCAGTATAAGCTTTTGTATGGGTGACGATGATCAAATCAAGGAAGGATTGATAGTTGTTGCAGGCTTATTTGGTTTATTGCTGGTAGCCCTACTCAGTACAGTGATCACGCAATTTCCTGTTGTAACATAGCTAGATTAAGAGGGACTATATCGACTGTTTTGTATTGTACGCGGTTCCTTCGGATGTGCCACATAATTCAGCTTGCGCAATTGTATGTTTCTCAATTAGCGACTTTACTTCCCAATAGGATGCGGAGGCAGGTATTTGTAAGTTTTTATCCAGTGCATAAACTCTGAAAATAAAAGTGTGAAGTCCGTTGAAAAAAATCGGACAAGGACCTTCATATGTTTTGCTATTGTCTGATATGGCTTCAACTGCGCCGTCGGGAACTGAATTTCTGTAAATAGTTGTAACATTGGCCGGGATATTAACCACAAACCACCGTACCTCAATACTTGCTGATTCTGACTTCTCCAGTACTACTAGTACAAATGAACGTGTCGACATTGGAGCATTTTTTATTTCCAGCTGAGGGTTTACGTTTGCCCCTGTACATGTAAAAGAACGAGGGATCTGTTCCCCTTTGTCGAAATCAGGACTGCAAATTCGCATACAGTGATAATTATTGCGATTATTTGCAAGTTTTATGTTAGAGATTAGTAAAGTATTTTCTGTTGCGAAACTTACAAATGAGCTGTAAGATGAGGTTAAATACAATCAATACGCGCGTTCATTATACTCATTGACAAGTCTACTTAATAATCCTATAATTTGACACTTATGGAAAGAAAAAAATCACTGTTTAAAAAATTGTTACTTCGTATCCACTATAGAACGTCGATTGCAATTATTGCTATTTTTCTGGGGCTTTTTGCGGTCTCGGGATTTTATTTCTTTGGTCAAAATATAGTTAATGATGCCGAAGAGCAACAAAGAATTGCCAGAATACAGCTGAATGGTTCAAGCGATGAGGATCAAGTAATTGATGAAATAACTGAAGAAAGCGAAAACATTAAACCCGAAGAGCAGGAAGAAGTTCAGAGTGAAAATATTGGTGGAAGAAACGATGGGGTAACTGTCACTCCTTCTGCTTCTCCGTCACCGACATCAATGGTATCTCCATCTGCGACTCCAAGCAGTACACCTGTGCCAAATGTATCAATTCCAGCAGAGAATTTTGTGCTTGGTGATCCTAATGCAGAGATAGCAGTTGTTGCTTATTACTCATTTGAATGTGTATATTGCGCAAAGTTTATTAACGAGGTTCTTCCTAAGCTTCAATCCGAGTACCTTGATAAAGGAACAATAAAACTGATTTTCAAAAACTTCCCGTTAAATAACCATAAAGCAGCTCCAACAGCGCATAATGCGGCAATGTGTGCAGCAAATCAAGGAAAGTTTTGGCAGTTCCATAATGAGTTATTTATAAAACAAAATGAGTGGGCAGGTAAAAGCGAGTCAGACGTGTATAAAATCATGAAAAATTACGCTACGGCACTTTCTATAAATGGTGATGATTTCTCTCAGTGTTTAGACACAAAACAGTTTGCTGCTCAGGTGGAGAAAGACAAATCTGAAGGGAAAAGCAAAGGAATCACGGGAACTCCTACCTTTATTATCGGTGATAACACTATTGTAGGAGCGCAACCTTTTGAGTCATTTAAAGCAGTAATTGACTCACAATAAAAGGAATTATCTGTCTATCCAAATATTCCCAATCCAAGTACTCCCGTAATAATTAAATACGCAGCGATAAAATAGTTTAGAAATCTAGGAAAAATAAGAATTAATATTCCGAATAATATAGCAACTATTGGGTCTAATCCAACTGTACTTAAGTTCATACTTTAATCACCTCATTTCATTTAAAACTAATAACACCCATTGTGGATTTACTACTTTTATATCTTAACGAGCGAAGCGTGCATCTTTGTTACATATCTGTAAGAAATAGATGACAACTTGCATTTTCATCTAAAGAAGGTTACGATAATCTTTGCATGAAAAGAATATTAGTGGTAGATGACGATCCAAGCTTTAGTTTTCAGATGGAGCAGCTATTCAAAGATAAGCTCAATGTCCAGATAAGTGCTGATGGTATATCGGCAACAAGTCAAATAAGTACAGGTGAGTTTGATACAATCCTTTTGGATATTGACATTTTAGGAGACGTTGATGCGATTCAAATCTTGAAAGAAGTAAGATCCAACTCTCGCCTTAAAAAAATCCCGGTAATTGTATTAACCAATCTCGGAGATCAAAGAAAACAGGAATTTTTAAATGCCGGAGCTAATGAATATTTTATAAAAGGCGAGATGAATTTAGATGAGCTTCGTGATATGGTTGTTAGCTACGCAGAGTCAATCCCCGCTATCCAGCCTGGAGAGGAATAATTTTACTTAAAGCCTTACTGTTTAATTACTGATCACTTTTTTAATTCTCATTCTTGCCCGATATGATAATTTTCATGGATGATAAATCAGAACAGCTCATTAAGTGGCTGAACGATGCGTATGCTATGGAGCAGGAGATTTCCAAAATCTTGAACGGACAGCTTGACGATTTACAAGACCTTCCTGAAGTACGTGCAAAAGTAGAGGGGCATAAAAATACTACAGATCAACAAGCTGAGAAACTAAAGAATTTGATTGAAAATCTTGGAGAAGATGTTTCTGGAGTGAAAAGTGCTATTGCGAGTCTGATGGGTAGTTTAATGGGAGCGACAACAGGACTTGCGCCACATGATAAGATGTTGAAGTTTGCTCTTATGGATTATGCAACGGAGCATTTTGAAATTGCCTCATATAAGTCGCTGATTGCAGCAGCTCAGTCACTTGGAGAGCAAGAGGTCGCTGATGTTTGCAAAGAAATACTCGTACAGGAAGAAGAGATGGCGAGTTGGCTTGACGTACAGATTCCTACACTTACTACAAAGATTTTAGATAATGTAGAAGAGTAATTATATTACTCAATTATGTAAAGATATACGTTATCTTTTTGCTTTATTGGTTCCCAGTCAACGAAATGGAAGATACTTGAGATTACCCGTGATCCTGGTTTTAGTTCTTTTTTTAGTTTCGTTTCTAGCTGCTTCATTATGCTACTCATTCCGTATATGACAACAATATCGTAATCAGACAAGTCTTCATTCCAAAAGTCTGACATATGTATAAAAGCATGTTCATCTAACTGTTCATCTAGTATTTTACTCTCAGCCAGTAACGCAAGCCCACTATGGATCTCATATCCGTGGGATTCAATTTTCTTTTTTGCAAACTCTTTTACAATCCTTCCGTCTCCTGATCCAAGATCAGCCATTTTTTCACCTAACTGAGGATTAGCAAGCTCTAATATGACGGAAACTTTGTGCCATGTGCTGGGGACATAAGGAACATGGATAAGGATTTTATCTTTTTCTCCCATATTTAATTTTAACCTAAAATCTTAGTTGAATAGTAAGAACTTAATAAAAATAAATTACACTATCAATAAATTTTCAAAAAGATAAAAAAGTTATGTTAAAAGTATTAAATTTATGGTATCCTTTATTCCTGTGAGGGTTATAATTTCACTTATTATTCTATTTATACTTGCTGCAGCTGCTTTCTCTTTGAGAATAAGCTCAAGTAATGCAGTAAACGGATCTCAGTCTAATGTTGTAGTATCCGGTAATTCATTGGAATAATATGATAAAAAAACATATTATATTATTGGGAGTTGCAGCGCTAGCCTTTTTTCTCCTAGTTACACGAGCAATTTATATTAATGAACAAAAAATAAAAAACCACCATACATCCAATCCTCTTAATTTTAGTTTGTATAACAATCAAAACTACAACTTTACATTTAGTTTCCCTTCTACTTATGAAGTCATTAAGTATACTCCAGAAAATTTGAGTGTAGTAATGAACTCAGAGGGAGTTATTATGCCTTTAGCTAGTATACAGGTTAGAGAAAATGAAAATAATGAAGACCTAGCTGAGTTTGCATATCTTCAAGTCCAAAATATTTGTAATCGTGAAGAAAATGAATTTTCAGTGTCTTGTACAGGGTTAAATAAGGTTCAAGAGTTTAAGACAATAAACGGAGTGCATGGTGTATCTTTAAGTGTAAATAAAGAGACAACAGAGGTAAGTACTGAAATCGTGAATGAAAGTACATTTGGGCCTGTTTTTGCTCTAAAAATTTCAAACGACTCTGTGTTAATTATTACTCCCCCCTCACAAGATGTTGAACATGATCATTCAGTACTGCTATACGCAATAGCAGAAAGCGTTTCTTCTCAACCATTACAATAATAATCTTGTCTATTTCTTACTTTTATCTCCTGTTATTTTAATTTAATTGCTTTAAAGTATTAGCTCATGAATAGAAGCAGAAGAAACACAGTATTTGGAAGAGCGGCACTGGGAGGGTTGTTAGTGGTATTTACAATTCTACTAATAGTCTCATTCTATAGTTCCAATGTAAATCATTCAGGGAATGAAGATAGAAAAGATATAATTAATAAAAATTTAATAGGTGATGAGCGAGGACAAAATATTGATCTTGAATCAATAGTGAATGATCCCGACAGTTTTTATGGTCAGGTAGTTTCTGTAAGAGGTGAAGTTGATTCAAATATAGATATTCGAGGAATGACAATAGAGTCAGCAATACAGAGTGGTGATAAGTTGCTGATACTGAGTCGAGAAGCTTTAGTTGGAATTGGAGGCGGTCCCGGCGTTGCAACATACCGTTCTGATGATAATGTCAGAGTATCAGGAGTTGTTCGACAATTTAACCAAGCAGAAATAGAGCAAGAACTGGGGATCGACTTAGACGATGAGATATTTTCTACTTACGAAGGGCAGCCTGTTATAATTGCAGACTCGATTATTCAGTTAAAATCTATATAATACAAGCATGTACCGCTTGATTATTATAATTACAGTTTTTTCAGCTTTACTTACTTTAGCTTTTCTATCGCTTGTATTTCAAAAAGACAGAGTAGTAACTCATTCTCCTGCGGTTACCTCTGGGATGCATAAAACCGCCACTGTAACTATTCCTGAGCTTACATTAGAACAGTTTTTTGATGCAACAGGTACAGCGGAAACTGAGTTTCCTTCAGACTCTATTAGAACGCTGGTTGTAACAGGCGATGTAATTCCGGGAAGAAGCGTAAATTATAAAACATTGCAGTATAATAATTTTTTTTGGGCATTTGAACCTACAGCACATATACTTCGTGATGGGGATATCACATTTGTGAATTTAGAAGTTCCATTGTTATCTGACTGTCCGGTGACAAATGAAGGTATGAAATTTTGCGGCGACGCACGTCATACACAGGGATTAAAACATGCGGGAGTAGATGTAGTAAATTTAGGCAATAATCACACTGGCAACTACGGATTGAAGGGAGTACAAGAGACATTGAGTCACTTGCGAAACGCAAATATAACTTCTGTTGGCGCATTAAATAATCCACAGTTCGTAAATGCACGAGGGACTCGTTTTGCTTTTTTAGGATACGATG
Source organism: uncultured Gammaproteobacteria bacterium (assembly GCA_964537315.1). Lineage (GTDB taxonomy): Bacteria > Patescibacteriota > Microgenomatia > Levybacterales > GWA1-39-11 > JBDHUV01. Next base: position 40,516 of record CAZIAP010000004.1, on the reverse strand, counting down.
ATATTGAGCCGCAGCAAGGAATCTCTGCTATCGAGTTAAATACAGTACAAAATGAAATTAAGGTCGCACGGGAAAACGCAGATATTGTAGTTGTACAGTTTCACTGGGGAACAGAGTATGTGAGCAAACCAACTGATCGTCAGCGTGAGTTGGGGAGATTATCTATAGATGCAGGTGCTGATCTAGTTATAGGTAACCACCCTCATTGGATTCAGCCGATTGAGATATATAAAAACAAATTGATTACATATGCACATGGTAATTTCATATTTGATCAAATGTGGTCTGAAAAAACTCAGGAAGGAGTTATTGGTAAATATTATTTTTTCGAAAACAGGTTAATAGATGCTGAATTTATACCAATTAGGATTCATGATTACGGACAAGCACAAATTATCTCAGATTCTATTTATAAAGATAGAATCTTGAAAGAAATGTATGATCAGAGTAACTCCTTGTATGAGTAGGTGATTGCTAATGAGCCATGAATAATATAAAGTATTCTAATACAAAGAAGTTTGTAATTTGCTCTATGGTATAACGTGAAAGGAGAGCTAATAATGCAAAAATATGTCTTGGTAGTAGACAACGATGAAGGTATTTTGGAAGTGTTCGAATCCATACTCTCAGAGAAAAACTATCGTGTAGAGAAAATGCTTGATCCGGAAGGTATTTTTAATCGCATCAAAAAAAAACCGCCGACAGTGATACTTCTTGATTTGTGGATGCCTCAGCTATCCGGTGTAGAGATCTTGCAGACGCTAAAAAGCAAGAAAAAAACAGCATCGATTCCAGTAATTGTAGTTTCTGCAAGTAAAGATACAGAAAAAATTGCAAAACGTTTGGGTGCTGACGGATACATTAGTAAACCATTTGATATCACAGAGCTAAAGAAAATGGTAGGAAAATATATATAGAAAATTTATGACTAAAGTTCTAATCGCAGATGATGATCCAGGAATACTGGATGCTACAAAACTTTTATTGGAGTATGAAGGGTACGAGGTTATTATTGCCAAAGACGAGTCCACCGTTAAAAAATCTATTGAAGAAAATCCTGATATGATTTTTTTAGACCTCAATCTGTCCGGTACTAACGGTGTGGCTCTTGCAAAATATCTTATGTCTCAAAAAAAGAGTGGTCAGATTCCAATTATTCTATTTTCTGCGAACAATGAGATCGAGACAATAGCCAAAGAAGCAAAAGTTTGTGATTTCCTTGTAAAACCTTTTGACATTGATGATATGATAAATAAGATTGAAAAACACCTTCCGCATGTACGAAACTAAGTCGACACCACTGCATATCCCCTCACTCACTATACTCGCTTATATATATGTGAATATTGATATAATCACTCTATCTTGAAGGGAGGTGAATAAATTATGACAAAACTATTTGTAGGAGGACTTCCATACGCAGTAAACGATCAGGAGTTAAATGATCTTTTTTCAGAGTATGGAAACGTTGTTTCAGCAGTTGTTATTACCGATCGCAGTACTGGTCAGAGTAAAGGATTTGGTTTCGTAGAACTTGAAGATGATGCACAAGCGCAAAAAGCTATAGAAGAAATGAATGGAAAAGATGTTGGCGGGCGCTCAATAGCAGTCTCTGTTGCACGACCTCGTGAAGACAGATAATCTCTGTTTTTTTGACTTGTTCCGACGGAGTTAATATTTATTTTTCGTATCATTCGTATTATAAATTCCTCCGTCGGAATAATATGACCCCACATATCTTCGTATTATCTTGTAACTTACTTCTAATGGATTTATGCATATAGATTGTTTCTTTTGCTTTTTATAAATATTTGCTATAGTAATAACTCAATTCTTCCTTAGAAAATTTATTGCCTAAAATATGGATCAAAACCTGCAGGAATCGCTAGCGTCTAATGAAAATAAAGAGAATCCTCTTGATTCACGTAAAAAGCTGATATTATTTGGAGTTCTACCTGTGTTTATTAGTGCGATACTCGCAGGGATATTTTTTTTAATGCTAAAGAGTGAATCAAATACAAAAGCGCCGTTAATGAGTGCCGCAGGAGCAGATGAACAAGTTGAATCAGCTGCAATTCCGTTTGCAGAACTCACAATACCAGCTCTTAGAAGCAGACAATATTCCAGTACATTAGGAGTAAGGGAAGTGGCGTATGAAAATCCTGTCTATACTGCATACTTTACAAGTTATGATTCTGATGGTTTGAAAATAAACGGGTTATTGACGGTGCCAAAGACAGAGTCTGATACAAAGCATCCAGCAATCATCTTTGTGCATGGATATATTCCTCCTGCTCAGTACCAGACGCTAGAACGGTATTATGATTATGTAGACTATCTAGCGCGAAATGGATTCGTAGTATTTAAAATTGACTTACGAGGACACGGTAGTTCTGAAGGTGAGCCGGGTGGAGCATATTATTCAGCTGATTATGTCATCGACACTCTCAATGCCCGTGCGGCATTACAATCATCAGATTTTGTAAGTCCTGATGCAATTGGTTTGTGGGGACACAGTATGGCAGGTAATGTCACGATGAGAAGTATGGCAGTACGACCTGAGATAAAAGCAGTATCTATTTGGGGTGGAGCGGTATATACTTACCGTGATATGCATGAATATGGAATTCAGGACACAAGTTATCAGCGTCCAATTACTACTTCCAGTCCACGTCCTAATAGCCGACAACGAATAATCGAAGTTCATGGTGAGCCGAAGAGTAATAGTCTGTTTTGGCAGCAGATGGCACCAACAAACTATCTACAAGACCTTAAAGGGGCAGTGCAGCTAAATCATGCTACTGATGATGATGTAGTTACAGTAAGATATAGCAGAGACTTGAATTCATTACTTGATGCTTCGTCTGTAATTAATGAGTTCCATGAATATCCAACAGGCGGACACAATATATCTGGAGCAAGTTTTGTCACTGCGATGGAAAATACTGTAGCTTTTTATAAAAAATACCTCAAATAATTCTAGGCTTTCAAAATTCTTACTTATCTGTTTTTAAATATGAACTTTTCTATAACGTTTACCACACCGTCTTCTGTGACTGGTGGGGCAATATAATCAGCAATTGCTTTTAGGTCGCCTATCGCATTTCCCATAGCTACCTTTAATCCTGATGCCATAAGTAGCGGAAAGTCGTTATAACTGTCACCTACTCCTATAACCTCTTCTCGCTGTAAATCAAGTTTTTTTAATAAAAACTGCACTCCATGTAGTTTTGTTGCATTAATGTGGGTGATGTTAATTCCAAATTTAGTAGGGTCTTTATGCGATGTTTTATGCATATTTAATGTAGGCAGGTGGGATAACTTCTGGAGTATAGTATCAATTTTTTCTCCTGGATACTTTTCATCAGTTAGTATCATAAAAGTGGAATCGGGAATTTTGTTATTTGTAAAAAGCTCTAAATCCAAGCCATGAGACTTACCTAGAGCAGAATCTTTTAAGTAAAAGGTAACCTGTTCTGCATTAAGTACAGTAACTATTTCTTCCATATCTGATCGATTAATCGGAAGTGAGTGAACAACTGATTCATCCGAAAGATCGACTATTACCGCTCCCGTATTTACTACAGCGTATCCTGATTTAATTTGTAATTTTTCTAGTATCGGTTGTGTAAAACCGTATGATCGACCAGTGATGAGACATACTGTAACTTTTTCTTGAACTTTTTTTATGGCTGCAGCTAATGTGTCTGAGGGGAGAGCATCATACTTATATGGAATAACAGTTCCATCGACATCTAGAAAAAGTGCTTTATATGTCATTGGAGAACAATTGTATCAAAGAAGTAGTGAAGTTAAAACAGTAGATTTTAGTCTTCCGGCTCGGGAGGGAGAAACTCTTCGCCGCCTGAGTCATAAGTTGCTTCATACTCACCTGGTTTGAACCAGTAAACATACGGACAGCCTGTTGCTTTTTTGGCATCACGATCCCAACCTGCGGTAGAGCATTTTTTCATTTTCTTACCAGCAGAGGTAGTAAATAGTACCAGCTTTTCTCCACAGTCGGGACAAATCTCATCCAATGGTTCAGTTGTTCCGTTTATCCACTCGATAAAGTCGCACCCTTCAGCTTTTTTTGTTTCTGCATTCCAAACGTTAGTAGAGCATTTTTTCATTTTTTTACCGAAACGGGTGAATGCAATAACAAGCGGCTGTCCGCACTTAGGACATTTTTCATCTATTTTTTCAGGCTCCATCTCCAGCCATTTTACATACTCGCATCCTACATTTTTTTTAGCCTCAGCATCCCATGAGCCACGTGAACAACGTTGTAATTTTCGTCCTGTTTTAGTTGTAGAAATCTCTCCTAATGGATGTCCGCATTTCGGACACATTTCGTCCATTGAGGTTGATGATATATTTGCCATGAGTTATATACTACTTGTTTTGTCAGATCTTTGCAAATACAAAAAAAACATACGACATTTTATGTATAATTGACGTGTGCTTATGGAAAAATTGTCTTCAAATATCGAGATGGGTGTGGTTGAACTCAATGTTGCAGATTTGTTATCACAAAAAGAGTTTTATTCAGCCCTAGTTGGATTAGATGTGTTGTTAGAATCAGAATCTTCAGTAACACTTGGATACCAGAACCGAGAAGTTATTAAACTTATACATACACCAGATTTACCATCATTTCCTCAAAATAGTGCAGGACTTTATCACACTGCTATTCTATTTGAATCTCGCGCTTCGCTCGCGCAGTCTGTCCTGAGAATTTTGCAGAACGATCCACAACGATACTCAGGAGCTTCTGATCATGCTGTGAGCGAAGCATTTTACTTCAATGACCCCGAAGAAAATGGAGTAGAGCTATATGTTGATCGAGACTCATCAAACTGGCAATGGGTAAATGGACAAGTCGTTATGAGTTCATTATATATTGATCCCGGAGAGTATATTCGTACCTACGCGCAAACCTCAGCAACACCCTCTAAAAAAATGGGACATATTCATTTACAGGTTGGTGATATTAAAGTTGCTCGAGATTTTTATGTAGATACTCTTGGGTTTACTGTAACAAGTGAGATGCCAACTGCGTTGTTTGTTTCAGACGGAAAGTATCATCACCACATTGGGATGAATATTTGGGAAAGTGCAGGAAGCGGTAAGCGCGAGATAACGCGTGGTCTGAAAAGTTTTGAAGTTTTACTCTCAAGTAAATCAGAAATTGTCATACTTAAGAAACGATTGGATAACTCTAAAGTAACCTATGAAGCTTCAGTGCACGGTATATCAGTGAAAGATCCTTGGGGAAATTTGATAAAATTTTCTCACTTTGGATAGTCTAAGCTTAGATATATAGTCAGGAAAAACGGGGAGGATTCACCTCCCCGAATATAGTTTGACACAAAGAGTTGTGTCTACCTGGCGGATTGTTTGATCCATCGCTTTCTCAGCCATAGAGGAAGGATAGAAAGTAGTTTTGAACGTCTGCGTTCACGACGCAGCCGTTTTTTCATATTTTGACGAGCAGCGTGTTGTAACTTTGATTTTGAACCTGGCTTGATTTTTTCCCACTCATCAAGCTCTGATTCAGTGGGTTTACGTCCATAGATCAGCCAATCTGGAGTTTGTGAATCAACTACTTTGATAAAATCTCCCCAATGTAGTTTCCAGTCACTCTCGTTTGGCTCTTGATGGTCATCCATTGCAACCCTCTCAACACATCTCCGCCAAGTGCAAAAATTATAACATATAAATTATTTTTCACTATTTGCTTACAGATATTTCAAACTGCTCTTATCCAGATTTAATAAATTATTTTTATGCCGCAGTACGAAAATAACCAAGATTTACCTGAAAATGTAAGGAACAATTTACCGTCTCACGCTCAGGATATTTATCGCGAAGCCTTCAATAGTGCTTGGAAGCAGTACGATGAGCCACATGAGAGACGTGAAGGGAGAACTCAGGAGGAGACAGCGCACGCAGTTGCCTGGTCAGCGGTTGAAAACAAGTATGAAAAAGATGAAAACGGTAAGTGGGTAGAGAAGTAATCTGCCTGATAGTAGGAGTATCATTCTTATCTGATATATGCTTTAATAAATATTGGAGGTAAGAATATAAAAAAACTTCATCTCGACTCATTTTTTTTCTTTGTAGTCACATTAATCGGATTAATCTTTTTACGTAGTGGTATAGGAAAGGTATCTGAAGGTCAGTTTGTTTCCGGACTACAAAATACGCTTAGGTATTTTGCTAGTGAAAATCCAAATCCAGCTGTAAAGTCTTTTTTGCTTGATATTGCAGTTCCTAACTACGTAATTTTTGGCAACCTAACCATGTGGGGTGAAGTTATTGCAGCTATTTTGATTATCTTCTCAGTCCTCTATTATTTGGCTAAGAAAACTTGGTCGAAGAAACTAACTTTAGCCTTAGCATCTGGCTTGTTAATTACAACATTCTTGAACATCACATTTTGGCTCTCTTCAGGATGGACAAGTTCCTCAAATGATAGTCTTAATTTATTAATGAGTACTCTTGGAATCGGTGCAATTTTATATCTTTTTAAAAGATATAAATTTGTTAAAAATTAAAGAGTTAAGTTGTGCTAATGAATACTGAGACACTGGTTAATTATATAAAAGAATTTTTCAAGGGAGATGTAGAATACGATGATAATACGTTATTAAGATATAGCCATGATACTAGTTTGTTTGAAGTAAAGCCTCAATTAGTTGTATACCCCAAAAATACAGATGATATTAAAAATCTGGTAATTTTTGTAAGTAAACATAAAAAAAACTATCCTAATTTGTCATTAACTGCTCGCAGTGGCGGCACAGATATGTCTGGTGGTGCAATCAATAACTCAATTATTATGGATTTTACCCGCTATATTAACCAAGTTGGGGAAATAAAAGAAGAAGGAACTGTTGTACAACCTGGTATGTACTATCGTGATTTTGAAAAGAAAACATTAAGAAAAGGATTGTTGTTCCCTTCTTATCCGGCTTCTAAGTCAATTTGTGCATTGGGGGGTATTGTCAACAATAACTCAGGTGGAGAAAAAACACTTAGTTATGGAAAGACTATTGATTATGTAAAGAAAATCCGCATGGTTTTATCAGATGGTAACGAGTATACATTCGGACGTATTACGAAAGAAAAGCTTGAGGAGAAAATGAAGCAAGAAGACTTTGAAGGTAGGTTCTATAAAAAGATGTATAAATTAATTGAGTCAAACTACGACTTAATTAAAGGTGCTAAACCTGACGTTACTAAAAATTCTACTGCATACAATATTTGGGATGTTTGGGATCGCGAGTATTTTGATATGTCTAAAATATTTGTAGGAGCACAGGGAACACTCGGTATCAATACAAGTACAACATTATCTTTGGTACCAAAAAATAAACATTACGGCCTGTTGGTAATTTATGTCGATGATATTAAAGTTCTTCCTCATTTAATCCAAGATGTTTTGAAAAATAGCCCAGATAGCTTTGAAGCGTTTGATGATGAAACACTGAAGCTTGCTATACGCTTCATGCCTCAGTTTGCTAGAGTTCTTGGAGTTGCAGGTACTATCGCTATGGGTATGCAGTTTGCTCCAAACCTTGTAAGGTTTGCCTTAAGAGGGCTTCCAAAGTTTACGTTGCTTGCAGAATTTGAAGGCAAAAGACATAAAGATGTTCACGAAAAGATTGATGCACTAAAACAGGCACTATCGATATACAAAGTAAGATTAGAAGCAGTTGATAGTGAAAGTAAAGCAGATAAGTACTTTACGATTAGACGTGAGAGCTTCAATTTATTGAGAAAGAATGTAAAGAACAAGCACACAGCTCCTTTTATAGATGATTTTATTGTTCAACCTGACAAGTTAGTTGAATTCTTCCCCCGTTTAACAGAAATTCTTGATAGACATGAAGTACACTCAACACTAGCTGGTCATATTGGTGACGGTAACTTTCACATAATTCCGTTAATGGAAATAGAGAAACAAGAAGAAAGGGATAAGATCGATGTTGTTCAAAAAGAAGTAAATGATCTAGTTTTGGAATATGGTGGTTCGCTATCTGCTGAACACAATGACGGAATGGTAAGAGGACACTTTATAAAACAGCAGTATGGAAATGAAATGTTTGAAATCTTTAAAGAAGTGAAAAATATATTTGATCCACAAAATATTTTTAATCCTCACAAGAAAACTGACTCAAGTGCTGCTTTTTCAAAGAAACATATTCGTCAAAGTTTTCAGTAAACATTATAAACCTCATTCTTACAAAAAATTATTTCGTACTTTATAATCACAAGCTTTACTTATTGTTATGCAATTTATAGATAGAGCCGATGCGGGTGTTGAATTGTCTAAAGATTTGGATAAATATGTAGATGACAAATCTATCGTGATTGCGCTTCCTCGCGGTGGTGTGAGAATTGGATACGAGGTTTCTGAAAAATTAAAATTACCTCTCTTCGTATTGGTGGTACGTAAATTGGGGTCACCCGATAATCCAGAATTAGGAATAGGAGCAATTGCAGAAAATGATACCTTCATACTTGATAGATGCATAATTGATTATCTGGGTATTACAAGCAATCAGATAGATAAAGTATTAGAATCTGAGAAAAACGAACTCAACCGTAGAATAAAGCAATACAGGTCAGGTAAACCACTTCCAAATACATCAGGGAAAACAATAATTTTAGTCGACGATGGTCTTGCTACCGGCGTAACAGCGAGGGCTGCAATTAAAGCGCTCAAGAAAAATAAGCCTGAAAAAATCATTTTTGCAGCTCCGGTATGTGCCCATGAGACTGTAAAACGTATTAGAGTAGAAGTAGATCATATAATATGTCTAATTAAACCTAATAAAATGAGATCCATAAATTTTTATTATCAAGATTTTTCTGAAGTTACTGACGCAGAAGTTAATGCTATGTTAAAAAAAACATGATTATTAGATGATGGTCATCTGGTTAGAGTAGAGTAGATTTCATCTGCAAACATCGCTGCATGGTCCGATCCTTGTTTGATACGCGAAATCATTTCATTAACATCCTGCTGCGGGAAAGTATCTACAATACTGAGAGTCAAATCAACATGTGTTCTCATATGTTCTGCTATCTGATCGGAATCTTGACTAAAGATGTTTCCTAGATCTTCACTTATTTGGTTGAGGCTTTCACGGGATGATTCCATGGCTTGTTGATCATTGTTTCTTAATGCTAAGGTATATCGCTCATACTCTTCGATGTGACTGATCCAGAGAGACATAAATTGATCACGAATATCATTGTTATCTTCTTGCGTAATTAGTTCTACAATTTTATTTCCATTCTCAAATAATAATTCTCTCGATCTAGAGGTGTCCTGTTCTTCAAAAAGTAATTTTAAATGAAGTGCTGCAAGTGCTGCATGTTCTAACATCGCTCTATTTAGCTCAACTCTTAGTTCCGGATTATGCCGTTGGTCATTTTGGGATAAATAATTTTGTTTAAATTGATTTGCAAAGTTTTTACTATAAAAAGTGTGTTGCGAGAAAATAAAATGGTCTCTATTGTCTGCAAATACAGTTGAGGCAGAGAGAACTAATAATAGTAGCGGCAATATTAAAGTTTTTTTCATGAAACGAACACTATAAAAATTTATAAATAAATATGAATTAAAGACGTGTAAGGGATAGGTAAATCGATATTATTTTAAATTTTGCTTTGCTATAATACTCTGCATGTTAAGTCAATTAATTTCTCAAAGTGAGATTGATTTATTAATTAATTTACTTCTAAGCATGGTTGCAGGATTTGTTATAGGAGCTGAAAGAGAGTCCAGAGGGAAAGACGCAGGAATTAGTACACATATTCTTGTTATTACCGGCGCGATGCTTTTTACATTCATGTCTTCAGTAGTAGATCCAGCATCAAAATCTAGAATTGCTGCGCAGATTGTATCAGGAATAGGGTTTTTAGGTGCGGGTTTGATTTTAAAAGAAGGATCGAGCGTAAGAAATCTAACTACTGCTGCAAGTATATGGGTATCAGGGGCGATTGGTATGGCCTTTGGATATGACTTTTATTTAATCGGAATCATTGTAACTATCGCTGTTGCTTTTACACCTAGAATTCCACATATAAATAGAAAATCTCCGGAGGCGACTGAGACTTATAAACAATCTAGAACAAGGAGAAAGTAGGCTTGTTTGATACTACTAGTTGTTGAGGTTTTCTTTTTTAAATGTTTGTTTAATATCTTTGTAAGTTGCGTGCTCCAGTTGTTTTTTGGTGAGTTTTGGTCCTCGTTTATGCTGAATAAACTCAATCACAGCAGGGATTAGTGATACTACGATAATTCCAATGACCGCAAACTCAAAATTTTCTTTTATGAAGGGTAGGCCACCAAAGAAGTATCCTGCAAATATAAGGCTAGTTACCCAGATGAATGCACCTACAACGTTAAAAAAGATAAATGTTCTATAGTGCATGTTTCCAACTCCTGCAACAAAAGGTGCGAATGTACGGATTATGGGTAAAAATCGAGCTAAAATGATAGTTTTTCCACCGTGCTTTTCATAAAATCCTCTTGTTTTTTCGAGATATGCTTTGTTAAATATTTTGGAGTTCTCTCTTGAAAACACTTTAGGTCCGATATGATGACCAATCCAATAATTTACTGTGTCTCCTAATATAGCGGCAATTAACAACGAAAAGTACGCTATCCAAATGTTGAGAAAACCGCCTCCTGCCAATGTGCCAACTACAAATAATAGCGAATCTCCCGGTAGAAATGGAGTAACTACCAATCCGGTTTCAGCGAATACGATGAGAAAAAGTATTACATATGTGAAAGGTCCGAAAAACGCGATGATATTTGCGAGATGTTCGTCGAAGTGCAGAACTAGATCGAAAATTTCCATAACGTTATTATTCTAGTATTATTGGCGAGTATCTGCAACAAGTAGATTAATATTCGTACGAGCAATATCTAGTGATAACTAGATGTCTATTGGTATAGTGCTTGTCTCGCTAGAATATTGTATACTTAAAACATGTGGAAAAAAATGAACCCCATCGTAGTGGCTTTTATTTTTTCTGAAGCGTTTTTCTGGTCAGCTTGGAACTTTGTTTCTCATATTATTGCTGTTTTTGTTGTATCTACACTCCCTGGTGGTAATGTGCGTACAGCAGCATTTGGATTTACGCTTTATTTACTCGTACGTGTTATAAGTGAACTAGTAGTTAGTAACTACGTAAAATTCCCCTCTGACAGAAAAAGAATGATTACAGATGTGGTTGGAATGACCCTGCTTTCATGTAGCTACCTTATGATTGCTTTTTTTCCCACTTTAATTACTTTTTACTTGTTCTTCATCGTTGCAGGAATGAGTTTTGCAATATCTTCACCAGCAAAACTATCTATGTTCTCACTCAACCTAGGTAGAGCAGAGGCCTCTAGAACTTGGGGTATTTATCACGCTGTCACATTTACTGGTATGGGAATAGCTACAGCCTTAGGAGGGGTTATCGCAGAAGAATTCGGGTTTAAAATTTTATTTATTATCTCCAGTTTGGTGAATTTAATAGGTATTCTCCCATACTGGAGATATAACGAAAAACACAAAGAACACAAACACTTCATAGGAGAGCACTAATAGTTAATTGAATTTTTCTTTTCAAAATTATTGATCACTTGACAAGGGGCAAATATTTAGATATACTTAAGCAGTTGTTTAAATAATTAAATAAACAATTATTGAAAATATGGCACTAACTACAAAGCAAGTCGAAAAAATTAAGGAAACAATTACTATAGATCAAGACAAATTGACTGATATCTTTAACGCAGTTGCAGATCCTACACGTTGTCGCGCATTCAGACTACTTTTGGTAACTCATGGTGATGACGTTAATGTTACTGATATTGCACATATCATGGGTATGACTGTTCCTGCAATATCTCAACAGTTAAAGCTCTTAGAACGTTCAGGGCTTGTTACAAGAGAAAAAGTTGGTCAGACTGTATTTTACAGAATTAAGCAAAATGACCCATTGGTAGACTCAATTGCAAAAATAATTTTAGGAGAACAGGAAGGTTAAATATGGCTGAATTTAAATCTAAATTAATAAGAAAAGAAGAAGTCGCAAATGGGACAATGGCTTTTTACTTTGAGAAACCGGAAGGCTTAGTTTATGAGCCAGGTCAACATCCTACTGTAAGACTAATTAATCCTCCTCAAACAGACGATGAAGGTAACGATCGCACACTTTCGTTTATCACTATTCCTTCTGAAGAGGAAATTGGATTTGCTACACGAATTAGAAATTCCGCATTTAAACAGACATTAAAGAACGCTCCTGAAGGTTTAGAGGTAGAAATTATAAATCCTAGAGGATCAATGACATTGCCTAAAGATACTTCAAGACCAGTAGTATTCTTGTCTGGTGGTATTGGAATTACACCATTTATTAGTATGATCAGACAAGCAGCTACAAGTAATTCAGCACAAAAAATTTATCTTTTTTACTCAAATCGTACGATCAAGGATGCACCTTTTTTTGAAGAACTGGAGAAGATAGCACAGCAAAATAAGAACTTCATATTCATTCCTACGATGACTCAGGAAGACACTGATAAGTGGCAGGGTGAAACTGGTTATATTAATGAGGAAATGATAAAAAAACATGTAGGTGACATTAGCAACACTATATTTTATCTTGCTGGACCGACAGGACTGGTAACAAGTCTCTCAAATGTATTGGCTGATGCTGGTGTGGATTCATTGTATATAAAATCAGAGGATTATGGGGAGTACAAATAATGAAAAAACAAAAATCAGTAAGAGGTTTAAAAAGCACAGCTCATACTATTCTTCCTACCAAGCTAGGTAGATTTCAAATTATTATCTACAAAACCTCAGACAATCAGGAACACTTTGCCTTGGTTAAGGGTGTTATAAATGATGAGACGTTAGTTCGTCTTCATTCATCGTGTGTTACAGGAGATATATTGTTCTCATTGAAATGTGACTGTGGTGATCAACTGAAACAGAGTATGGAGCAGATTCAAAAAAATGGCAGCGGAGTTATAGTGTACTTAAATCAGGAAGGTAGAGGAATTGGTCTAACCAACAAAATAAAAGCTTATGCATTGCAGGAGGTTGGCTACGATACTGTAGAAGCAAATGAGAAATTGGGTTTACCAGTTGATGCCAGAGACTATAAAACTGCAGCTGGAATACTTCACGACTTGGGTTTGAAAAAAATAAGATTACTAACTAACAATCCAGATAAAGTAGAGCAGCTTGAAAGATATGGTATTGAAGTTGTAGAGCAAGTACCAATTGAGGTTTTTCCCAACCCTATAAATAAGAAATACTTAAAGACAAAAAAAGAGAAGATGTCACATAAGCTCGCGCATGTGTAAACAACTCTATGAATACTCCTTTTGTGACCGTTATTACTCCAACTCATAACCGTGCATATGTACTCCGAAATGCTATGGAGAGCATATTATCTCAGACATATAAAAATTTAGAGTATATTATTGTTGATGATAACTCAAAGGATGAGACGAACGACGTTGTGAAGAGCTTTTCAGATAAGAGAGTGCGATACATTCGCCACGATACTAATAAAGGACCATCTGCTGCAAGAAATACTGCCTTAAACGTAGCAAAAGGTGACTGGATTACATATCTTGACGATGATGATGAGCTATACCACACTCATCTGGAAGTAATGCTCAAACATATCGAGAAAAATAAAAATACCATATTTGCAATCCCTCGTGGTAAAAAAACACTGGAACTTTACGTTGATAATTTCTTAGTACGAGAAATAGATGATTCTGAAAATGTTCCTAAAAATATTACTCCACAAGATATTGGTTTAAAGAAGTTTCATTTCGATAATATAGGTTTTATGCATTCCAGAAAAGTAATAGACGACGGTATCCGTTTTGATGAACATCCTGATCTTGGAGCGTTGGAAGATTGGGAGTTTGCGCTTCAGCTTAGCGAGAAATATCCTCAAGGTTTACTTCACGTGCCGGAGATACTATATCATTATCATCAACGGTATGGCACAGACGGGCGTGTCTCAAACGACACCTATAAAAATACAGTTATTGCTTTCGAGTACGTTTATCAAAAACATAAACACGACAGGATTCTTGAAGGACAGACCTGGTACCCACAACGAATAGATAAGTACAATAAGCTTCAGTCAGAGTTAGATCTGGGAATAGCTCCACCAAAGTATCTTTTACCATTTGTAAAGTATTCATTGTAGGATATGAGTAAAAATAATAAATTAGTTAGATTTTATGCGACGACATGGTGTCATGATTGTGCTAGATCTAAGTCATTTTTAGACAATAAAAAAATACCATATGAGTATATAAATATTGATGAAGTTCCGGACGCAGCAGAAAAGGTAGTAGAAATAAATAACGGAATGAGATCGATACCTACAATTGTTTTCCCAAATGGTGATGTGTTGGTCGAGCCAAGCGATGATAAGTTAAACGAGGCGATTGATCGAATGAGTAATGAAAATGTGCTGAGTTAAAAAAACTGTCCCTTGCGGTCTTTTTACCCTCTTAGAGATTTATCACAGTATATTGAATAACTTCAACTTAGATTTGTGTCCTGACAAAAGAACGATGTTGGTTTTTTTTACTTTGAAATAGTCAGCAAGCGCCTGAATAACTGCCATGTTTGCTTTTCCTTCAAGCGGAGGCTGGTTAACATATACATGAAGTGAGGGATGCAAGCCACACCGTCCCATCTTTAGAGTTCCGGTTGACCCTACAAGTTCCTCGGCCTTGATATGAAAGAATTATAACCGCAAGAGCTGAATTATGTAATTCATTTGTGACTCATACACATCTCACATATATCTATCTTCCTAAAAGGATATAGATAGTAGTATGGCAAATGGGATATGTGATATATGCAATAAACGGCCAGCAACTACAAGGGTACGAGTTTCACGAGGTGGGGCAGAAGAAACACTTGAGGTGTGTGCTATAGATCTAGAGCGTTTACAGCAGCGTTCCTTATCTCCTTTCCAATCTCTTTTATCAGGAGATAGTCCATTTGGTGACCTCAGTTCTCTTTTTGATCAGGATTTTACCGGAATGTCGTCAGGGATGGGATATCCAATTCCCAGACATCGAGAGGCGGTAGATATTAGCAGTTATTTTTCTGATCAGACGAAAGAGCTGATTCAGGAAGCAGGTAAAAAAGCGGTAGACTTTAATAGACTCGAAGTTGACACTGAGCATCTTCTTTCTGCAATTGTCGAGAGTGATGTTGCAGCTGAAATACTTCGACAATTTAAACTAAAATCCGAAGACCTGAAACTTTACATAGATGAGAATGCTCCTAGAGGAGAGAAGAAATTATCCGGGGAAATTGAGCTAAGTCCATCCCCGAGACTGAAAGATATATTTGAAAAAGCATTTCGGATATCGCAAGAGCTAGGACACGGATATATTGGCCCGGAGCATCTATTGATCGCTCTTTCTGAGGAGGAAGGACTTGCCGGAGAGGTGCTGAGAAAATACGGTCTCAATCCTCAGAGTCTCAGGCAACAAACATTGAAAGTTGTCGGACGTGGGGCAAAAGAAGGGAGAGTAGAGGCAAAAAGTAACACTCCTCAACTCGATAAATATTCTCGTGATCTTTCTAATTTGGCTCGAGCGGGAAAGCTTGATCCTGTTATTGGGCGGGCAGGTGAGATTGAGTCGACAATTGAGATTCTATCCAGAAGGACGAAGAACAATCCTGTACTCATTGGTGAGCCTGGTGTTGGGAAAACGGCTATTGTTGAAGGTCTTGCACAGCGAATCGTGAATGAGGACGTTCCTGAAGTACTGTTGAATAAGCGAGTCGTTGAAGTAAATATTAATTCCATAGTTGCAGGATCAAAATATCGAGGAGAATTTGAAGAGAGAATAAAAGCGGTACTCGATGAAATTACCGCTCATAAAGATGAGCTCATATTATTTATTGACGAGTTACACACTATTGTCGGTGCGGGCGGCGGAGGACAGGAAGGTGGGCTCGATGTTTCAAATGTTATCAAGCCTCATCTGGCCAGGGGAGATTTACATCTGATTGGCGCTACCACATTAAATGAATACCAGAAGTATATTGAAAAAGATGCGGCACTTGAGCGGCGTTTTCAACCGGTATTTGTACCGGAGCCGACAGTGGAGCAAACGATCGAAATTTTGAAGGGGTTACGGGATAGGTATGAAGCGCATCATAAAGTAAAAATTACTGATGATGCTATCGTTGCGGCTAGCGAGCTATCAGATAGGTATATTGCTAATCGCTTTTTACCGGACAAGGCAATTGATTTGGTTGATCAGGCAGCATCACGAGTCCGAATATTGTCTACTTCGCGTTCCCAGGAGATAAAACGGTTAGAAGAACAGCTTGCGAAACTCAAACGCGAACAAGAATTTGCTACCTCACGGAAGCAATATGACTTAGCAAAAGAACATGAGAATGAGATTAAGAAATTGCTGGGAGAAAAAGAGCAGCTGGAAGCGAAATCAAGACGAGAACGTGGTGTTACGACATCTGAGGTAACTCGTGAACATATTGCACAGGTTACCTCAAAGCTGACCGGCGTTCCAGTTACAGAGCTAACTCAAGCTGAAAAAGAAAAACTATTGCAGATGGAACGCAGGCTTCATGATCGGGTAGTGGGACAGGAAGAGGCAATAAATGCAGTTTCAGACGCTATCAGAAGATCCAGAGCAGGTTTAATGGAAGGAAAGAGGCCGGTTGCCAGTTTTCTATTCCTCGGACCGACAGGTGTCGGTAAAACTGAGCTTGCAAAAGCACTTGCGTGGTTTGTTTTCGGAGATGATGATGCTCTTACTAGAATCGATATGTCCGAATATATGGAGCGCTATAGTGTTTCCCGACTGATCGGTGCTCCTCCAGGCTATGTCGGATATGAAGAGGGAGGGCAACTCACTGAGGCAGTCAGGCGGAGACCATATTCTGTTATTCTCCTTGATGAGATTGAGAAGGCACATAGTGATGTATATAACATTTTGCTGCAAGTTCTTGATGATGGTCGTCTGACAGATGGAAAAGGACGAATTGTTGATTTTACAAATACTATTATTATCGCGACCAGTAATTTGGGATCAGGCATCATCCAGGAAAATATGAAGCTATCGAATAAAAAACCATATGATGTGTTAAAAGACGAATTGATGGGGGTCTTACGTTCTCACTTTCGACCGGAATTTTTAAATAGGATTGATGAAATCATCGTTTTTCATGCCTTGACCGAGGAACAAATAAAACTTATTACAAAATTACAACTTGAGCGCGTAAAGCAAATAGCACGAGGGCAAGGTATAGAGCTTGTCTTTAGTGAACAGCTCATAAATCACTTAGCACAAGTTGGTTATATGCCGGAGTTTGGTGCAAGAGAATTACGACGACGAATTCAACGTGAAGTTGAGACTCAATTAGCAAAAGAGATGCTGAAAGGTGATATTCAGGAAGGAGATACAGTTAAAATTTCATTTACTGAGAAAGAAGGAGTAAAAATCGAAAGGATTACGCTTGATGGAAATGGTCAGACTAAAGGTGCTACAAAACAGAGAAGTAAAAGGGGTAACGAGAGTTCTCGTCAACAGACGTGAACTAACTAATGTGTGAGTAATCTAACATCTCTCCGTTTCCTTACGACACTCATGCGGATACATAGTTCAATACATATATCCCTGATGTACGATTTGATATATGAAAATAGTAATCTTTACAGGTCCACGAAAAATTTTTGGCTTTGCTATGCATATGTATGAGAGACGAACTCCTATGGATCAAGAAAGCAACTCACTCGTTCATGAGCCTATGAGGAGTACGGGTAAAATACGTAATGGTTATGAAGAAGGAGGTGAAATATATGACTGATGACAAGCGCGGATTAGCAAGTGCTGACGAAGAAACGCGAGAAAGAGTTGCCGAAAAAGGTGGCGAAAGCAGTCCTACCAAATTTAAGCCTGGTGACCCTCGAGCAAAAATGGCTGGCCAGAAAGGTGGAGAAGCCCGGTCAAACGATCCTGATGTACGGAGCGGAGAACTCGGTAGAAAAGGAGCAGCGGCACGGTGGGGAAAGGATGATGAAGAAGAATAGGCTGCATACTAATAGTAGCCAATCGGCAAGTTATCCAAGCAGGTAAAGAATCTCTTTACCTGTGGTTTTATCAATATCTAAATCATTTAAATATAATTCTATTACTCAGATAATCTTATATCGACACTTTCCCAGATTTTTTCTGTTTAGTTTCAAAATAACATCTTCACTATGAATAAATACACGGATGAGGTAAGTATCTCAACCGTCAGAAGCATCGCTGAAAGTTTAGAAATGAATCTGACTAAGTAACCATTTTAAATAATTGAATATATATAATTTTAAGAATTACCACTTTTCCTTGAGGAAGTTAAATACATTTTATTTTGTTATAATCTCTAAGGTATGAATTTATCAGTAGGAATAGTCGGTCTCCCAAATGTTGGGAAATCGACTCTTTTTAATGCGTTATTAAAAAAACAAGCTGCTTTAGCGGCTAATTATCCGTTTGCAACGATTGAACCAAATGTTGGTGTTGTACCTGTACCGGATGAGAGACTCAATACTCTTGCTGAGATTACCAAGGCAGAAGAGGGTATGAGTGATTTACCACCAATTAAACAGGCGCTTGTCGAGTTTGTAGATATCGCTGGACTGGTAAAAGGTGCAAGTGAAGGGGCAGGACTTGGGAATAAATTTCTGGCAAATATCCGAGAAGTAAAAATTATTGCACACGTAGTCAGAGTATTTGAAGATAGTGATGTTATAAAAGAAGGAGCAGTAGACCCGAAAAGTGACTACGAAACAATCCGCTACGAGCTACTTCTTGCAGATTTACAGACATTGACAAATATAAATGAAAAAGCACTTCGTACTGACGCTACCAAAAAATCAGCTGTTGAGAAGCTGACCAAAGAATTATCTGCAGGGAAAAATGCGTTTGAAGTGCAGCTTACAGATGAAGAACAAGAGTCTATCAAAGAATTGAATTTATTATCCGGAAAAAATGAAATCATCGTGCTCAATGTCTCTGAAAACCAATATACTGAAGCTGAAATTCCAGGCATAATTGATCAATATGCAAATCTCATGCAAATGCCAAAAGAAAAATTTGTTGTAATCTCTGCAAAAATCGAGTCAGAACTGGCAGAGCTCGGAGAGGAAGAAGCAAAAGAATATCTTAATGAATTAGGAGTAGAGAAGTCAGGACTTGAGCGCCTTATCCAAAAAGCATATGAAAACCTTGGGTTAGTTTCGTTCCTTACAGCAGGTGAAAAAGAAGTCCGTGCTTGGACTACAAAAGTTGGTGCAAATGCAGTAGAGGCAGCAGGTGAAATCCACACTGACTTTATGCAGAAATTTATTAAAGCAGAAGTAGTATCTTTTGACGATTTTGTAGAGTACAACGGTTGGAAAGGCGCAAGAGAGAATGGTAAAGCACGTAACGAAGGTCGGGATTATATAATGCAAGATGGAGATGTAGTAGAGTTTAAGATAGGAAGATAAACTAATAAATTCTAATATCAAATCTCTAAATTCTAAACAATATCAAAACTCCAATTATCAAATTATTCAGATTTTGTGACAATAGAACCGAATATTTTCATTAACTCATTCACCTCTTTGAGAAGTATTTCTTTTTCCTTATGATCTCCCTCAATAAGATTTAACCACAATCTTGTTTCCTTAGCTTCTTTGCGACATATCTTAACTCTCATTAAGAAGTCTTTTTTGCTAAGCGCTTCATTTGCTTCAATGTAGTTCGCAGCGATAGAGCCAGAAGAGCGAATGAGCTGTTTACTATCTTCAATAGTCGCAACAGTCTTAGGCAATACCTTCACAAATCTCTGCACGTTCTTAGCAAAGCTATACGTTCTCTCCTCCAAATTATATTGTTTTGTATTTTGAGATTGGAACATTTAAAATTATTTAGGTATTAGTATTTAGAGTTTAGAGTTTATCAAGTTACTTTGCAATCTTATAACACACATTAGTAAATGCTTACTTAGTAAGAGAGGAGGTATTACGCAGAAGTATATTGATTATCTTTTATCCAATCGATAGTGCTTTTTATTAATTGAAATCTTTCCCGTTCTGTGAGTTTACCTAACTCGAGAGGGTTTAAGTCCAATGCTGCGCGTACGGGATGATCAAATGTTGTTCTACCTATGTGTTGGATTAGCTTTTCAATTTGTTCATTACCTGTGATGACTGCTCCATGATTTACATCAGCAAGATGTATTGCACGGGTATGCTTGTGTATTGAAGGAGTATCTAATACTTTATGTATGTCTACTCCTTGTTCAAGTGCATGATCAAGTCCGAGAAGTAATCCATCAAGATTATATTTTTCTACTATATTTTCAGCGATATATATGGGGTCAGATATAGCCCTTTTATCTTTCAAAATGGGAGAATCATATTCCATTTCATTTTCAGCTAGGACATGTAATCCAGGAACTGTTAGTTCATCCAGTTTTCCGTCTTGGGCAAATCCCTCAACAACATTAGTGTGAGCAGTAATATCGGCGTCCAGTGCTTGGGCAAGCTCAATACCTTTTTTATTAGTTGCTGCACCAAAATACACAATCCACGGCATTGAGCGTACTTTTCTTCCAAGACCTTTTTCATCAATAGGCCGTGTGAGAAGCTCATGCTTGTTATAACTAAAAGGGAGGTGTACTCGAGAGACCTGTGCTAGTGGGAATTCTTTCTGCCACGACCTTACTGCATCTTCATCAACTGTTGGTGGAATTGGAAGTTGATAACCAAATCTCTCTCCTATTCCGCGAACTGTGCCAAGAATACCACGGTCAAGAGTCGGGTATATCTCGAGCGTTATCCGTTCATTTTCTTTAAGATCTTTATTGAGTTCATGAGCTATTGAAAATGCTTCTTTAGGGTTAAAAAGAAAACCCGATGTAGTTAGCTCATAATTTTCTATTCCTGTAGTCTCATTACGATCCGTACCCATTCGAATTTCAATATCTGGGTGATCATTTGGAGAGAGTGATGATTGGCTTTCATGCTCCGTCATATCATATAGTTTATTCTTTCTTGCAATAAAAAACAAGATTTGATAGTGTATGCGTAGTATGGATTGCATTTTTTGTAAAATTGCTAGCGGAGAGATGGGTACCGAGTTTGCGTATGAAGATGAGCATGTAGTAGCATTTAAAGACATCAACCCTCAGAAACCCGTACATTTATTAGTGATTCCCAAAGAACATGTAAAAGAATTTTATGTATTGGAAAATGATAATGTTTTGCCGAGTGTGAGAAAAGCATTACAAAAATTAATTGCCGAAAATAACCTGGATACTCAGGGATATAGAATAGAAGTAAACGGCGGAGGAGCACAATTAGTTGACCATCTTCATTTTCATCTACTAGGACCTGCAAGCAAGCCAGCAGCGTAATAATTCCTAATCCGCCAGCTGGCGGACTAATTTCTAATTATTCCCAATGATACAATTGTACAATGGCAAACTTTAATGATTGGTTTACTCATTTTTACCGGCAGTACCGAACACACCAAAATGCTGATTTGTCATTAGACAAATACTGGGAAAAATACAAAGATAAATTTAAAAAAATCGAAATAGGATGTTCATACTCCCCTGATCTTGTGGATCAACTGTATCAGAAAGAGAATAAGTATTCTCCAAGTGTAGAAGAAAAACTAAGAATACTTGAAGTATTAGTAAAAGAGTTCGGAATGAGAGAGATCAGGTTAGGGATAAAGTGGAATAAATCTGTAAATAAAAATGGAGAGATAGATTTTTCTTACTACAAGCCATATCTTGATTATTGTTTGTCGAACAAAGTAAGTGTATGTCTAAACGTAGGACCGATTAAAACATTTGGCTGGCCTGAAGAGTATATTCCTTTACCACTTATAAATAAATTTTTGATAACACCAGGAAGCAGAGTAAGTGTAAACTCGGAAATCTCAAAAAGATCAATTGAGTATTTAAGTTATTTATTGGAAGATATCAAATCCACTTATCCAAAAAAACAATTATCTTACTTACAAATTATTCAGCCAGAAAATGAGGCATTTAATCCTTTTGGAAAACTAAAACTGAGATTAAGTGAGGAGTATGTAGAAAAAGTTATTGAAGTCATTAGTACCAAGTTTCCGGATAAAAAAATTTTACTAAGCTCATCGGAAACCAGAGATACTTCTAAAATCGTTAAAATAATTAAAGAGCTTGATAGAAAGAAAGTTGCTCCAGCCAAATCATTTATTTGCGGAATTAATTACTACTATAACCTTCCAAATTTTATAAAACTTCCAAAGCTTGGTCCGGTTGATTACATTACTTTCTCAAATTTTTTTCAGCGAAATACAGTTAGTTCAAATATCAAAAATTCCAGAAAGATGGGTTATCAAATCGAAGTAACCGAGGCACAGTTTGAGCAATGGGGCAACGCATATCTATCACCAGGAAACTCATTTCACGAGGCGAAATACTTACTCGCACGCATAGCTGAGAATATCCTCGATCCTGATGAGGGAGGATTAATACGGCTATGGGGATTTGAACGATATGCAAAGAAAAAAATTGAAAAAAACTTAACCTTTGATCACAAATCAAATCTGGAGTTAATTGATAAAATAAACAAATTTAGTATAAAAACGCAGACTAAAATTGGAAAATAGTCAAAAAAGGAGTATAATATAGGGTATATCCAATATGTTAAAGTGAAGGGGCTTGTCCTCTGAACCTTTAGCAACCCGCCTATGTTTTAAAACTTCGGCGAGGTGAAAAAGGAGGTGTTTTTTATGGTGTATGTAAAAAAAGGTCCAGGTGAATCACCAGATGCAATGATTCGTAAGTTCTCACGAAAGGTGATGAGTGAAGGAATTATTCAGGAAATGAAAAAAAGAGAGTTTTATCTCAAGCCATCTCTTGCAAAAAAATATAAAAAAGAATTAACTCGAAAATTTGCAAAACAGTATAATGGATAAATGCTTGTCCGCCTAAGCGGGACAAGTTAAAATCTCTGCCTTGCTTTTCATAACTCTCCTTTGCAATAGCTATCGCTCAGTGGTACAATCTTGCAAGTAGGTTTTGATATGGCAGAAGCAAATTTTTCTATCCCCATTTACATTGAAAGCAGGTATAAAGTTGACCGCAAGCGAATAAAGCAGACGGTTGATCATGTCTTGAGAGAAAAAGGAATCAAAGGCGATACTGAGGTTTCAATTGCCATCGTAGGTAGTCGAAAAATGCGAGAGCTGAATAATAAGTATCGCAATATGGATAAAGCTACCAATGTTTTATCATTTTCCCAGATAGAAGGAGAAGCAACTGTAATGCCCAGTGATCTCTTGGTATTAGGTGACGTAATTGTTTGTTACCCAATTGCGGTCGAAGATGCAGCGCGTGATAATATGTTGGTTGATAGAAAAATCTCAGAACTTGTAGAGCATGGATTGCTTCATTTACTTGGAGAACACCATTAGCACAAGCGCTAAATTTCTAATTTCTAATTTCTAATTTCTAAATTTTTAGAGTTTAGAACATAGGATTTAGAATACTACACAAATATTTTGTATTAATTAGATATTAGTACTTAGTATTTGAAGCATAGCGCAATATGGTTTTTTATCGAAAATACCGTCCACAAAAAATTGCTGAACTCGATCTTACTATCGTTAGAGATAAATTTACTCGTTTGCTCGAGTCACAAGAGATTCCACACGCATTTTTATTTACTGGACCTAAAGGATTAGGTAAAACATCATCCGCAAGAATACTCGCAAAAGCGATAAACTGCAATAGCAAGACAAAAGGAAAAAAAGAAGGTGAGAAGAATACTAGTATAGAGCCTTGTAACGAGTGTGACATTTGTGTATCCATTACAAAAGGTTCTCATGTAGACGTGCTTGAAATTGATGCTGCATCCAATAGAGGTATTGACGAAATACGAGACCTACGTGAAAGAATTAAGTTTGCCCCAGCACAGCTAACTCAGAAGATCTATATAATTGATGAGGTGCATATGCTTACAACGGAAGCATTTAATGCCTTACTAAAAACTTTAGAGGAGCCTCCAAGTCACGTTGTTTTTATTCTCTGCACTACGGAAGAATGGAAAATTCCGCCAACTATAACCTCCCGAACATTTCATGTACGTTTCGAAAAACCAACAAAAGAAGAAATTACAAGATCTCTTAAAAGAATTATAGATGGGGAAAAGTTAGTCATTGAGGATACTGTTTTGGAACAGATTTATAGTTTATCTGACGGTGCATTCAGAAATGCGGCAAAAACACTTGAAGAACTTGCATTTCAGGCAGAAAAGAAAAAAATAACAGCAGACACATTAGAGAAAGTGTTTAAAACAAGCAGCACTGAAAAACATGTGAACTTATTGCTTGAAAGCATATACGCACCTGATGCTTCTTCTGCTCTGAAAGTTATCCAAAATATTGCCGAGAGTGGAGTAGATTTTAAAATCGTACACGAGAAACTAGTGGATTTATTGCATGATCAACTCTTAATAAAGTCAAACTTGAAAGAGGGAACCGAGGTCCTAGATATATCCATATCACAAATTAAGAGGTTGTTGGAGTTAATAAACATTTCATATGGTCAGCTTAGATTTTCAGTACTCCCTCAGTTACCTCTGGAAATAGCAGTCTTAGATTACCTTTCATCTGGTGAGTCAGAAACTTCAGTAAACAATTTGAAAGCAGTAGTTTCAATTGAAAAAGAGACAGAGATTACAGCACAACCGGTGACAGAGCCAGTGCAGAGCGAGTATCATGCAGACGGAAGAAAAATAATAGGTAAATTAATTGATGCGGTGAAGGTTGAAAATCATTCACTTGCTGGTATTTTACGTGGTTGTACTGTTGTGGGGGTTAAAAAGGGAGTTATGACAGTTAGTTCTAAATTCAAGTTTCATGGTGAGCGTTTATCTGATCCGAAAGCAAAAAAGCTTATTGAGAAGTGTGCTTCTGATATTTTGAAAAAACCTATTACGATTGAAGTTGTAATTAATAGCTGAGGTTGTAATGGATCTCAGAATAGGTATAATGATAAAAGATTTAAGATTTGGGGGGCTTGCCCTCCGAAGCTTTAGCGAAGGGGGGTGATTTTTATGATTAATCCATTAAAAGGATTAGGCGATTTAAATAAATTAAGACAAGAGGCGCAGAAACTACAAAACGAACTTAAAAAACTCGAGGTTACTGAAGAACGTGGAAGAGCATATATTGTCATGACCGGAGATATGAAGGTAAAGGAACTTAAAATTAACGGTGAAGAAATGAACGATGTAAAAGACGCTCTGAACGAAGCACTAGGAAAAGTACAGAAAAAAGCCGCGCAAAAAATGCAAGAAATGGGAGGAGGACTAGGAGGTTTACTGGGAGGAAAGTAACTCTGAATTTCTAATTCCTAATTTCTGGAAAATGACCAAAAGACAAAACGCCAAGCGTATGAATTGTATATTATTATGTTAATTAGGTAATAAGAGTACCTAGATTATATATGTTTTTCTACGGTGATCTCTCGAACAAACCACTTTCAGAACTGTTATCATCCGAACTTGGCGTAGGTGTTCAATATCCTGATGTTCATATATTTCCTGACGGCGAGAAAAGGGTGAGAATCCATGAAGAATTAGTGGATCAGGAAATTATTATCCTCAAGTCGTTTGCAAATCCTGTAGACGCAAATCTCACAGAGTTTTTATTCCTTGTTGACGCTCTAAAACGCAGTGGAGCAGGCAAGGTCACAGCAATCATTCCCTATCTTGCGTATCAGAGGGCAGATCATATATTTCGATCAGGTGAAGCTGTTCCCTTAAAGGTAGTTATTTCCATGATAGAGTCCGTTGGGGTAGACCGTGTATTGTTACTTGATCCACATTCGATAAAAATTCCTGATATGTTTTCAATTCCTACCAAAGATGTATCTGCAATTAGTTTGTTTTCTCATAAGATAAAAGAGTTGGATTTGCCTTTGTCAAAAATATCAGTCGTTAGCCCCGATATGGGAGGAATACGTCGAGTAAAACAGATGTCAGATGCTCTAGCAGGAGTGCCTTATGTTGCAGTGAATAAAGACAGAGATTTGGAGACAGGAAAAGTTAAAGCAACTCATCACGAAGGACAAATCAGAGAAATATGTATCATTGTAGATGATATATGTTCAACAGGACATACTATAGTCAGAGCCATAGATTATGTACATAGACAAGGAGCAAAAAAAACGTACGTAATGTGTACGCATCCTGTATTATCTGAAGACTCGCCACGTTTACTGCAAGAATCAAAAGTAGAAAGAGTATTTATGACAGATAGTATTCAAATACCAAAAGGTAAAAAATTCAAAAAATTAGAAATTATATCTGTAGCAAAGCTCCTTTCACACAACTTAAATTCCATTTAATCTTCTTTTTGTGAACATTCTGTGAGGTACGTATCAAGTTCAAAATGAATGGATATCATATACTGGCGCCATGAACAGAGAACATTTATCACAAATCGAAGAACTACGCAATGATGCTCAAATAGAGGTTAGTGATGTACGCATAGAAGTTGATGAAATGGAGCAAGAAGTCCAGGCGCTGGAAATTGAGCTGCGTGAAGCACAACTAGCAGAGCATGAGAGAGAAACCTCAGAGCAGGAAGCGCGTGAGAAAAAAGAGCAAATTGACAGAATAACAGGAGAATAATATGAAACAGTTCCAAGAATTTAAACAAGATATAGAAAGGGAACTAATGATAAAAATTATCATTGGACTCAGACACGGTAAGATCTCTCAAAGTAGAGCACAAAAACTTGCCCAAGAATATCTTAATTTAACAAATGCTTCAAATGCAGATGAATTATTCAATAATATGTCAAAAATTATTGAACGATATTCAGAAATACTTGAGGTATATATTAAAACAGCAACTGAGTACTTTGATCAGAAAAGGGAGTATGTCCTATCAGAAGCACGAAAATATTTACAGAGATCGCAGTATGACCATGCGTTAATAATCTTAAAGAAAGGAGAAAATTAGTTTTATGGATAACTTTGAAGGAAGATCAACAATGAATACTTATACACCCGTAAATACCGGAAGTGTGTCGCCGGTGAGCAATAATACACTTCCTCCAAGTGGAGAGGTAGAGATGAGCAGAGAGGTTGAAACACCAATAGTGCGAACTGAAGCTAATGTCCGTGAGGAAAATACAGAAAGCACAAAGCCTCTTGCAGATTCACTACTCAAGTTTACCAAGAAAAATGGTATCTCAAAAGCATTTGAAAAATTGGCAAACGGTGACGATTTCCAAGACCCAGATAAAGAGACTCAATCCGATAAAATTACGCCTACAAAGGATTTCAGTACAACAAAAGTGGATACTGGTCCTAAAATAAATGAGGAAAGTGATGCAGATAAAAATTTACAAGAAGATGATAAAAAACTTGAAGTCTATCGAAAACAAACCCTCGTAGAATATTTATCTCATGAGCTAGAAGGAGATCCAGTGTATAAACAAAAACTTGGAGAAGTCGCAAGTGAGATGATTGCTGCGGGAGAATATTTAGATCCGAAGATTTTGAAAGACGAGGCGTTAAGTAGATATGTAGAAGAAAGGAATGCTGATCTCCCGACCTCTCTTGAAGGAAAAATCAATGCAATCGAGACAGAGTTTTCGCAACTTCTTGAAGAAAATGAAGATCTGAGAAAGGAACTACAGGAGTTTAAAGAACTTGTTAAACAGCAAGCAGAGTCTATGAACGCTATGGCTGCAGCAATGCTTGAGTTAGCAAAAAAACTGCGCCAGGAAGAAGAAGATGAAGAAGAAAAAATGACATTACTCGAGATGATGGTAAGGCTTATGGCCTTGCTGATGCAAGAAATGGTACGCTACGAAGAGAAAAACGGACAGCAAAACGGGGTCAAAAAGGAAAATAATAGTAATGGAAAAACTGTAATTCAGCTGCCGGATATAAAAATTGGTAACAGCCAAAAAGATACTAAAGCTTCCCAAAAATCAGAATCTTCTGAAGCAGTATAATCTTCGTTTGGATTACTAATCTAAAAAAATCAAATAAAGTTTGGTATACTTCTGATATGCGATACTCTGAACTTTTCGGTAAATCCAGCAAAACTATTCCAAAAGACGAAGTAGCCGTAAATGCAAAATATTTATTGCAGGGCGGCTTTATAGACAAACTCATGGCAGGTAGTTATACCTTGCTGCCTTTGGGTCGTCGTGTAGAGCGAAAAATCGAACAGATTATTCGTGAAGAGATGGACCTGACAGGAGCTCAAGAGGTGCTTATGCCTCTATTACATCCAAAAGAAATATGGAATGAAACCGGAAGATGGGAATCGGCAGGTGAGGTGATGTACCAGTTTGAAAAGGACGAAAGAGAGTACGCTTTGTCTTTTACTCATGAAGAGATTGTTATGGATTTGATTCGCAAGCACGTTACGAGCTATAAAGACCTTCCACTCAAAGTCTACCATTTCTCAACTAAATTCAGGAGTGAGCTACGTGCAAAATCAGGTATTTTGCGAGGACGTGAATTCTTGATGAAAGACTTATATAGCGCACACGTAAGCGAGGAAGATATGCTTGATTATTATTGGAAGGTGGCAGATGCGTATAAAAAAGCGTTTGACAGAATAGGATTGCAAGTACACATCGCAGAAGCATCAGGGGGAGTATTTACGGACAAACATACCCACGAGTTTCAAGTTCTTTCACAGAGTGGAGAAGATACAATTTATTTTGCTGATGATTGGGAGTTTGCAAAAAATGATGAGGTGATGACCGAAGAGGATAAAAAGCGTGATGATATACGGGCAGAAAAATCAATCGAAGTGGGAAATATTTTTCCTCTCGGTACATGGTATGCAGAAAAAATGAACGCGCTATTCGTCGATGCCGATGGGACGCGTAAACCGGTTTGGTTTGCCAGCTACGGAATCGGACCAACTCGTGTGATGGGTACTGTTGTTGAGGTTTCACATGATGACAAGGGAATTATATGGCCTCGATCAATTACTCCGTATCAGCTTCATCTTGTAGGCCTCTCTGACAGAGCAGAGGATGTATATAACAAACTTTTGAATAAGGGAGTAGAAGTGCTATATGATGATCGTGCAGATCGCAGTGCTGGAGAAAAATTTGCTGATAGTGATTTGCTTGGTATTCCTGTCCGTGCAGTTGTGTCTGAAAGAAATCAAGATAAAATTGAGGTCAAGCTTAGAAACGAACAAGAGTCCAAAATAATTACAATGGATGAGTTACTAAATCTGTTAGAAGAGTTCTATAGTTCTAGATAATATCCAGAAAGAGCGCCCAAAAAATTGTCCAGACAATAAGAAAAATCACCATACACCCTACCAATAATGAATAGAGTTTTTTAGATTTTTCTGACTTTTTCTCTGTAGATGTACTCGGACTTGCTTCATGTTTTGATTCTTTTTCAGGCTTTTTATTTTCCTTTTTAGGAAATTTAGCGGAGTTTTTTCCTTGCGTTGAAAAAACAAATGCATCTGAGTTCGTAATCGGACGAGGAGCGCTACCTGTCAGATAAGGTGCTTGATCTGGTTGGGATGCTGCCGGACTTGGAGGAGGTGAAACTGGCTGTGGTTTAACAGGCTCTGGCTTGGCAGAAGAAGCGGTAGAAGTTGGATTATTTGTGTTTCCAGCAGGCACGGGAGATCTAGGAGCAGTCTTTGTACTCATTACCCGTTCGTAAATATCTTTAAGCTCGGGTTTAAGAGATTTTTTAGGGTCCATATATTCATGATAGAAGTATTGTCTCCTGCCTGTCAAGAGACTACAAAATTGCTTGATAAGGCAGATAAAAAAAGATATACTCTATGCCAGTTATCATTAGAAAAGATAACTAGAAATTATGTCAAAGATTATAGTTACCCACAAATCTCCTGATCTGGATGCCGTAACTTCTGTGTGGTTGCTCAAACGATTTCTACCCGGGTGGGAAAACGCCAAGGTTGAGTTTGTTCCTGCAGGACAAAAATACTCAGGTTACTATAAAAAAGAAGGTGAGGCTATCGAAGTAGTTGGAAGTAATAGTATTATTCATGTTGATACCGGGCTTGGAGCACTTGATCATCATCAGTTCCAGGACGAAACAATATGTGCTGCAAGCATTGTATTAAACTATGTACGCAATCAAGAAGGGAACAAGATTGAAGAGCAAAAACTTGCAAGTGAGGCTTTAGATAAGCTCGTTGACCTTGTAATTGATGAAGATCACTTCCAGCAGGTTTTTTATCCTGACAGCGATTCTTATTTGCGAGAATTTACTTTGGTAGGAATCTTAGATGGTCTTAAATTGCAGCAGTCAGTGACTGACATCAAGATAATTGAGATAGGTATGTTATGTCTTGATGCTCTTTTACTCTCATTTATCAGCAGGGTAGAGGCAGAACAGGAATTTGAAAATAAAGGTAAAAAATTTAAAACTAAATGGGGAGACGCGATAGCGTTTGAAACTGTAAACGATACGGTAATGAAAGTCGCACAGTTAAAAGGTTTTTCGGTGGTTGTTCGCCAGGATTCTTCGAATCATTTACTACGTATAAAAGCTCATCCAAGAATGAGAAGCGACAAAAAGTATGCCTCAGGAGGACAGAAAGAAACCGATATTGACTTGACGGGAGTTTATGAAACTGTACGTGAGCAAGATCCTTATGCATCATGGTTTTTGCATGCTTCAAAACGAATGTTACTAAACGGAAGTTCCAAAAATCCAAATACGGTTCCGACAAAACTAAATCTTGAGGAAGTTATCGAAATACTTGAGTCTGCTGCATAATCTTCTTGTAATATCGCCCAAAATCTCATATAGTAAAAAATATACCACATTGTTTTGTGGCGTTTGATGTTGATCATGCCAAAACAGTCCTTATTCATTTCTTGGCAGAAGTTATTCCGGTTGCAGAACGGACGAGTTGGTATCGGGTCAATGCTGTTTTATGCTACCTCTTTATTGATAGTTTTATCAATTCCTGTTACAGTTGTGATGCTTCGTGCAAATCAAGAACAGATTACTACCGCTTCATTTTCACCTGTTTCATTTTCCAGTCCGCCCTCAGTTAATCTTGATCTCCCTTCAGAGTCTGTCATAAGAGGTGAAACAGTTCATATAAAAACCGTTGCAACCAATACGAATTGGAACATCTTATATTTCTCGCCTCAGTTTCCGACTGTCTCACATCCATATGAAAAACATACGATGACGATTGTGGCGCAAGGTCCGAGTATTCCCAACGCTTACTATAATGCTCATGAATCAGGGTATTTTATGGCAGCTATTTTTCAGCTACAAGGTGCATACGGGGAGTTTAGATCGGGAGACCTAATGTGCACTTGGGATGGCCAGCTATATTTATACAAAAAAGAGACAGTAAATCCTATAATTGAAATGATTGATAGTGAAGCAAAATATAGAGGAACATGGGATAAATTAACGACTTGTCAAAACGATTCACTAAAGAGAATAAAAGTACACTAAGCAGGAATTAGGAATTAGGAAATAATGAGTTATAAAGTTGGAAAGTTATAATCTTTCTTTGAAGGACTGTGAACTAATAACTATTTATCAATCTGTCAACGGCGGATTAATTCGTTTCTTCTAACTCTTTCATTGATTCAATAATTTTTCCGATATCTCCATCCATTACTAGAGGCAAGTTATGAAATGATTTATTAATTCTGTGGTCTGTTACGCGATCTTGGGGGAAGTTATAAGTTCTAATTTTTTCAGCTCTTGAGCCACTTCCGACTTGTGTGCTTTTAAGCTCGGCCATTGTTTCATGGCGTTTTGATAGCTCCATTTCCCAAAGTTTTGCTCTAAGCATTTGCATGGCAAGTTCTCTGTTTTGTATTTGCTGCCTTTCGTTTTGGCATGTAACTACAATACCTGATGGAATATGTTTAAGTCTAACTGCAGTAGAGACCTTATTTACATTTTGTCCTCCATGACCGCCGCTTCTGTATGCTTCAAATTCTATATCTTCATCTCTAATGTGTAGGTCGAAATCCTCTAGTTCAGGAAGTACAGATACAATAGCTGTTGAAGTATGTACTCGTCCTCTTTTCTCAGTTTCGGGAATTCTCTGAACTCTGTGTACCCCTGACTCAAACTTAAACTGTGCAAATGAGTTCTTCCCGATTATTTTAATAGTAGATTCATCTAACATCTCAAATTTGAGTCCTTTACGTTCAGCGTAGCGCATATACATACGT
Organism: uncultured Gammaproteobacteria bacterium; assembly: GCA_964537315.1. Lineage (GTDB taxonomy): Bacteria > Patescibacteriota > Microgenomatia > Levybacterales > GWA1-39-11 > JBDHUV01. The sequence continues at coordinate 8,189 of CAZIAP010000004.1, read as the reverse complement.
AATAGTTCTCGAGCCCAAATTTTAGCTTCATCTCCTCCAGCTGCACCTTTTACCTCTAGCATAATATTTTTATCATTTAGCTGCATATTATCAGCTGAGTTGCCATTGGAAGCAATCTCGTCTAATTGTTCTTGTAACTGAGCCTTTTCTTTTTTTAGAACATCTAACTCTTCCTGAGCCATCGGTGCAATTTCAGGATCGTCTAATAACTCCTCAGTTTCCTTGATCTTGGAGTCTAAATATGTAATTTGTGAGAGTAATACGGATCTGTCCATAATCGATAGCCTGTGGTATATAGCGGGTAGCGTGTGAGTACTTTTGCTACGAGCTATAAGCACGAGCAAGTAAGGTTATTTTTTGAGCGCTTGAAGCATCTCCCGGAGTGTTTGAGGTTTGGACTCTTCTTTCTTTTCTACAGTTTTCTTTTTAATGTCATCTTGTTTTTTCTCCATTTTTTTCTGGAACTTCTCAATTCTTGAAGCAGTGTCTACAAATTTTTGCTGACCTGTGTAAAAAGGATGGCATGCACTACACAACTCAACATGAATTGAATCCACAGTTGAGCCGACGGTAAATGAGTTACCGCAAGAGCATGTAACTGTTGTCATTGGATTATATTTTGGATGAATATTTGCTTTCATATACGACTAATTATAACTTATAAGGTCGAATTATACAAGTTAGCAGTTCAAAAATATAAATCCTGAATAATACTAAAATAGTGTATTGACAACGAAAGAATTGATTGCTATGATTGGGAAAATTTATAGTTATACCGCATAGACTAAAATTTCCTGTCCGTAAGGTATGTCAGTTGAAAAACCATCTTTTAATTTTGAAGAAATTGACAGCTACAGTAGCGAACAGGAAAAGCTGCAATGGAAAGGTGACTTCTCTGAGTATCTTGAAAATATAGTTGAAAATCCCTCTCTTGTAAGATCTTCACGAAGACTGTTATATGAATCAGTTACTTCCAAACCCGATTTCTTTCAAACAGGACAGAATGCATTATATGGCGCAGAAAAAACCACAGAAAAATTATTGGACGTTCTGCACGGTGGTGCTCAAGGACTAGAAGTCGGAAAACGTATTATTTTACTCATGGGTCCTCCGGGCAGCGGGAAATCCACACTTGTTAACGGTTTGAAAAGAGGTTTAGAACAGTACTCAAAAACAGATGAAGGTGCGGTATATGCGATTGAAGATTGTCCGATGCAAGAAGAACCTCTTCACCTTATTCCTAAGGAGATGAGGCCTAAGTTCGAAGAGAATTTTAATATCCACATTGAAGGAGAACTTTGTCCTCATTGCAACGCGAAATATGGTGAAAATGCACCAAATGAAGAAGGAAAATCTTACGGTGAGAGATTGAGTGAAGTACCTGTTAAAAGAATAATTATGTCGGAAAAAGATAGAGTCGGCATAGGAACTTTTAAGCCTTCTGACCCTAAATCTCAAGATATAACTGAGTTAGTTGGTAGTGTTGATTTTTCAAAACTTGCAGAGTACGGAACTGCTTCAGACCCTCGCGCTTATCGTTTTGACGGTGAGTTAAATGTGGCAAACAGAGGGATGGTAGAGTTTGTCGAGATGTTGAAGTCAGACGAAAAGTTTTTGTACGCGTTGCTTGACCTTACCCAAGACAAAGCAATCAAAGCTCCTCGATTTCCTAACATTTATGCAGATGAAGTAGTAGTCGCGCACACCAATGAGCACGAGTATGCAGCATTTACCCAAGGAGGAAAAAATGAAGCACTTAAAGACAGAATGGTTGTAATCCCGGTTCCGTACAACTTGAAAGTATCTGCAGAGAGAAAGATTTATGAAAAACTTATTAATCAGAGCGAGTTATCCAGAAGATCAAACATTCATATTAATCCCCTTGCTTTAGATGTAGCTGCAAATTTTGCGGTATTATCTCGGCTTGAGCATTCTAAAAAGCCAAATGTCAGTAAAATGCAAAAGCTAAAATTATATGATGGTCAGGATGCGCACGATTTGACACAAAGAGACTTAAAAGAATTACAAGAAGAGTTTCCTCGAGAAGGTATGAGCGGAATATCACCACGTTACGTGATTGATTCGCTATCACTTGCTTTAATTGCAAAAGACAGAGAGTGTTTAACCCCAATAGATACAATCAGAACCTTGAGAGATAATATTGAAAATCATCCACATACCCGAGACTTGAAGCCGGAAGAAAAAGCAGCGATTCTCACTAATTTGACTGCGATTAAAGAAGAGTACGATGAAGTAGCAAAAAAAGAAGTTCAGAGCGCTTTTGTATATTCTTACGAAGAACAAGCTAGAACCCTTAGTGATAATTATCTTGCAAACGTTGAGGCATATACTCAGAAAACAAAAATTGTTGATCCAATAACTGAGGAGGAAACAGCACCAGATGAGAGGTTGATGAGAAGTATCGAAGAACAAATTGGAATTAGTGAAAATGGAAAGGCTGAATTTAGAAACGAGCTTCTAGTTCGGATCGGGGCACTTGCTCTACGTGGAGAGGTATTCGATCATAAAGCGCACCCTAGACTAAATGAAGCTATAGAGAAAAAGCTTTTTGCGGATATGAAAGATGTTATAAAGATGACGACTAGCGCAAAAGTGCCAAACCAGGATCAACAAAAACGACTAAGCGAAGTACAAAAAACACTGATGGAAGATAAAGGTTATTGTGAGCATTGTTCTAAATCTCTCGTTGAATACGTTGGCACGCTTCTTGCCAAATAGACTTCGATTAGATAAAATTATTTATGGGTAGTCCTGAGAATTTTCCCGTATCTGTCTCCCGTCAAGACTGGTCACTTCGTCGTAAAGGACCAGAGGATGAAGCACGACATAATGAGAAGGTAAAGGACGCCATTAAAGACAACCTCCCAAATATAATAAGCGACGGTAGCATTATTACAGCAGACCCCGCAACTAAACGTTTAGTTAAAGTTCCCCTAAAGTCTCTTGAAATTCCGAGGATAAGATATGGTGATGAGAAAGAAGGAATCGGTAGCGGATCTGGTGAAGAAAGCGTTGGAGACGTAATCGATATGCAGCCTACAGGCGATCCAGGACAAGGCGCTGGAGAGGCTGGCACAGAACCTGGAGTTGAGTATTACGAAGCAGAGTTTACAATTGAAGAAATTCAACAAATGGTTTTTGATGACTTGGGGCTTCCAAATCTAAAGCAACGAGAAAAACAAGAATTACCATCAGAAGTTGTACTCTTTGATGATATTCGGAAAAAAAGAAGTACAAATAATTTAGATTTAAACAGAACAATCTACGCAAATATCCAGAGAAACGCAGAAGAAAGCGGCAAGGCAGAGATCAGAGACATTAAACCTGAAGACTTTAGAGTAAAAACCTGGAATGAGCAGTTAAAAGATGACAATAGTGCGGTTGTTCTGGCAATGGCAGATATTTCGGGATCAATGGGAGATCACGAAAAATATATTACACGAGCATTCTGCTGGTGGACTGTCGGGTTTCTGAAGCAAAAGTACCCTAACGTCGACATCGCTTTTATCGCGCACGACACTGAGGCTCAAGAAGTGACTGAAGAAGAGTTTTTTAGTAGAGGTTCAGGAGGTGGGACAAAATGTTCCTCAGCTAATGAATTGGCTCTTGATATGATTAATACCCGCTTCAGACCAGAACAATATAATATATATCCTCTACATTTTTCAGACGGTGATAATTATTCAACAGATGACCAACTTTGCGTTTCATTGGTTAAAAATATGCTTGAAATGGATGTCAATCAGTATGCTTATGTGCAAATTGGATCTAAACAAAGCTCGCTTAGAAACGCTTACGAAAACAATGTACACGATGAACGATTTAAAACAATAGTTATTAATGATAAAAGCGATGTTTTGCCCTCGTTAAAAAAAATATTCCCTCCAGATAATGAAAATTAAATTTACTTAAATATGAGTCACGAATTTGATAGGTTCATGAACCAGGTTACTAAGAAAGAGACCCCCGTCAATTCTGTGGAGGAGGAAGACAGGGAGCTTGAAAAAGCTTGTGGTGAAATTTGGAATATAGCAGCAGAACTAAAGCTAGATCCGTTTCCAACTCACTTTGAAGTCGTACCACCCCAGATTATGTACGAAATCGGATCATATGGTCTACCGGAAAGTTTCTCACATTGGACACGAGGACGAACCTACCGACAGATGAAAACTTCCTATGATTATGGAATGTCAAAAATTTATGAATTAGTGATAAATAGTGATCCCGCTCAGGCATTTCTATTAGAAAACAATCCCCCTATTGAGAATAAATTTGTGATTGCACACGTATTAGGGCATTCTGATTTTTTCAAAAATAATCATTTGTTCAAAAAAACCCGGAGAGACATGCCGGAATCCGCAGCACGTAATGCCCAAAGAATTCGTGAATATGAAAATAGGGAAGGTAAATTAGAAGTAGAGGAATTCCTAGACGCCGTGATGGCAATTGAAGAGCACATTGACCCATTCAAACCTAATCGCCCATCAGCATCAGAAGAACGGAAATTATGGGCACGTGAAGCACAAAAATCAGATAATGATTATTCAGGTTTTTCAAAGTTTGACGATATTCTAGCTCTGAGTAAAAAAGAAGAAATACCATTGGTAAATACCTCTGAAGTACCTAAATATCCTCCTACTCCTGATAAAGATATATTAGGATTTATTAGAAATCATGCTCCATATTTACAAGGATGGGAAAGAGATATTGTTGATATTATCCGTAGCGATTCATTATATTTTTATCCACAAAAAAGAACCAAGATCATGAACGAAGGATGGGCATCATTTTGGCATAAGAGAATTATGCGAGAGATGGGTAATAGAAATCTGATAACTCCTACAGAAAATGAACAGTGGTGGAAACTTCACTCTAGCGTATTACAGCCTCACCCGCAACAACTAAATCCTTACTACTTCGGTATGAAAATGTTTGAGTACCTGGAAGAATATCACAATGGGAAATTGAGTGAAAAAGAAGTTAAATGGTTGGAGAAAGAGGGAAAACCGATTTATCCTCGTTTTGATGGTCCACTTGAAGAAAGTCCTGGACTTGAGGCTATACGAGATATAATGCAGACAGAGGACGATAAATCATTTATTAGAAATCACTTTAATAAAAATGTGGCAGATAGAATGGGAATGTATATTTATGAAAAACATGAGACTAAAAATGGAACATATGTAACAGTAAAAGATAAGGGTTGGCAACAGATACGCGATATGTTAGATCAGCAGTTAACGAATTGTGGAGACCCTTATATTACCGTAGTTGATGGCAATTATAGGAGGGGTCAAGAGCTATACTTAAGACACGAGTATGAGGATAAATCTCTGGATCCGGCTTATATCGAAAAGACTTTACCATATGTTTATAAGCTCTGGAGAAGACCTGTTCACATGGAAACAGTTCTGAACGGTAAAACTACTGTTTTCTCATTTGATGGAAATAATTTCAAAAAAAGTTAGGCTGAAAGTTTTTTTTCTCTCACTCTCATAAAAAAGTTACCGAAGCGAGGTATTTGATTATGAGCAATAAGTATCCCCAAAAATATCAGTATTGATCCCAGTACAAAATATACAGTTATTATCTCACCAAGAATTATAACTGATGCAACTGTTGCAAAGATTGGGTCAAGGTAAAGAAAAAATCCAGCTTTTGAGGCATCAATTTTTTCAAGCCCTTTTTGCCAGAACAGGTAAGCGGTGAGGGAAGATCCGAATATTCCAAACATAACAGCAAATATAGCCATAGGAGAGAGTGTTAGTAATAAATTTTGAGTATTGTGAACAAAGTATGGAAGTGCAAAAGGCAGGAATGTGATCGCACCAATTAGAAAGGCATAAAAAGTAACTGTGTAAGGAGAGTAGGTTTTAAACAGTTTCTTGCTTACTATTTCAAAAACTACGAATGACAGCGTACTCCCTAGTACTAATAGGTCTCCAATTGGTGAAATTTGTAGAGCCTCATTTGTATCAGCAATTACAACTGTAAGTATTCCAATAAAGCCTATTATGCAGCCTAAAAGCATTTTTTTTGTTATTCTTTCCCTCAGAAATATTAATGCGATCGCGATAGTAAAGAGCGGACCGGATGCAAAGAGTACACCTGCATTAATAGCAGATGTACTTTTTAGTCCATAGAAAAAAAGTGCAATATGAATCGATATACCCGCTAGTCCCGCGACAATTATCATAGGTATATCTTTTTTCTGAACTTTCAATTTGTTTATGACAAATGGAAAAAGGACTAATGAAGCAACTGAAAATCTGATAAATGCCAGAACGAACACGGGTAAGTAATCAAGAGCAAATTTCATTAACGGGACTGTTATACCCCAGACAAGCACGGCAATAAAAAGATATAAGTAGGCGGAAGACTTATTTAATTTCATTTGGCAGAGAGGTAATTGAAACTTTCTTTTGTTCGCCTGTAGAGAGGGTTTTGATTGTCGCCTGATTTTCTTTTACTTCTTCCGGTCCGATGATAACAACATACGGTATATTTTTCTTATTAGCATATTTAAGTTGTTTATCCATTTTTGCACTAGAGTCTAAATATATTTCTGTGTTTATATTGTTAGAACGCAGCTGAGCACCTACTTCAAGGGATTGTTTTGAAAATTCTTCAGTAAAAACGGTAACGAGCACTTGAGTAGAAAAAAGGTCTTTTGGAAAAAGGTCTAGTTCTTCCATCGCCTCAAGCGTGCGGTCAAACCCAAAGGCACAGCCAACAGCTGGGAGAGTATTTTTACTGAACATACCGATTAGTTCGTCATATCTTCCTCCACCACACAATGATCCTGCAGGATAATCTGATGATACTACTTCAAATATGAGACCGGTGTAGTAATCCAGTCCTCGCGCGAGAGTTGGGTCAAACTTTAAAACATTTTGAGGTACTCCTAGGGCAACTGCAGTATTAATAATATTTTCCAATCTTTCTGTCGGTTGAGCATTTTTAATGCTTTCGAACTGATCTTTATTTACCCCTATTTTTTCAAGTTCTTCGATAACTTTTTCTTCTCCGATTTTGTTCAATTTATCAATAATTATGACCGCTTTTGTTGAAAGGCCTTCAAAAATAGCGCGATCGTTAACGAGTAGAGTAATGTTTTTAAAACCTAGCTCACGGTATGCTTTTTCGACTGTAGCAAGAATTTCTGCATCAGCAGTTGATGAATCTACACCTACTGTATCAACATCAGCCTGAACAAACTCCCTATATCTTCCTTTTTGAGTATTTTCTGCCCTCCAGACGTTTTGGATTTGATAACGTTTAAATGGAGTAGGGAGTTCGTTTTGGTATTGTGCAACAACACGCGCAAGGGGTACTGTCTGGTCGTATCGCATTGCAACTTGTCGTTCTCCCTGATCAGTGAACTGGTACATTAGTTTTTCGCCTTCATCGCCATACTTTCCTGTAAGTATCTCTTTATACTCAAGGGCGGGTGTTTCCAATGGTTCAAACCCATAGGACTCAAACACTTCTACAAGCTTGTTAATTACATATCGACGTTTTCGTGCTTCATCTGGTAAAAAATCACGAAATCCTTTGAGAGTTCTTGGTTCAATCATGAAGTTATTATATCAGATATTAGCCTTTGAAATTGCGGCCTAGTTCAGATTTTCCGACAGCCTGACGTATTGGTTCAGGCTGTTTTCTTGGCCGTGAATCAGCAGCGTGAGTAAGCGGTGAACTTGGCGTGTGTTGTTTAGCTTGATGTGTTTCCTGTGTCTGTGAAGAAGTGGTCTGCCAACTAGACACTTCTTGAAACCTTTTTATTTTTTGTCTTTCAAGCTCCTGTTGGATTTCATTAATGCGCTTTCCTGATGATTCCTTGTCTTGCGCAGCAATTTGCTGAAGCTCTTGATCTGTCTTTTCAGGTTGTCCAGTAATTTGTCCTACAGCAGTAGATACACTTGTCTTTATTTCATCCGCACCAGCTTTCATGGAAGAGACACCTGCTTCCATGAGTTTTTCTCCCAGCCCCTTGTTGTTATCGCTCATGTAAATAGTATGAAGTATTAAGTATTACGTATCAAGTATATAGAATTTAGAGTTGTATTTAGTTTACTTTGATTACTCGAATAAACGATCTAAAATTTATTAGAAATTAGAAATTAGAAATTAGAAATTAGAAATTAGAAATTAGAAATTAGAAATTA
>CAZIAP010000003.1:0-154264 GCA_964537315.1 uncultured Gammaproteobacteria bacterium | reverse complement strand
GCACACCGCCAGCGTTCATCCTGAACCAGGATCAAATTCTCATAAAAAGAATACCATTTTTCAAAAAAATGGAGAAAAAGGACCCTGACAACAGGTTATGCTGTCAAAAGTTTAGAAAGTTATTGTCTTTCGACAATAGTCTTCCTACCACTTTAAATTAATCTTATCTGTCAATTTTTAAAGAACAATGTCAATTTGAGAAATAAAACGGAAGAAGCAAAGAATCTCAGTGTTTCGTAGATTCTCGAAAGTTAAATTTAGTTTAGCAGTATGAAAGAAAAGTTCATGTATTGATTCACTTGCTAAGTAACTACCAGCTCTTCACGCTTTACGCCTTCATATGATAACCAAATTAGGCTGAGATGTCAAGCAGAGAGATGGGATTAGTAAAGTAAAAAATTAAGCTGTATGAGATGTTGTAGAATGTTGATCATGTTCAGAATGATCATTTTTTTCTGAGTCGCTTGTACTACTTTTTTCATCATCTGTTATTTTCTGCTCTGCTTCATTTTTATGTTTTTCCATAAACTCTACTACTGCTGTTACTTGTGCATTATTAAATGCACTTTCAATTTTTTCTAACTCTGCAATCTCACGATCTTTGTCTTTTATTTTATTATCTGCGGTATCACGTTGATTTACATACTCAGATTTTTCTGAGAGTAATTTTTCTTTCTTTTCTCGGATTATCTCAATCCATTTTCTAGCTTCTTCTGGCGGATTAGAGACAGTTTCAGAAATTGAGTTATCTGACTCTACAGCAGGCATTGTAGGCCGTTCAGAAATTACTGTGTCTGTATTGTTATGTGTCGTCGTCGGCACTTCTGAAATCACCTTATCCTCTCCATTGATTGCATCTGGTGGTAGTGGAACACCGAATATATCGAGTCTAGGTTTACTGCTGGACACAGGGTTGTACTCTCCGCTATTTTGGTTTTGTTGAGAACCCGGCTCAGGCGAATTTACCCCTGAACTTATTTGAAAATCAGGATTTCCCACCTCTGGAGAGCTTGTAGCAGCTGGCTGTACTACCCCCACATTTGTCTCAGGCTGATGAAATGACTGTTCAGGATGGTTTGCTGTGGTTATAACAGGATTCTCTTCCTGCTGCTGTAGTGCCTGAGTTACTCTATTAAACTCTTGCGAAATATCTTGGTTGTTTTCTGACTCCGGAACCTGACTTGCCGCAGGCTGGTTTTGATGAGTTTCAGCTTGCTTAGCCTGGTCACCACGATGAATAAGCTTATCGAACATATACATCCAGCATATATGATTTAAAATCAGTGTGTCAACTACGATTAAACCGGGTTATCATAAAATATTCTTACTGAGCTTCAAAGTAGTCGTATACTTCCTCGGAAAGCTCTGCCATTACCTCTATAGCCGTGCCAGGATTTTTGGTTTCAGACATCATAACTATGATGTAATCTCCGGACGGAGCGAAAACAATCCCTGCGTCATGCTTGTATCCATATAGCTCTCCAGTTTTGTGTGCGATCTGTATATTATCTGGAAGCTTTGCAGGTATCCTGTCGTTTAACCTCTGTCGTTTAAGCCTAGCCATCATTTCTTCAGAATACATTTCATTTACAATTTCTTTGTTGTATAGAAGTTCATAAAACTTAGCAACATCCACAGCAGTACTTTTAGGTGGATTATTTCCGAATACAGTATTGCCAAACCCGTATTTGTCAATAAAATCACGAACAGTCGCAAGTCTTACAGTTGAAGTAAGTAAAAGAGCAGAATAATTGTGTGAAATAGTTATCATCTGCTCTAGCGCTTCATCAATAGTTCTCGTTATCTCTCCTTCAGTTAGCTCAGCTTCCTCTGTAGCAATATTAAACTGCTTATTTAAGCTTTCAATACTAGCAGATAACGTTTTACTTTTTTCTAATTTACCCGTTTCTATCTGATCATACACTGCACCCATTGTCCAAAGCTTATACAAACTTGCTGTTAAAAACTCTTCATTTTCGTTATATGCATATTGTTCTCCGGTTTTTAAATTTTTAACATAAACAGCGTATGTTCCCTGTACTCCTTCAAACTTAGATTCCACTATATTCTTCAATCCTGAGGAAAACAGAGCTGTAAACTCTTTTATAGATGTGTCAACTGACTGCTGAATTGGAGCAACAAGTGGAGATAATAACTGGTTAGCTGATCTTTGATCGCTAAATGCTCCTGTATAAAGATACAGAGCTAGCGTAATCAGACAAAAGAGTACAGAAATGGTGAATAATTTGCTTGTTTTATTCCTTCTATTACGACGACTCTGCACCCGTGCGACTCTGGAATAATCATATACCATCGAACGAGTGTATCTGTATTTATTTTTACGAAAGAATAACATATGTTTCTTTACCTTCTGACTGTTTTAAAAAGACGATGCAATTTAAACTTCTAATTGCTCTAAGTAATTTCCATTGGATTTCTATATTTTTTAGAAATTATGTCAATTAGAGTAATTAGGTTTATTATCTAACTATCTAAGTCCTCCGGTTACTTTTACTCTGGCGAGCATTGAATCGTCCTCAAGGAGTTTGGCAGTACCACGTACTACTGTGGTAAGAGGATCTTCTACGTGTGTAATTGAAATCTTTGTTTTCTCCATCATCAATTCATCAATTCCTGGTAGTTGAGATCCACCACCGGTGAGCAAAATACCCTGTTCTAAGATATCCCCTGTTAACTCAGGAGGAGTTTCTTCTACCACTTCAAGTACTGCCTCAACAATTTGAGAAATTACAGGACCTATGGCTTCCCTTACTTCCTGTTCACCTATCTTTATACTACGTGGCAAACCTGTTTCTAAATCCCGCCCTCGAATCACTGCAATTTTCTCACTTGGCTTATCTTGCTTTTCATTTTTATTTTCTTTGCCTTCACTCTTTGATTGTTGATTTTTAACTTTCAACTTTTTCCCATACGCACTACCGATTTTAATCTTCACATCTTCTGCTGTAGGTTCGCCGATTATCAGTCCGTGCCGGAGACGAATATAATGTACAATGGCTGCATCCATTTCTTTACCTGCAACCTTAAGCGATCTGTTAACAACTATCCCTCCTAAAGAAATAACTGCGATCTCAGTTGTTCCTCCACCTATATCTACCGTCATCACACCCGTAGGCTGAAAAACCGACACACCAGCGCCAATTGCCGCTGCCATAGGCTCTTCTATTAGATAGCATTCTCTTGCTCCAGCCTGGAGAGCGGCTTCCCAAACTGCTCTTCTCTCAACTTCAGTAACACCACTGGGAATACCGATTGCCACCCTTGGCCTTGCCAACATACCTATCGGAGACTTAAATTGGTGAACATCACGTATAAAATAATTCAGTAGTGCCGTCGCAGCATCGAAATCTGAGATTACACCATGCTCAAGAGGTTTTATTGCTTCGATACTTGCAGGAGTTTTACCAAGCATTTTTTTTGCTTCTGATCCGATCGTGATAACTTGCTTGGTTTTTGAATGTCTAGCTACAATAGATGGTTCTCGCACAGCAATTCCTTTTCCTTGAACATGCACCAGCGTGTTTGCTGTACCTAGATCTATTCCCAAATCGTGTGAAAAAACCCTAAAGAATTTATCAAACATATTTTCTATTATACAGGGTAAAGTTAAAAGCTTAAAGCGTAAAGATGCTAAATAATTTAAATTCGATAAAAAATATAAGTTTAAAATCGATAATTTTGTTGTATACTCAAAAGTATGTGGATTGATCGCATCGATTCTTGGATTAGATACTCCTTTTACCTACTTGCAGCGGTTGTACCTTTAATTATGTGGCGCTCTACATCAGAGCTATTCGAGCTGAACAAAATTTGGGCAGTCTGGGGAATATCATTGTTCATTCTGACTCTATGGATAGTCAAAATGATAAGATTGAAAAAATTTATATTTCAACGTACACCGCTTGATATTCCGATCGCGCTTTTTCTGTTATCCCAACTAGTATCTACGCTTTTTTCTATGGATCCTCATGTATCTTTTTGGGGATATTATTCGCGGTTCAACGGTGGATTCCTATCTCTTTTGTCATATATCTTTCTATATTATGCATTTGCAACTCATCTACTTGATGACCAACGCAAAAATACAATAAAAATTATTACTGCGACATTTATCGGAGGAATAATAGTAGCCCTTTGGGGTTTTCCTTCCCACTTTGGATACGATCCAACATGCTTGGTCTTTCGGGGAACTCTTGACGTAGCCTGCTGGACTGAAGCATTTCAGCCTAAAGCACGTATTTTCTCGACTTTAGGTCAACCAAACTGGCTCGCAGCATACCTTGCTGTATTAATTCCAATATCGATAGCGTTTTTACTAAATAAATTATTTTTTAAAGTTGATTCCGATTCAGAGTCAAAGTTTTCAATTTTCAATTTTAAATTTTCAAAAAGGCAATTACTATTTTCTACTCTTTACTTTCTAGTTTCCACTTTATTCTATATTGACCTCACCTGGACAGATTCTCAGTCTGGATTTTTAGGATTATGGACAGGCTTATTAGTTTTTACCTTAACTCTTGGATTTTTATGGTTTAGAAACAAGAAAGACAAAATATGGAAGAATAATTTAATCGTAACCGGAGTGGTTTTATTAACATTCATATTCCTTAGCTTTCTTCTAGGAACGCCTATTGAAAGGTTACGTCACTTTACATTCTCAAACCCAACCCCAGAACAAGAACAGAATCAAACTAGCGAGCAAAATTCCACGCCTGCACTTCCTGCGCTGGAGTTCGGCGGTACCGACTCAAGTAAGATAAGGCTAATTGTCTGGAAGGGAGCAATTGATGTATTTAAAGCCAACCCAATTATTGGCAGTGGTGTAGAAACTTTTGCCTATGCGTACTACAAGCATAGACCAGTAGAGCATAACCTTACTTCAGAATGGGACTACTTATATAACAAAGCGCATAATGAGTATCTCAATTATTTAGCCACTACAGGAATATTTGGTCTTGGTACTTACCTCCTATTTATTGGTTGGGTAATTTTCCTATTTGTTAAAAACATCATAAAATCAGTTAAAAATAATGAGGTTAAAACAACTCATTTATTATTCGCAACTGCTCTATTTTCAGGTTGGACAAGTATTTTAGTATCTAACTTCTTCGGATTTTCTGTTGTTATGACAAACCTATTTTTCTTTATTCTTCCTCTCTGTGCTCTCCATCTATTAGATCCAAACTTTCAAATTACCAAACCAGTTCGTTCTGACAATACTGAGCATTCACCCTGGATAAAGATTTTTACTGGAATAAGTATATTCATATTTTTAATATTTTTTATAGTTTTATGGAGATATTGGAGTGCAGATAAAGCATATGGACTAGGTAAAAACCTCAACGCAGTAGGAGACTATATTAATGCAAATCAGAACTTAATACGTGCCGTCCAACATCGTCCAGGAGAAGATATATATAAAGATGAGTTAGCTGTTAATGTCTCTACCCTTGCACTATTGTACCAACAAGAAAACCAATCAACTCAAGCAGCACAGTTTGCTCAGCAGGCAAAACTTTTTTCTGACTCAGTTGTCTCCCGACACCCGAATAATGTTGTATTTTGGAAATCACGTACCAGAATCATGTATTCACTCGCACAAATAGACCCTAATGCGTACTCCTTGGCCATTGAAGCAATCGACAAGGCTCATCATCTTGCACCTACGGACGCAAAAGTGGTCTACAACAAAGCACTTCTTTATGACCAAGGTGGACAGCGAGACCAAGCGATCGAGCTTCTTAAACACGCTATACAACTAAAACCAAATTACCGTGACGCACTGTACGCAAAGGCTCTTCTTCACTCGGAAATCGCAGATAGTATTGCCGCAACTAACTCAGCTCAAGCTCAACTGGAGCGTGAGCAAGCACGAGAAGATTTAACATTTATATTAGAGAGAGTTGTGCCTCAAGACATCCAAGCACAAGAACTGCTGGAAAAGCTAAATTAGCGTTTAGCATCTCGCTTATAGCGTTTAGTTATTAGACTTCTCCATGATATAATCAATCATAAAGTCAAAGGTAAAAGTTAAAATTCAAAAATTAAAGTTTAAATTTAAAAAAGTTTATACAATTTTGACCTTTGAATATTATTTTTGCCTTTTGCGTTTTAAATTTTGAATTTATTTACTCATGTATAAAATAGTAACCACCCCACATAAAGTTCTAACTGGTGTTGCCAAACCGGTAGTGAACTTTGATAAAAAACTAAAAAAAACGATTTCCGATATGGAAGTTACTTTGGCTCATACCAGTGACCCTGTAGGTGTCGGTCTTGCAGCTCCCCAAGTTGGAATTCCACTACGACTTTTTCTCGCACGACCAACTGAAAAAGCACCTACAATTCATTTTGTAAATCCTGTGATAGAGCATATCAGTGAAGCTAAAGCAAGTAAAAAAAGGGTTGATGAAGATAAAAAAATCCTTGAAGGATGTTTATCGATACCAAATATTTGGGGTCACGTAACAAGACCACAAAAACTCATACTCTCTTACCAAGACTCAAGTGGTAAAAAGTATAAAAAAACCTATACAGGCTTTATGGCAACCATTATCCAGCACGAAGTTGATCACCTTAACGGAGTACTTTTTACATCTCACGTACTTGCACAAAAAGAAAAACTTTACCGTTCCTATAAAAACGAGGACGGAGATGAAGAGTTCGAAGAAATAAGCTTATAACATCAGCCTTGACATAAGATATCTAGTACTGATTAACTTTATATAGATATGTCAAAAATTGAAAAAGCCTCAAAGGAAAAAGCAAAAGACAAAAGAAGGGCTGACAAAATCTATAAACAGCTTCTACACTACGCAGTCTATGGAACAATGGCTCTGGTTCTGGTAGTTACTGTGATTATGACAATCCAATCGAGACCTCATGATTCTCGAAGCCGAGCTGATAACCCTACCAAAACCAACTTCCAGTTAACAGCTGAAGAAAACAATACAGCTTCAGATTGCTACACACAAGGTGACTTCCATTCTAGGAAATGGATGGGAAATCTAGCTCCACTTGACACATTTACTATTTATATGCCTTTTTGTGAGGGAAAGCCTTTGAGTAATGTAGGGCTAGCAATTTCTATACCTGAAAATCCAAATGTATCTTACTCGGTTGTATCACCAGATGGAAGTGTTTATTATCCTGGCAATGACCAGCTCAATCAGACACTTTGCCTTCCTACTTCAAGCAAAACACTTACTTCAGGAGTATGGAAAATAGTTTTTGCAAACTGGGCTGAGACTGAGGTTTCTACAGAACTTTCTGTAATAGTTGCCCCCCAAAATTCTGACTGGCTACAGAGTATCTGCAGATAAAGTTTTTATTCACTATCTTCATCATCTAAAGACAAGTAGTCGTCCTCAAAGTGGTAACCCTTAATTTTAGTTTTTTCTAGTATTCCCATGTCATCAACAATCTCTGTTCCAGGAACCGCTAAATCAGGAAGCCTCTTTTTTAAGGCACTAAAAGGTCTATAGAGATGATCATTTAATTCACCATCTAAATTATCTTCGGAAATATCTAAATTTCTATACTGATCACTGTCTTTTTCTACCATGCTCGTATTATACAATTATTTTTATTTTTGTGAAGTAGATTTATATAACTCGTCTGCAATCTTTAAACTTTCGGTAGCAGGTAATCTTGAAAAAGCAGCCAGTTCCATTCGTCCATTCTCAAAACCATCAGTCATTCTAAGTCTAGGAAGAACATCAAATGAAGTAGGTACAATAATTAATGCTCTTTTGATAGAGGCGGGCTTAAGTGCCTGAATTGATCTCTTGAGCACGTGTGCAAACTTATCATACTCCTCAATATCAACTTTTTTTGTTATCACAGAAGATTCCATCCTCTTTAAACTCGTATTTTTTATTTTGCTCTCTCCTTTGCAATCTACTAAAAACACGTTCCCTTCCTTATCCTGTGTAATTAAATCTACTCCTTTAAAAACATCAAACTGCAACATATGGTTTTTATTCCTTGGCGTGTTCTCAGGATCTTGCGTATAATCTGGAAGAATTACTTCATATTGCTGTCCGTGCAGTGCTCGCATTACTGATAATAACGACTTAACTCCGTTCCACCACTGCTTGTATCCTTGTGCTTCTCCGATATTACTGTTTGCAATATTATCTATAATCGCAACCATATCATAAATGTTACCGCACTCTTCATTATCAACCGTAGATAGTGATGCAGCAAAAATGGTGTGAGCAACTAAAGCCTGTGCTCTCGCTGACTTTTCCTTGTATTTTGTATGTAAGTAAGCACCCTCAGCTCTATCCGCAAATATTTCCTTGTCCAATGCTAAAGGACCAAGTGCTGCTATTTTCACCATGTCAATATAGTGTCCAGGAGGTCGAGATTCTTCAGGCAAACTTGAGTAATATGTATCGAGATCGTTCATTAGTTCAGTCCTTGCACTGTCTACCTGTGACCACATGATTTCCTTTTTAGGTTTTTCAGGATTATGTATCTGTTCCTGAGTTTGATTTTCGAAGGCATTCAACGGATAAGCATCATTAGAGAGTTGGTCAAAAATTACAGGTTTCTCTGTAATTGGAATACCACTATTATATTCAGAAGATTCTTCCATATATTATTTATACACTAAAATAAAGTAGATAAAAAATTAAGATGATATAATTCATGATATGCAGCAAAAAATAGTTTTTTTCGGATCTGGAGACTACTCTATACCTGTAATTGAGATGCTAACCTCACACGGGCTGGAGCTAGTTTTGACTACGGAAACACAAGGACCCTTAATAGAGTTTTTGCAAAAAAATAATATCCCATTTCTATCAACGAAAGTAACAGGAGACAAAAAGATTGCCCGGCAAGAACTCTGGAAAAAAGTGGAAGACATCAAGCCTACTCTTGGAGTGTTAGCCTCATTCGGAGCGATAATTCCTCAGCATATTATTGATCTATTCCCGCACGGAATATGGAATATTCATCCAAGCCTGTTACCAAAATATAAAGGACCCAGTCCTATTCAAGCAACAATACTATCTGGCGACACAAAAACAGGAGTAACTATAATAACTCTTGATGACCAGATTGACCATGGTCCCATTCTCGCACAAGAAAGTATACAACTTACAGGATCAGAGACTACCGAGGACTTAAAGCACACCCTTTTTTCAACAGGTGGAGAAATGATTGCTACATTAATTAAAAGTATCGAGTCTGGAAAAGAGATTACCAAAAATAGCCAAGATCATACGCGGGAGTCATGGACAGAAAAGATTACCAAAGAACATGGAAAAATTGATTTAGAAAAAGTCCCTTCACCTGAAACACTGGACCGTATGATTCGAGCGTACTATCCCTGGCCAACGGTATGGTTTTATTGGACACAACAAAGAGGTACTAAGAAGTTGGTAAAGCTACTCCCCGATAAAAGAATTCAAGTTGAGGGGAAGAAAGTAATGAGTTATAAAGATTTTATCAACGGATATCAGGAAGAAGGAAGCAATCTACTCACTCAGCTTTCATTATTATAATCTGTCCTTATCCACAGATCGATAGATTACTCCTCTAGGACCTATGTTTTCAATGACAAAAGCTTTTGAGCCATCTGGTTGCTCAACAAGTCGTGTAATTACGCGATTTTCACCAACTCTTAGTGAGTATAATCCATCACCATCGGCTGTAGTATGCATTAAAGGTTTAAAATATCCCAACCCTTCTTCGTTATATCTCTCAAATCTTTCTTTTATTAATCTTTTATCTGTTTCAGACACCCTATCCAAAAGCTCCTCAAGGTGTTCTTCGTCTGGAATTATGAGCGGAGGAACTGTTCTTTTTTCGGGCTCTTGCACTACTTCACTTTCAAGCTCCTGATCAATAAATGACAATGGTCCAACCTCAGGTTTCTCAGCTTTTGGATATACAACTTTAGGTCTAGTCTTTTTTCCTTTTCCACCTGATCTTCTTCTGCGTACACTCTGAAGTTCCTGCATTCGTTGCGCTTTCTCCCTTTGTGCTTCTCTTTTTTGCTCTCTCTCCTGTTCAATTTGGGATTGTACCGCCTTTAATACTAGTTGTGACTCAGCTACAATCATTTGCTTGGTCTCTGTATCCATTTCCTGCATTAAGTGCCAGTCAAATGATTGGGATCTTTCATCATAGGATACCAGGAGTGATTTACTATCCATTTCACTAAATGTAAATGATATTGTAATTTTTTTAGAGTCATCAACATTAAATTTAATAATTGTATTTTCTGGATCCTGAATATTGCCAAATGAAACATCACCTTTTCCAAGTCTAAACTCACGCAATCGTGATTGAGACATAATATCATTCGCAGCCTCGATAACAGACCCAACTGAATAAGGTTTTTCAATACTCTTATCGTTATTAGCAGGTGTTCGTATAATAGACTGTAATTCATTAAAAGAAATTAACTTTTCATCTTGTAAGTACGCAGTATTTGTTTCATTAAGTCGTTCTATAATATTAGAATAAAATTCAGGATAAACTCCTCTTAATCTGAGGTTGTCTATAGTGCGATAAAACTCAATATATTCATTATTCTGTTGGTTAGTCATGTAATATACTGAATCAAGCCGATTAATATTTTCATCATTCATATACTGCTCTAATACCTGCTTCAACTGAGGAAACTCTATACTATTCGGATCTGTGATAGTCTCATGTACTTTTTTCCGGATTGCAGAAATCTTATGCATTAAATTACTTGTATGCTTAGCAGCCGTACCTTTGTATCCGCCCAGCATCCCGAACCGCTTTTCGAATGCATCCAAATTACTCTCATCAAGTGCATCTATGTAGTTTGCTACATTTTCCATGCCTTCGTATAGCAGAGCAGGATATTCTTGTGAGATTCCTGTATTTTCAGGTACACCGTAAGTGCCGCTTGGTCTTTGATGCAGCCCGTCAAGTATAAAAGTATATCCAATATGGGCTGGAATTTGATCTATATCTTTTTTACTTAGTTCATAAAGTGATAACTCTCCAAACCGAATTACTGCAGAGGCGCAAGGAAATAACACAACACGGTTTACAGATTCTTTATACTGCTCATACGCATTAGTTCGTTGCGCGATCTCAATTCTTTCCTTCTGTCCATCGAGCAAACCAATAATAATTCCCATACTCATAGCACCTTCTTGTGGACTCATGTACTCCCCTTTCGAGCGTAATTGTTCCAAATATTTACCCATTTTAAGATTGTTAATTGAGATTTTATTCAGGACTTCAAATTCACGAGAATTACTGGCTAATGCATGCTTACTTTGAATTTGTGCTGCGTTCTCTGCACTATCGTCCTTGAATCGCTGAAGATCAGCATTATACAACTCACGAAATTCCTTTGTATCTAATGCGCTATAGTTTACTTCTGAAAATACTGAGGTCTGAGATGATTCATCCTGCTGGTCAGGTTCTGGAGTAAAAAATTCTGATTCGACAGACATACAAACTGCAATATGAGGTTAGTTAGCAGTTGCTACAGCTGTAGCTTCTGTTGCTGCAGCCTGCGCTTTTGCTGCGTCACGTTCTATCTTTCGCATGAGTTTAATGCAGTTTGCGCACAATTTTACTCTTTTCATTGTGCCACCAACCATAATCCGCTTATTTTGCAGATTTGGTTTAAACGTACGGTTTGTGCGTCTCTTTGAATGGGAGACGTTATGTCCGTACATGATTCCTTTGTTGCAATTGTCACATCTGAATGCCATAAAATATATTATACAAAAATCACTCTGGGTTTACAACCATACGCAATCTATGACACATAAATCCCTATAGTGGATAAAACTCAATGTACGATTACCTATACTTATGATTAGTTGTATCCTTCACCAGGCAACCTAATATTATTTCCAGTAGTTATAGAAACTTTAACATCTACCGGGAGCTGCTCATCAAGCCCGTTTAGCATATTAAACTTTCGTGGACTTACTTCTTGTAAGAGCTCAGGGTTATATAAGTAAGCAACAATACTCTCACAAATATCTTCCTCTAGGCTTGTTTGAGCGTACTCAGAAACACACTCTTCAGGATTAGCAGGACATCTTCCGTCCAGCGAAATGATATTGGTATCGATCTTTCTCCATATCCTCCTGCCTGTTGAAGTCTCCACTACCCCCCAATCTGTACTATTACACAGCTTTCTATCTATTTGACCCGCCCATTTCCAGAGAAGCAGCTCAGGCATACCGTGTGCCATTTCGTGTGTCACCACTGCTTCCAGATTTTGGACAGGAGGAACTCTATATACTCCCTCACTTGCTCCTAATGGAGTAATAGTTGATACTCTGTGCTTCTTCGAATACTCTCCTCGTCTAGGCAAGTGTTTGTCGTCATTATATGGACTAGGCTGTTGAATATTGTCTAGAAGGATAAAATCAGTACCATCTGCAGCTTCAGGAAATGCTGATACGCATTTGGTTACCGCAGAACTAACCCTATTTAGCTCTCTTTCGCTTACATTGGGATTAAAGTTATATACATGAATGACAGAGTCTGTTAACTCAATACTCATCTCGTGCAAAGGAGTCTTTTCTTTCCAATAGGGTGATTCATACCATATAGGAATTTCCACCCGCATCGGACTTTCCTGTATAAATTGAGCCTGTTCTTGAACAAATTCTCTTTCTCGTAGCATTTGTGTGATTATACAAAAAATCCCCCACTTGTGGTGGGGGAATCCTTGTCCCGATAGAGGGAAAGCAGAAGTAAAAGTTACTTCAATTCTACAGTCGCACCTGCGGCTGTAAGTTTCTCTTTTGCTTCATCTGCTGTTTTCTTGTTAACTTGAGTCATAACCTCTTTAGGAGCTGCATCGACTAAGTCTTTTGCTTCTTTAAGTCCTAAAGTAGGAACAAGCTCACGAAGTGCTTTAATAACTTGGAGTTTTTGTGCTCCTGCGTCTGAAATCACCACATTAAATATGGTCTGCTCTTCGCCTCCTGCATCTGCTCCGGTGTCACCTCCAGCTGCTGCTGGTGCTGCTGCAACAGGTGCTGCTGCGGTTACTCCGAATTTTTCTTCAAGTGCTTTAACTAGTTCTGAAAGCTCGAGAACTGACATCTCTTCAATTGCTTTCATTAAATCTTCTTGTGTCATTTTTGCCATATTTATCACCACCTCTCTCAGGTTAAGTTAAAAATCAAAATGCAAAAGGCAAAATTGCAATTCATAGGTCAAAAGTTTTTATTTTTTTACTTGTACTTCTGAATTTTGACTTCTACCTTTTAACTTACCTGCGTTTGTTTTTTTTCTTCAATTGCTTTTAGTACCATTGCTAACTTTGAAATATTTGCGTTTAGAACGTATACAAATCCTGAAATAGGAGCGTTTAACCCACCAAGCATCTTTGCAAGAAGAACATCTTTAGGCGGAAGACTTGCAATCTTCATCACACCATCTGCGTCTATTACGTTTCCTTCAAAAATGCCGAACTTTATAGTAGGTAGATCATATTTTTTATTGAAATCTTTTAAGATTCTTGCCACAGTAATTCCGTCAGAGTATGCAAAAAGAGTTGCAGTCGGTCCGTGAAGCTGGTCTGCAACATCAATTTCTTTTTCTTTGAGTGCTATATTCACCAAAGTATTTTTAGTGATTGCGATCTCTGCATCATTCTCTCTAAACTCACGACGAGCTTCTTCTAACTGCTGATGTGTTAAACCTTGGTAGTCCACTACATACATTGCAGTTGATTTACCAACCTTTTCTTGTAATTCTGCTAATTCCTGCTGATTTTTTAAACTTGGCATAATATTTTCTCCTTTTCCTTCTTCTCTTGTCTCAATTAAGCACAAAAAAAGCGCTTCGAGAAGCGCTTGACTAATTCCTAGTTTCTAACTGCTGCTCCTCGGTAGGACTTATTTGTAGCCTACTGTCTTTGGACTTTTTGTATTCTAGCATAGGAATTAGAATCCGTCAATAAATATAATTTGTTCCGTGAGAACAAGTAACCGAACCTAAACCACCAAACTATAAGTCTTATTTTGCTCCTTGAAATCTGACGAGATCGGCGTATAATTCTAACTTGTCAGACGAAATTATGACAGAAAATTACGTGCATATTGACTCAGAATCACAACCGGAAAGAGAATCATTAGAGCCGAGCTTGGATTCCTACTTTGGAAATCTATATGGCCGAATGAATCCGGAGCTTTCGAATAACGAATCGTTTCAACAGGAGATCAAATCTACTTCTCTTTCTATCATCAACCGAAATAACAAGGTAGCTGAGATTTTAAAAAGCCCCTTCTATAAAGAAGTAATAGAAAATGATAAAAAATTAAAAGGACCATGCGCTGTAAATATTGATATTTGCATTGATGGACGAATTCCTGACATTCATCTATTAGGTCTAACAGGTAATACCTGGGAGACAGCAGCTGGAATCATCGAACTAAGGGAGTCGCCTCTTGATGGTACACTGGAACTAGAAAGTTCTCGTCTTACTGAAGCCATAATCGAAAGAACTGAAAAAGAAAATCCTCAAATGCTCCAAATACTTGTTTCACACACCAGTCTTTCTGAGCACAGACGTCTTTCCGAAGACAATTTCAAAGAGTTACCTGATCATGGATGTGGAAAAATGAAGAAAATGTATTTAGACGGTGAGGTTACAAACCGTGATTTAATAGCAGCAAACCTTGAAATACATGACAAAAGTGCAACAGCATTTACAGATCTTTACAACCGGGCAGCTGAAGCAAATAAAGTTACACCATTGAAGAAAGTAGCGATGAGTGCTGTCTATGATACAGATACTATGGGGATTCTTCTAGGATATGGCACAGATAATGAATTATTTACAACTGATATTACCCGAAATATTGTAGATGACCAAACCATCAACTCTGAACTCACTGAGATCGCAGGTGAGGCTGGATCAATGAAAGATGAGTTTACAAATGTAGATAAAATCATAGAACTTGAAACAAAAGTAATGAGCACGACTGAGTATCTAATGAATAATGAATCATTTAAAAATTCTTTTGAAAGATACAGCAATACTTATCTCCAAGACTATACAGAAGAACAAAAAAATGCACTTTTTTATACCCTATCCCGAAATATCGCCTTCCAACGAACCTCGGGAGTTTATGAACGCCAAGAATCACACGAACACACACACCCTTTTGTTCATCACGGAGAGGGATATCAATCAATTTCTATGGATGGTGCAATCGTAGGAGAATTTGATCCTGAAGTCCAAGTATTCGGAGCGATGGTTTCCTCTTATCCAGAAGCAATAGATCATATTAAAATCCAAACTGGACTTATGGAATCGATTAAGGCAACTGAGCCTCCATATATCATCTTCCTATCAAACTCAATTTCAAACGGTGCTACTCCTGAGATCTTAGAACGTGCGCGTGGACAATTACGAGTGCTATTCAGAGAAATAAAAAGTGATCCAGATATTATGAATTGGATCAAAACAGGAAAACTCGTACCAGTCCCTGTTTTGATCGATAGTAAGACAAGAGAGATCCGTGATGTAGCAAAAGAACTTGCAATTTAATCTGGTATATTCTCATAATAATATACATGGATTTCTCCGCTGTTAATACTTTCATTCAGGATAACCTCATTCCCGCAAAACCAGGTAGAAGATGTATTTCAGGAAGATATAACAACAAAGAGACTTCTAGTGGCATGATTGCCCGTCCAGGCGCAGATTTAGGTTACGTTATAGCTATGCTTGGATATAACTATGAACAGAAGTTAGGTATGTCAGTTCAAGAATGCGTTGACTCGATATACAAGGCTATTATTAAGATAGGTGGAAATTTTTACTTGCATACCGACAAAAACGAAGATCCAAATGCCGCATTCTCAATAGGTTGTAGTCACGTTCTGAATTCAGCAATCGAAGAAAATGCTTCAAGATACGGAGTTAGTCCTCAAGATGTACAAGAAGCGGTTAAGCAATTGAGAAATAATCCGGATAACCCTACTGAAGTGGAAACTTTAGACGGACCACATGATGAAGCAGGCTTCCTAATAATAAATGATAAGGAACACACACTAAACTCCAAAGATGATAGTCAAATGTACTTTATATACGATAAAAAACGTGATGATTTATTTATGAAACAGCTGATTGAAGAGTTAAATATGGACAACGTTGTGTACGAAGACTTTCAAAGAATTGCCACTATGCAGTTAAGTATAACATTACAAATAATTGCTAAAGATTTACCTATATTTGAGGTAAATCTATATGATCCAGCAAATCCTCGTGCAGATCATATTGGGACAGTGTAGTTATGCTCCCTATCAGGTATAGACAGGGAGCAAGTTATTGACTGACAAGATATATTTTACTGTCTCTGAGATAATTCATGTTACCTAGCTAATCAAAAAGTAAAAGAGGGTTACAGTTGCAAGTGCGAACACCATAAACCCTATCATAGATACTGCGCATAGGCGCTGATGCGAATACTTTGTTCGAAGTATTTGAACGTGATCAAGGTCAGGGTTCTTATACGCATGTGTATTAATCCTTCCATTGAGGAATATGCATAGACCACACAACAACGCGCCACTAATAGTCCATAACCAAATCATTTAAGTCTCCTCGCTATTGAAGTTGTCCAATCAGAACCCAAAGTGGAATATTTAGAAAAAGTGTCGCGAATGCAACGCTAAAAGCAATTCCTCCCTTTCCTTGATCAAAAAGATACGCCACTACAAGGACAGGTACAAAAAACATTGCCACTGCCATAAAAATAATAACTACCAACATGGCAACCTCCTTGAGATTCAGTCAATTTTCAAGTGCGCTAAAAGACAAAACATACCTGAGTAAATCAGGTTTTCATCCTTGCACAAGTCAATTATAGCAATTTAGCGTAGCCTTTTCTATACTATGAGATTATGTAAATTTTTTAATATTACTATATATCTGCGACGAATTTTCCATTACCACTATCCTTTACATATCCTTGCAATTCAAGCAACGTTATAATCCTTGATACCTCAGTAACTTCCATCATGTTTTTTTTACTCAATGTATCCACGCTCATCGGTTCTTGAAGTAATAATTCCAGCACCTTCTTTGCATCTTGTGAAATACTCAGCTTCTCTAATAACAATTTTCTTCTAGATGTAGACTTTCCAGACAAATCAAAACTCTTCAATATATCTTCGGGTTCAATAACTAACTTTGCACCATTCTGAATCAAGTACGATGTTCCTTGTGATTGCTGAGATGTGATCTGGCCGGGAACTGCAAATATAGGTATACCCAGCTCAATTGCATTGGTTGCAGTGATTAATGATCCACTGTCTTTTACAGCCTCAGGAATCAGAACTGCACGGCTCAAAGCCGCAATAATTCGGTTGCGAGCCGGGAAACTTCCTTTTGTAGGTGATATATCTGGAGGGTACTCGGAAATTATAAGGTTATTTGAGCTTAATATTTTTTCATAAAGCGAAAAGTTCTCTTGTGGGTATGGCACGTTTACTCCGTTTCCTAGTACAGCAATCGTCTTTCCATTGCTCTCAAGTGCAGCACTATGCGCTGCCGCATCAATTCCCATTGCTAACCCTGAAATAATTACTGCTCCAGCTCTTACCAGCTCTTCCACAAATAATTGTGAAACTTGGTTTCCATATGAGGTCATTTTTCTACTACCTACAACTGCAACAATAAGCTCTTCTTTCAGTAAAGTTATCTCTCCTTTAGCAAAAAGTCCAATAGGAGGATTCGAAAGCTTTAAAAGACTTTTAGGGTATATTTCATCATGTTGGGAAATATATTTTATGCCTTTCACTTTCAATGCACTTTGAATTTTCGAGTAATCAAAGTGTTGACGGAATATATCAAATGCTTCATAAGTTTTACCTGTTATGCCAATACTTTTATACTCGGTCGCAGTCCCTTTCCAAGCTTTTTCAGCGGTCTTAAAATAACTTAAAAGTAATAGAAAACGTTTAGGGCCGATTCCTGGAGCGTATGAAAATCTGAGATAGTATTCAGACTCGGACATATTTATAGATTATCACTTTATAAGCTAAGATATAATATAAATTGACTTTCCTTTGATACTTTGATTTTATATATGTATGGATAAAAATAACCAAGACCTAAACGAAGAAGAGAAACTGCTTGAAGCTCCTCCTGAAGAAAAATTAATCCAACCCCCAGAAGAAGAAAAGCTATTAACTGAACATTCAGGTGTTAAAAGAAAAAGCAGTATACTGAAGGTAGCTTTAATAATTTTCGGCATTCTTATACTCCTATCTGTAGCTTCTTTCGCATACCTATCTGTTGACAACTCAAGCAACAATGTTCCGCTTACGCCTGGTCAAACAGAAAACATAAACGATGAAGTAGCTCCTCCTGAAGAGCAAGTGTTTCCTCCCCACGAAGCAACTGATGAAGAGCAAGTAGTATGTACTATGGATGCGAAAATATGTCCTGACGGCACATCTGTCGGACGAGAAGGACCCAATTGTGAGTTCGCCGCGTGTCCAGGGGAATAGTAATTGACCAAAGATAATCTATCTGATTAGATTAATATATGGAAGAAGATCAACAATCACCAATATCTTCTCCGAATCCTGTCCCTAATCCATCTCCTCAAATCCCAAAATCTCACAATAACATCCCTAAATTTGTATTTATTTTATTCATTCTACTTCTTCTTTTGGCTTCTATAATATTTGCCTACTTTCAATTGTCAGAAAAGAAAGCGATAACCCTACCCCAAAAAACTATCTGGGATGACTTCTCTTCTACGAACATAGGCATACCACTCGTAAACAACAAGAATGGGAAAATCTACATATATAATTATACTAAAAAAAAGATGAATCAATCTGAAATTCAAGAAGTTCGAGCCTCTCGACTAGATAGTGTAATTCCATCTTTTGATATGTATTATAGTGCGGTTATTGATGAGAAGTCACAAGAAATTTTTTTAATTTCTCATGAGAGCAATAAAACCAAACGGATAGACACCAACGAAAAAGTCTATAAAATCAATGGGTGGTCAAAGAATAGTAAATACTTAATTTATTCGGTTGAACTACCCCTTGGTCCTGATAATCAAGATTACCTTTTTCCTAAAGTCAAATACTTCGCATTTGATATCACAAGTGGAAAAACACAGGAACTGCCCGATATTAATAGGATTATCGAGTTTACCCCCACAGGCATTTTTTATGAGAGAGAAAATAACTATTATCTCTTTGATATCCAAAATGTTTCAGAAAACACTTTGCATTTTGATCCTTTAAGTGACGTACATAGTTTAGGATTTGGGTATCAATTAGATATATCTATAGACGGAAATAAATGGGTGTATGCCGCAGGAGAAACTGGAAATAGTGGAGGGTTTGAATATTCTCATGTTAGATATTCAGATTTTCCTACTGGTGAAAGTGAAATAATATATAGTAGTAAAAACTGGGGAGATAACTCTTGGCCACGTATATCTCCTGATGGTAATTATATTTCATTAGAGCTCAATGGTCTTTCAATCTATGACACTAACTCAAAAACTACTTCCCAAATATCTACCACTAATAGATCTAAATGGTGGGTCGATTCCAAAAACATTGTAATGATTAAAGATACCAGGGATGAGCAATTTCATGAATTCTTTATTCTAAATGTGGATACAAAGGAGGAAGTAAAAATAAATTCTCTATTACCAAAATCTGCTTATGAAATTGTAAATACTTCTCCTTTCCCACAACAACCTGAAAAAAGATTATTTGATCTTTCAGACTATAAAGAATTCATAAATATTCCCCATGAACTTACTGATGAGTTTAATTCTAGTCTAGTAGGATTAACATGCCAGAATATTAAAATTTCTGATACTCAACCTCCAGAATATTCGTACACATCCACGTATTCAGACGGAAGTGCATATAGAAATCATTCATTTACCGACAATGAAATTATAGCTATGATTGAATATACTTCTGGACTCAATTTACATGAACAAAGAGATAAGCAGTTTTCTCCAGATTCGCTAGCATGTAAACTTGAGGACGGTAGGGCAATAGTTACGAGATCATATTTTGAATCAGAACATTATGTTCTTCATTTATTCCTATTTACTGATACTGAATCAGACCCTTATCATATAGGCCCAATCAACCACGGTGGAATACAAATTTACTCCGGATGTAGTGTTATGCAAGTATCTAGAAATGATGAGTATTATTTTTATTGCGGAATGGGTGATGGGGGATATTCTGAGTTTGAAATTCAGAAGATCGTTAAAGACAAAGAGAAAGAAATACTCATGAAATGTGAAAACTCAGAAGGAAGTACCAAGTGTGAATAATTGATTTTATGGAAGATTATAATCAAATAAAACCATCGACAGATTTAGATAGCTTCAATGCGCCCACTCAAACTTCAGAACCTCACCATAACATCCCTAAACTTGCGTTTGTTTTGTTCATTGCTCTACTTACCATCGCGTTAGTATCATCAGTAGCTATTTATTTAGGCAAAGAGAGAAAAGTCTCCTCTTCCACACCTGCAATGTCGAAAACAACAACTACAGTAGGTGATCCTACTGCAGACTGGAAAACGTATAGGAATAAAGAATTTGGTTTTGAGTTTAAATACCCATCTGATTTTTCATTAGAAGAAAAAACAAACTTAATAATCTTGCGAAAACAAGTACCTGATGGTGATTACATAGTTATTGAAACACATTCAGATGAAGATATGACACTTCAAGATTATGGCATACACCATTTACAAGTATCCCAAGATCATGAGTTTACATATACAGAATTAGGAGGATATACAGCTCTGAAAACAAGTGTTACTTCTAGGGAAAAAAACACTAAAGATATATTTACCAGAATACTTTATGGAACATATTTACATGTATGGCATGCTGATGTTACTCCAACCGGAAGCGGCAATATTACTGATGAAATTTTTAATAAAATACTATTAAGTTTTAATTTATTTAACCCTCCAGTAATTTCGTTCGAAAAACAACAAATAGATGTATCAAACTGGAAATCATACTCAAACCAGGAATACGAAATAAGTTTTAAATACGATCCAGACTGGATTGTTCAAGAAGCTAAAAATCCTGTAATTAAAAAATCACCTTTTCCTATTCAAGCTAATCCTGAATACATGGTTCAGTTAGGTCATTTACAAACTATCGATCCTGTTGGTTACAAAGTAGATCCTTACTTTGCTGAAACTTTGTCAATCTCCAAATTTGTGAATATCCCACTAAATATTTTTACTGAAACATCACTATATAAACTGTATGAAGGCCTTGGTCCCAATGTTCAACGGGTAGAAAAAAATGGTAAGTCGATTTATACAGTTACACATGGTGGAAGTCAATCAGGAGATTCTTTAGAAGTTTTTATTCTAGATACTCAAGATATATATAATATTAGCGTTGGTAACAATGCAAGTATATATTATGCTAAAGTTAATGCTATAGTCTCTACGCTTACAACCTCAGAATTTTCATTTACAAACTAATCCTTCCCCTCAAAATACGCCTCTAAAATTTCTTTGGCGATAGGAGCTGCTACTGCCGATCCTTCGCCCGCTGTTTCGACAAGTACTGTTACTACTACTTCAGGATCATAGTATGGTGCAATCACGGTAATCCACGCATGTGGTAACCTTCCTCCTCCTGACTCGGATGTACCTGTTTTACACCCTACAGTCACTTTAGTCATCTGTGCGCTTTGGCTTGCCCCGCTCAGCGAGGTTGCAGCCACCTCAGTAAAGTTCCTACCATCGATTGACAGCATCTCGTTGGTTACCTTAAAGTCAAAAAATGGGAAAGCTACTCCGCCATCAGGATGACAGCTGCGCCGCATACCCTCTCTAATTGCGTCAATATGATCCTGTTTCATAAAGTCAGACCTGATCTCTTTTTTTTGATCTTTTACTAAATGAGGCTGATAAAGCGTCCCTCCGTTGGCAAAAGGCACTGTAAACATATTAACCTGCAGTGGTGTAGCTAGTAAGTATCCCTGTCCGATTCCTGTATTATAGTTGTCGCCCAGATACCACGGTTCTCCAATTACTTTTTGTTTCCATGCCTCGTCAGGTACTGTTCCCGCTTGCTCTCCTGATAAATCAATAGATAGTTTTTGTCCAAGTCCAAACTTTTTTGACCAGTCGGCAAGACTTTTTATACCCGTTGCTTCTGCTGCTTTATAAAAATAAATATCATTTGACCGCTCTATTGCCTTTACTACATCTACATCACCATCTTTTCTTCCATGCTGCAAGTAATACCAATTTCCAAATGAAAACGCACCTACTCTTAAAATACCTGTGTCTTCGACAATGGTATCTCTCTTCATTGCTCCTGTTTCAAGAGCTGCAATCGCACTAACCAACTTATATGTTGATCCAGGCGGATACACACCCCCAATTGCACGGTTCAATAGTGGCTGATTCTCTCCATCAGTAAGTATTTCTTCTACACTTTTGTAATCGCCAACAGGTTCATACTCCTTGTTATGTGTAAATAAGTTGGGATCAAAACTTGGCTTTGAATATATTGCCAGTATTCCTCCATCACGAGGGTCTGATACTACAACTGCACCTTTAGATGCTTCCTTCATTGCTTCGTGTACCGCCTTTTGCAATTCAATATCCAAAGTAGTATGTATATTTTTTCCTGCAACAGGCGCATCTTTTCCCAAAAATCTCACTTTCTCACCCACAGCATCAACTTCATAAAGCTCTCTTCCATTTTTCCCATGAAGAACCGACTCATATTGCGCCTCAAGCCCAAACTTACCGACAAAATCAGTTAATGCATATCCTTGAAACTTGTGCTGTGCAATCTCATCTTCTGAAATCTGTCCGATATATCCCAATGCATGTGCGAAAACATCACCATGAATATATTTTCTCTGAATATCACTGATAATTTCTTCTCCCTTGGCAATACGCTCTAAGGCATCTTCTTGACCAAGAAACTGCACTTTTTGTTCATTATCAAGCACCTTGAACGCAGGTGTGTTATTTACAAGCGGTTCCCCATTACGATCAAACAAAATACCGCGAGGCGCAGGAATTATTAATGTTCTGAGTCTATTTTCATCAGACAAAGCTCGGTAGTAATCACTTCGTATGACTTGCAGATAAAAGAGTCGTACTAAAAAAAATCCTGAAACTAGTACAAGACATATAAGAGGAAGTAATGAAAGGACTTCAGGACTCAAAATACTTTTTGACTCCTTTCTTCTCTGTACTTTACCTGTTGAGATTGAGTCTGAAAATGCAGGACCTATTCGTACTTTTTTACGCATATCTTTATTTTCCAAATAGAACAAATGGAGAGCTTTCTTTACTTCTCTTGCGATGTACAATGTAGGCTATCACAAATAGTGCGAAAAATACAACAAAATGCAAGAGTAAATTAATCGGATAATGCGTGACGTGGCTATAGACAAGCGTAGCAAAAAAACAGGCAGTAATCACCAAAATTGTTTGTCTCAGATCAAGCTTTCGAGTATAAAGAAACAGCACGAAAAACAAAGTGAAGGAAAATAATGGAGTGATTCCGACCGAGACAACCCTTAGACTATCTAAGATACTTCCCACTATCATAACAACTATCAAAGTTCCGATTGTTTGATATCTCATAAACATCAGAAACAATAATATAAATACAAATGGATAGGATATTATTGTAGATTCAATTACTAATAGCAATATTAGAATTACAAAAAAGAAAAATGGTACAAGCATATTATCAGCGTACAACAAAAACTCTAGTGAGACGGGAAATATCTAACAAACTTTCAACCTTTGCACTTTGAAATGGCTCTGACTCAACTTTTCGCACAGTTTCGACCTTTCCTATTATTAAATCCGGAGGCACACCAGTTCCTGATGTTGATATAGTTCCTCTGGTAAGAACCGTATCTCCTTCTTCAAGTGTATCGGTGATTGCGACTTGATTAAACAGTAAAAAGTCCCCAGCGCCTCTAATTACACCTAACACTGAGTTTTCTGAAGTTTTTGCCACTGTAGAAAAAGATGCGCTAGTTACGACTACTATAGAACTATACCGTTCACTTACCGTATCAATAATACCGACTATATTTTTTCCAATCACAACTGCTTGTCCTTTTCTGACATTGTCATTTGCTCCTCTGTCTATGATTAGAGCTTCAGGATTTGTTATAGATCCTTGAAAACCTAAAACTTGTGCTGGGAGTAACGAATTAAGCTCAACTGACTCTCCTTCAAACTGTGACCTCAATGCATCATTATCTCTTTTTAGATTTTGCATTTCTGAAAGCTTTGCTCTTAACTGCGCATTTTCTTCGCGTAAACGATCAGACTCTTTTTCTGGATCAGATGAGACTGAAAAATGATAAAGTGAGGCTTTAGGTGAGTGAAACAACTGCTGGACAATTCCTTGAAAATATAATGAGGCTGACGTATTACGAGTGACTACTAATATAAGTGAGATGAGTACGCTAATTGCAAGTCCAATAAGAAGTTTTTTGCGCATGCAATTATTGTACCATGAGTTAGTTACAAGTTTTCAAAGTTAGAAATTGAATAAGCCTGCGAAGAAATTTTTAATTACCTCAATAATCCCTATGCTTTGTTTTTCAACTTCGTTAGTTACCTTATTCTGAGTTTCTCGCTTACGTTCTTCCACCTTTTTTTCAAGCTCTTTTTTGTTTTCTTCTACTACTCCCTGCACTTCTTGCTTGACCGAATCAAATGTGTCTTGCGCGTTACTTTGTACATTCTGACCATTTGAGTTTATCCTTACTCTGGTCTTTCCGTCTTCAGATTTATAATCAATACTTTCTCCGTTGCTCTCAAATACTTTTGTCTCCCCATTTGTAGTAATTTGCACACGAGTGTGAGATTTAGAAGTGGTAGTGCTCGTGGATACTGACTCTGCACTGGCCTCGCTAAGTGGGGTAAGTAGAGTTAAAAGTATTGTCATGACACCAAAGAACACACTTGTTTTCATACTAACCATTCTATATATCTTCACTAAGGTTTAGGTAAGAAAATGATGAACCCCGCACGTCTGCGGGGTTCAACTAGAAATTATGTTCTACACCCTGACTAATTAAATGTGCAGAACACTATACCCTCTCTGTCCGGGAAATCGGAAGTTCCCATGCTTAAAGCTCGATGACTGATAGCAATTATCTTTTCGACCATAATCAAATTTTTTCACAAAACGTACCGGGTAGTAGTACTTTTTGTGTTTGTCCTTTGTGTAATAGTTGGACTTTTTATCATTTTTGGTAAAACGATATTTGTCCCAATCATGGTCGTACTTGCTATACTTCTTCACATTCTTGTGATAGTAATTTTTTGCAAACCTATACGGTTTGTAGTTCTTATCACTAAATTTTGTGAAGTCGTGTCTTGACTTTTTATACTTGTCATCATCTTTTTTATCATGATCTTTCTTATCAAAATCGTGATACTTTACGAAGTTATACCTATACGGCTTGTATTTTGTATCTTTTCTAAATTTTGGATAATCATGATATTTTGCATACCTATGATGATCAAAGTCATATGCCCGCTTTTTATAGTAGCGTTTGTCATCTGAGTCTTTGTACTTTCTATGATCGTCTTTTCGATCATGATCATATTTTTTGTCAAAGTCATAGTCCCGATGATCATAACCGTCAAATTTATTTAGCCTATACGGCCAATATCGGTTATCTTTTTTATCATCATAATAGTACTTTTTACTTTTGTTGTGATCATAATCTTTTCGGTAGTGATCATATTTTTTATCATAGTCATAAGATTTTCTATGATCTTTGTAGTCTCGACTGTACTTGTCTTTGTCATAATCAAAGTCTTTCCAGTCTCGATCGTACTTGTCCTTGTCGTAGTCAAAGTCTTTCCAATCTCGATCATAGCCTCCATGACCAAATCCTCCGAATACAGATACTCCTCCGGTGTTGAGATTAACATCAACATCGTTGTCTACATCAGTATCATTGTCTTGATTTATATCAAGATCATTGTCATTATTGATCCTGACTTGATTATCAGAAAACCTTCCATTGTCGGATACTTCTACTGATGTGGAGTTGTTACAATTATCACAACCCAACTTCAGTTCGTTATACCCGGCTTTGGTTTCTACGTTTACATCAGCAGTGGCATCACCAGTGCGAATATCTACATCCCCTCGTCTATTGCCAAATACTGTATTACCTCCGGTATTAGCATTTACGGAAATATCATTATTAACGGTAGTATCATTTGTTTGATTTACCGTTATATTGTTATTGTTGTTAACAAAAACGAAATTATCCGAGAATGCGCCGTTATCTGAGATTTCAACATCTGTTTTACCAAAGTTAAACCCGCTCAGATCAAGCTTATTGA
Source organism: uncultured Gammaproteobacteria bacterium (assembly GCA_964537315.1). Classification (GTDB taxonomy): domain Bacteria; phylum Patescibacteriota; class Microgenomatia; order Levybacterales; family GWA1-39-11; genus JBDHUV01. The sequence continues at coordinate 127,872 of CAZIAP010000003.1, read as the reverse complement.
TACCGGCTTCAGTTATTACATTAATGTCTGCGTCAGCGTCTCCTGTATCTACGGTTGTATCTGCGTATGCTCCGTTTGTTACGAATAGTCCTGCAACAAACATCACAGTTATGACTGCATATTTTTTAAACATCCCTTGTCTCACCTCCTCTTTGTCCAAGATTCCTCTTGCGCAAAGAGATTGGAAGATATTATCGGGTAATAATCAAAGATGAAAATGAAATGAATAATAAAAAAGTAAAAGCAAGAAAAATTTTTATCTTAATATAGGCACAAAAATTCCAATTACATGAGAAAGCCTATGTGCTCTACGATACTGCGGGTGCAGGTGGTGTAGATACTGACTCAGGTTTTTTACCATCAAGCATTTTATAAGCATATACAAGCATGAGTGATGCAACGGGAATAGCAACCAGTACACCCACAATCAATGCAATTAGTCCCAAAATAATTATTAGACCCTGTACTATGTACAGGAGAAACAGACGTAGCACATTACCTTTGGTCATTTCCCAGCTCGCCTGCACAGAAGCAATTGGACCTACTCCTTTATCAAGGAAAACATATGACCATAGGCTCCATCGCGTACCAACATAGGCTGCTGCCACAACTGAAAGTAATCCAGGTAGTATCAAAATCCAAAAATAATCCTGGAATGAGAAGAAAACTATACCAAGAATAATAAAAAATGGGAAAAACACTGCCAAAACACCCAAACCAACTAGCATACTGGCTATAAAATATCCAAAAACCCTTCTATAATCCTGATACAGATTTTCAATTTTCAATGGTACGTTATCGTACACATTCAATGCTACCCTAATTAATCCTATTGAAAATATTATAGATAAGCTTTGTACTAGGATTTGAATCGCAAGATTGATCACTGTATCATCGCCTGCGACTAACGATAGGATCCTGCTAGATATTGCCGGAAGAGCAACTCCAACCATAAAGTATAGAATAATAATGGGATTTTTCTTAACACTATTCCAGCCAAACGAAAGCGCTTTATCTGTTGAAAATGATTTCTTTGAGTCCATAAATTCAGCTTACACAGAATTACCTACCTCGTCAAGAGTAAAATAACTTGTTAACTCGAGTTTATAACTCTTTTGGTTTTGCTAAAACTAAAAGCCTTTTCCACGTCGTACCTGGTGGCCAACAGGTTTGAAGTGTCAAAACCTCCCCTTGACCTATATCTGCTCTTAAATAATCTAGATTATCTGCATCAACAACTTTAGTCTCTGTTACTACATAATCAAATCTTTCGTCCATGAAAATTACTGTAATGTCATCGCCCGGCTGTAGCTCTTTTAATAGATAAAAAACTGCATTATACCTGCCTACATTCCAAAAGTTGTCCGTACTGTGGGCGAAGATATACGTGTTCCCACCATAGCCTGGGAACGACGTTCCTTGTGCATGTGCCACACCATTTCTCAAGACAGAGCTATAGGCAACTTGATCTGAAGGATCTACATTTTCATGCACTTTCTCACTTGCACCGATTTTAGGGATCAGTAAAGAAAATCTCTTATCCTTCGGCATTAGAAACTGATTTTTATTCCCGTTCAGAACAGAACTAGCAAGACCTTGGCTGGAGTCTGAAACGTGGTGAACAGACCCTCTGTTTTCCTCCAATACATCTGCGAATGTGCGGGTTCCCGTCGTTTCCGCAACTGCATACTCTACTCCCCTAAACTTGGATATTTTAAAGACTGCCTCGTAATATACTGCAGGACCAAATGTGGCAAAAAATCCATAAAGAGTAAGCAAAATAAAAAAATTTCCAAGCGTTCTGAACGCTAAAAACCTAATAATTTCACGACGATGCATAGTTATATTGTACGGATTTCCGATCCTTACTACAAATATTCTTGACATTCTTGTTTCATTAATACACAATAGCTTTATGTCAGAATTTGGCGAAGGCCCCTCGCAAGAGAAACCAAAACAAGAATCTAAACAAATTAGCCGCCGTACATTTTTAAAGGGATTAGGTGGAGCAGCAGCTGTAGCATTAGGTTTTAAAGGAACGCAAGAAGTATCAAAAAGAATAGATACTGATTCAACTCCTATATCTAGCGCTGAAGCACGAGAAAGCATAGAAGATCATCCTCCTGTATCTGAAATATTTCTAGGAAATGTAACATTGTATTTAGGCGAGCTACAAGATGAAAAGACTCTACAAAAAAACAAGCTAAACATCAGAAAACGTCCCACTACAACTGATCGGCTTATTGATAACCGAAGAGTGGTCGGAGAAACTATACCCACGGATAAAATCAAGTCCATTAATGGAGTTGACCTTCAGGGTTCTGAATGGGTAGACATTACTAACCCTGTCTTGGTAAAAGGAGAAGATGTCGAACGTGCTAACGGAGATGGAGATAGATGGCTACGAATAAATCTAGTAGTAGATGACACTTTTGGACGAGATGATAAAGTTGTAGCTTATGTTAACTTTAGTCCTCAAACAGAAGGATTTGTTACAGGAGAACCAAACCCAGAGGCTCCAAATGGAGGAGGATTTATATCTGCACAAGAAGTTGGAGACTCGATTCAGATTCTTGAACAAGGTGCATATTGGAAACCTGCCCCTGTAGAAGTAAACGTGGCTACTATTCCTAACCGCCCTCAACAGTAATTCTTACTACTTACTGTACTTTCTGTAGACAAGACAAAGCAAAATTATAGTCAAAAATGCCAATCCTGACATTACAGGAATTGCATCAAAGCCCATAATTTCAATCTGCTTTGTTGCGCAACTCACAGCACTACCCGTGGTGCAAGGCAACGGTGTCGGACTCCACTGCAAAATATTGTGATAAATGGCAATTAAAAATCCGATTACTGATATCGGCAATACGTACTGTACTACTGTTTTGTCATTCTTCCACAACGCGATACCAAAAAGAATAGCCAATGAATACATCAATGCGCGCTGATACCAACAAAGATCACAAGGTGGAAGTTTCAATACTTCAGAAAAGAAAAAGCTTCCAATTGACGCAACTGCAGTTATTAAAAACCCGAAAGAAAGATAATTTTTAGCGATGAAATCTATGAGAGGGTTACTAGAAGACTTCTTCTTCATGTCTTTGTTTTACTTCTTTACTCCTGGTTTACATCTTGAAGCTCTGCTTCAATCGCGCTCTGTAGAAAAGAATAACTGCCTGACTCTACTCTTTTTCCATTTACGAAAAATGTAGGAGTTCCCATAACGCCAAGTTGCGTACCTTCGTTCATCTGATCATTTACTGTTTGCTCAAGCTCTGGATTATTTATATCGGCAGTAAACTGTTGCACATTCAAGCCCAATTCCTGTGCATATTCGCTAAACTTATTCCGGGCTTCTCCTACACCCAGTACTGACCATTCAGCCTGACGATCAAATAACACATCATGCATCTCCCAGAACATCTCCTGACGCCCTGCTGCTTCGGCCGCAAGTGCTGCTGGTTTTGCATTCTGATGTATAGATGTCAAAGGAAAATGTTTGTATACCATGCGAAGTTGATCGCCATACTCCTCAAGAGCCTGTTCTATAAGAGGAACATTTGCTTTACAACCCGGACATTGAAAGTCAGCAAATTCAACCAATGTTACTTCAGCTGACTCTGTAGCACCTTTAGACCAGCCAGTATCTGAAATCTCTACACGAGTATTAGCAACCTGTTGCTGCTCTGACTTTCTCTGCTGAGCATTATAAATAATAAATCCGAATAAGCCCACTACGATAACAGCAACTACACCTAAGGTGATCCATTTCATCATATCTTCTGAAGTTCGGGGAGAGTTATCAAGAGCAGATCTTCTTGTCTGCTGTTCTTTTTCCATCTTACGAAGTTCCTTAAGCTCTTTTTTTGTTTGTTTTGCAGCCATACTCAAATATGATAATTTATCCTTCACAGGAAGTCAACAATGTTAGTTGATAGTTTTTAGTTCATAGATCATGGTTAAATCTTATATAACACATACCAATAACCATTAACTATAAACTACATTCATGCTATACTTGTGGCTAGATATGGCCCCGTAGCTCAATGGATAGAGCAGTCCCGTCCTAAGGGAAAGGTTGGAGGTTCGACTCCTCTCGGGGCTACCCACTTGCTTGTTTTTTGCAATTTACGCCTAAATTCGAGATAATCAACCTCATGATTCACGTTAAAAATTTATCATATTCATATGGCTTTGGTCCTGTTTTTGACGATATCAGTTTTACTGTTGGTAATAAGCGAAAGATTGGTCTCGTAGGACCAAACGGAGCAGGTAAATCAACATTACTTAAGCTCCTCCAAGGAATCGATGCTCCATCAGCCGGAAAGATTGAAGTAACTGGAACAATTGGATATGTCCCTCAGGAAATCAAACACGATCCAGTTTTAGAAAAATGCACATCCGTTAGAGAGTTTGTAGACCCTCATAAAAAAGTAAGCGATTTTGAGTTAATGGAGATGATCCGTGAACTTGAAATGACCGATATTGATCTGCAAACAATTCCCAAGAGCTGCAGTGGTGGAGAAAAGACTAAACTTGCTCTACTGCGTGCTTTGTTAGAAGAACCGGATATTCTGATGCTTGATGAACCAACCAACTTTCTTGATACTGCAGGAAAAAGATGGGTAATGGACTTTCTCGGACAATATCCGAAAACATTGATTGTAATTTCACATGATCTCCCGTTACTAGACGCTCGCATCAACAAAGTGCTCGCTCTCAATCCAATCACGCATAAACTTGAAGAATACACCGGAAACTACACAAAATATCTTGCATTAAAGGCTGAAAAAGATGCGCTGGAAAAACGTAAAATCATCAATGAGCAAAAGCACATTAAGCACATGGAAGAAGGTCTACGAAAAATGTCTCGCAATAAATCAAAAAAAGGCGTCAGACAACGCACAATGTTACGCAAGAGAATAGAAAATCTCAAAGAGTCACTTCCGGAACTACCAAAAGAAATTAAACGTACAAAAATTATCTTACCTACCCCACACCCCGTAGGAGAAATACCGATCAAGGCTTCCAACATTGTTAAAATGTACGACTACGATATGGTGCTTGCTGATATTTCTCTTTCGATTGTCCGAGGAGAACGTATAGCTTTAATTGGGCCTAACGGTGCCGGAAAAAGCACGTTTATCAAAATTCTTATGGGCAGACTATCACCCGATGCAGGAGAGGTTAAACGTGATGAGAATCTAAAAATTGGATACTATTCACAAGAGTTTGAAACCTTTGATTTCGATAAAACTATTGTCGAGAATGTACAGAAGGTCTCAGACCTCCCTGAGCAGGCAATCCGCCCTGTTATGACAAAGTTCAACTTTCCCGGACCTCGCATTTATCAAAAAGTAGGCACATTATCTGGTGGTGAAAAAACAAGACTTTCCATAGCAATGCTTATGCTACAAAATTTTAACTTGCTCATATTAGATGAACCAACAACTTATCTTGATGTACTCTCACAACGTATTATTTTAGATGCCTTAAAAAGCTATACTGGCGCTATGCTTTTTGTGAGCCACACCCCCGAGTTTGTAGAAGAGCTACAACCTAATCGAGCACTTTTACTTCCGGAAAACAGAATTCAATTCTGGATTCCTGAGCTGATCGATACTGTCACAGCAATATAAAAATCATGAAACAAATAATTGCAATTAGCTGAAAATACTAGCTGTTATAGCTTAATGGATAAAGCAGACCCGTCCTAAGGGTAAGACTGAGAGTTCGACTCTCTCCATCGGTACATACAATTATCACCTCACTTTTGCTTGTCCTCTCTTTGAGTATTTGATACAATCCCACATAGTTGCTATACCATCTGAAATTGAAAAGTATTTTGGGTGGTATCGGAACTTGCCGATGCCAACGATTTTTATCGGGAAAGAGGATCAAGTCTGTGAGTGAGCAGATTGACTTCAAACAGGTGGTTGTACTTGACTCGCGGATTGTTGTGAGCTGGACGAAGGAAGATTTCAGTGAATATTCCTGGGATAACCTTCCTGACTGGATAACAGTACGGGACCCATCTCAAAATCCGGTCAAGATGACCATTAATGGAGTACAGCTTTCTGTCCGAAAGGCATGGGCTGTGATCCCTGATGAGGAAGGAGATCTTGAAGTACGTCAGGAAAAAAGACGCTACTATAAACTCGGGCGTGAAGCCAGTAAAGAATTTTCGGATATCCGTAAGAGATACAGAAATTCTAAGTTTGCCGGAGGCATCAGCGGACGAAAAGTCCAAGCTAAGCATCAATTCTCCTTTGTAAGCGATGAACACCGATAATCTATTACAGCCTGCGCTGTAAAACACAGTGCAGGCATTTTCTATACCCGCAAAAGTAAAAGCTTACTCTTTCTTCTGAGGAAAGTTGAATTTTAATAACTTTTCTAGTTCTGCAACTTGAGTTTGTGATAAGGTTGGATAAAGGGTTTCCATATAGTTTTTTATCATCTCTGAAAACATATCCTTGAGCATTGTTGCGTAAAGATCAACATGAAAATTATCGTTAATTATCTTTTCTACCGCTTCTTGACTATCCGCATTAACCAACAATCTTTCAATCTCTTTTTGTTTATCTTCAGGTAGAGTTAGGAGACTATTCTGCATTGTTTTGAGGTGCACTAGCTCAACAAATTGGTCGGCGTATGCTTCCTTATCATCGGAGTAACCGATTATTGTGAGAATTTCAATCAAGACATCTTTCATGGATTAACGATTTCGCTTAGTTTTCTGAAGCATGGAAGCATACCATTCACTTGCTGGTTCTGCCAATATCATATCCAGATACTGATTTGATGCTTCTGTGGGATCAGAGGGAAGGCGTTCCGGCTCTGCTGAATATCTATATTCTTCAGGAGAAAAATCTGACTCGCTCATAGTTTATTTTAAAACACATATCGGATATTCTGTCAAATTTATGCGATATAATATCAATATGAATAAAATAATTGCAATACACAAACCTGCTGGAATGACATCTCACGATGTAGTAAACCGAGTAAGACGCATAACGGGTATTAAGCGTGTTGGGCATGGCGGAACACTTGATCCGTTAGCAACTGGTGTGTTAGTTGTAGCCATTGGCCGAGAGTATACAAAACAGTTAGACCAGTTTGTGAAAGGAAAAAAGGAGTATACTGCTGAAATCACCCTAGGTTTTCACAGCACCACAGATGATTCTGAAGGAGAAAAAACACAGGTTTTGAATGAACAAATTCCTGATACATTGTCTATAAAAAATGTTATTAAATCACTCATAGGAGACATACTACAAACCCCTCCGAAATACAGCTCGATTAAAATTTCTGGGGTTCCTGCGCATCGCAGAATGCGTCGCCGTGAAAACATTGAATTAAAACCTCGTCCGGTTAAAATCTACGCTATTGAAATCATATCCTACCACTACCCCATATTAAAGTTAAAAGTCACAACAGGCCCCGGTGTATATATACGCTCACTCGCAAGAGACATCGGAGAAATGCTTAAAACAGGTGGCTACTTAAGTGGACTACAACGAACAAAAGTTGCTGATTTTTCTATCGAAGATGCAATAACATTAGATGAATTTGAAAATAAGTGTAATGAAGAAACCCTCCTTAGTTAAAACTATGGCGGGCTAAAAAACTTGAGTGAGAGAGGAAATAGAAAAGAAAATACTCACCCAAGTATGAATTAAACTATTCATCTAACCAAGGGACTGTATATCCGTGTTCCTGTAATGTCCTTTCCAGAACTTCCAGCTTCTTCGGACCAAAATTTCGAATCACAAGCAGTTTCTTTCTTCCTACCCGAAACACATCACCAACTGTTACCACATTGGCTGCAAGCAAAGGGTTTAAGCAACCTGCTGGTAGGTTTAGACTGTTGAGACTTCGATTTGTATTTTCCAGCAGCTTTGAAAAAACGTCATCATATCGACTTTTTATTTCTACTAACACCTTATGCATATCTATTTCATGCTCGTGGTACTGTTTGGAGTCACTGCCAAACGTGTAGAAATTAATCAACTCCTTTTCAATTAACCAATTATCAATCATTTTTCGTGTAAATTCTGCTTCACTTCTCAACTGTTTCAAATAAGTAACTTTATCCGATCCAGACATCACGCACTCACTTCCACTCATGATAAATCGGTTAACTATTTTTTTAGAGAATGAATTCCCAATCGATCGGTGCTTTGTCCACTGCTACTCCTCTCTCACTTTTCAAAGATCACTTTAAAACCTAAAATTCAAAGATATTTATCTTTGAACAAGATTTATGAAGTGGGCGCAGTATATCAAAAAGTTGAGATAGAGTAAAATTTGAGGAAACTATTTTTTCTTTGACTGTGTGAAGTGTTCGTGTGCAGCTGTATAGTCATATAACTCTTTTTCACTGAACCAGTGATTGATTTCCTCTATTGCTTCTTCAGGATCTCCTGATGCGTGTATTAAGTTAGGTATACCTACACCTTGATCATCAGCATAAACAAAACTCATGTGGGAGTAGTCACCACGAATAGTACCGGGAGGAGCACTTTTTGGCTCTGTTGTTCCAACCATTTTTCGAACTAAGGATACAGCTTCTACTCCTTCAAGTACAATCGCCAAAACAGGTCCTGTTTGCATCATATTGACAGTCACATCAAATGCCTTTTGACCACGTCGCGAGATCATTTTTCCAATATTTTCATAATGATGATGATAATGCTCTTTATCTGGGGCAACCATTTTGGCTCCAATAAGTTTGAGCCCTACACGTTCGAACCGAGTGATAATTTCACCTGCGATACCACGCTGTAATGCATCAGGCTTGAGAATGATAAGTGTTCGCTCTGTCGTCATTTGTATATGATACGATCTGAAAATTCTAAAGTCAAGAAGCTACTAAGTAGCTTTCACTCGTATATCACTCTTCATAATCATATGTTCCCTATTCACTTGCATCGGCTTCTCCCCAGAGAAGCAATGAGTACAATATCCATCGTGGCCAGACAGTCGTTCTGCGATGTCTTTCATTCGATCTAGCGGTAAAAACCTCACTGAATCCGCTCCTATTTCATCTGCAATTTCATTTTCAGATTTATGTACTGCAATGAGATCCTCTTTTTCAGCAAAATCAACACCCCAATAGCAGGCGTCAATCACTTTTGGTGATACAAATCTCCACATAACACTTTTTGCACCTGCTTCACGCAATTTGCGCGTAATTACTTTTGAGGTAGTTCCTCTCACCAGTGAGTCATCTATTAACATCACAGACTTTCCACCAACTACCTCAGGATTGGCTGTATATTTCTCATCTGCTTTTATAGCCCTATCTCCATGTTCTATAAACACTCTCCCATACTGGTTTGTGCTTACCCCCGAAGCAAGGACAAGCTCTGCGATTTTCTGTGATTGTTCTCGAACATCTAAAGAGGTGTCTTTTCGCACTTTGTCTACCAACTCTTGAATTTTATTATCTATCATTCCTTGCGAATACCCCTCTGCACCGACGGTGCCTGAATTTCTAATTGGTACTATAATATCTGGTACTACTCCTTCCTGGTAATCCATATGTGCTAATTCTTCCCCACACGCACGACGAAATTCGCCAACATTAAGTCCGAATTGATTGCTTTCAGGGCGAGCAAAGTACACTGCTTCGAATACACATGATTTCTGTGTTACTTCTCTTGGATCCTGAAAAAATCTTTCAACATGACCGTTCTGTACCTTTATCCCTTCACCTGGCTGAATTTCATATAGATCATCAACGATATCTTTTATGGCGACAGTCTCTGAAGCAATAACATACCCTGCATTATCACGTAACCTACCAAGATGTAGGGGTCTCATACCCCATGGATCTCTAATACCGTACAATGCCCTCTCTCGTGGATCTGCTAATACCAAACTATAAGCACCGTCAACTTGAGGAAGTGTTGCCTGTATTTTTTCATCCAAAGATTCACCTTCAGATTGACGAATAGAGTCATGAAGAACACGTGTGTCTGATTCTGATGACTGGGTATATGCATCAAGCATTTTCGGATTTACTAAGTTACCATTATGAGCAGTTATAAGATCAATATCGTAAAATGGCTGACCCGCACTCAGACTTCCTGATGTCGAATACCTGTTATGACCTACTATTATTCTTGCGCTGTTTGCGACATTATCCCGAAACTTTCCGAACTCACCGTTCTTCCGCGAATTTATGAGTAGTTCTTTTGTTTCCCAAAATATCGGCTGTTCGTTTTGAGGGATAACAAGCGCACCACTTCCTTCTTGCCCACGATGTTGCAGCTTTGAGAGCGAATAAATAGCCTGATCCACTGTCGTAGGCTCGTTATAATAAAACCCGACTATACCGCAATTATGGGTAATTTCATGTTCTTGATTTTCTGTATGGATTTCTTGTTCTGTAGTAGGAGATGAGGCAGGATGGGGAAATAATCCTTCTTTTGTCATTACCTGATAATTTTAGCAAATCTCTCTTCATCTTGAAAATCACCTATGATAGCCAGATTATATGCTTTCGTATCCAGATATTTTTGTGCAACTCTTTGTACATCATCTCGGGTTACTGCATCAATTTTTTCCAACATTCCTTCTGGAGTTTTAATCTCTTTCTCCAGTATCTGGTTCATACCGAAAAATGTTGCCACACTTTGTGTGTCCTCAAGGCCTAATACAAAGTGTCCTTTATTATATTCTTTGGCTTTTGTAACTTCTTCATCGGTTATTTCTCCGTCTTTAGCAACTTTTAAAAACTCATTTTTAACTACCTCAATAGCTTCATCAATTCGGGTTTTGTCCACTCCTGCAAAAGCAGCAAAATATCCTACATCAATATACCTATCTGCATACGCTCGAACATAATAAGCAAGTCCTCGCTTCTCACGTACCTCAGAAAACAATCGAGAAGACATACCGCCACCTAGAATTGAGCCAAGAATTGCCAGTGGGTACCTATCCGTTTCATTTGCCAATCCAGCAGCTCTGACCGCCAAAGCAAAATGAGCTTGTTCAGTTTTTTTGTGATGAAGTTTAATAGCAGGTTTAGTCTGATTCTCAATTACTTTTTCAAATGAAGCAATTGGAAACTGATTTAAACCTGCAAAATATTTTTCAGCTTTTTTCTCGATATCCTTAGGATCAATTTTTCCTGCAACTACCAGTACCATATTATCAGTACTATATAGGCTTTTCATGTAATCTAAAAAGTCCTCACGCTGCACACTACGAATTACTTTTTTTGTACCTGCGATATCCCACCCGAGCGGAACATCTCCATATAATAGCTCTTCTATCAAGTCTCCGATTTTACGCGCAGGAGTATCTTCATACATATTTATTTCTTCAATTATTACTCCACGCTCTTTTTCAATTTCTTTAGGGTCAAGTTGAAGATTAGTCAGCATGTCGGATAATAAGTCCAATGAAACATCAACTTTATCAGCAGCAGACTTTATGTAGTATCCAGTATATTCTTTACCTGTAAATGCGTTACTTTCCGCACCCATGCCATCAATAATGGATGCTATCTCAATCGCTGAAGGACGTTTAGCAGTACCTTTAAACGCCATGTGTTCAAGAAAGTGAGAAATACCGTTATTTTTTTTATTCTCGTATCTACTACCCGCACCAACTAACACAAGAGTGGTGGCGCTTTGAACTTCTTCAATAGGAATAGTAATAAGACGAAGTTGATTGGGAAGAACAGTATATTGATACTTCATAAACGTGGAAAATAGAATATCATATCCCAGGATATGAATCAATTAAAAAGAGGTAAGAAAATTACATTTTTTCTACTGTCTGTATGCCTAGCAAGGCAAGACCATTTTTAAGTACTTGTCCAACAGAATTGGTTAATGCAAGACGGAAATCCTCATTTTCACTTCCCATCACTTTATGCTTCGCATAGAAAAGGTTGAATTTTTGAGCTAGTTGGTATAAATACTCGGCAACTAGATTAGGAGAATAAACTGTAGCGGCATGTGACACTATCTCAGGAAAATGAATAAGATGACGCAAAATTAGCTCCTCCTCAATCTCTAGTTTCGATTTTTGACTTACTTGACCCAATTTAGTCGAATGGTTCGCCTTGCTCAGTACACTCTGTGTCCTGACATATGTGTACTGCAAATACGGACCAGAGTTTCCTTCAAAATTAATAGATTCATCAAATGAAAATGCTATATCTCCCCCTATTCCGTTTTTAAGCAGCGCATATTTAATAGCACCCAACCCAACTTTTTCTGCCACTTCTTCTCCTTCTGAACTCTGAACCGTGAACCTTGAGCTGCGAATATCTTCAGATTCTTCAATCTTTTTCAATACCCTCTTCTTCGCTTCATCAAGTAGCCATTCCCCAGTAAGTACATTTCCGGTTCTGGATGACATCTTACCCTCAGGTAGTCGCACCATGCCATGCCCAATATGCAATGTCTTTTCTGCTAGCTCAGGTCTGATAAGCGAAAGTGCTTTTAACAATACTTTAAAATATTCATTTATTTCATTTCCTGTAATTACAATTGACCGATCATATGGGTAATATTCATACTTTGCTGGCGCAAGTCCTAACTCTTTTGCTTCATAAGTTGGAAGACCTAAAGAGTTGATAAATACTCTGTTATGTAAACCATACTCTTCTCCAGGAAATATTACTGCACCATCACTTTCTACAAATACTCCTTTCTCAAGATATCCTAATACAAGTTTACGTCCGTCTTCTCCTACCTCACTCTCAAAAAAGTATTTATCGAACTTTGTTCCCAGCCTTTCATATATGGTTTCAAAATACTGAAGACTCCAACTCTTACCTTTCTCATAAATATCAGCTACTTGTGGGTCTTTTTCAAAAATTTTTTTATTCAGATTTATTATCTCTTTTTTGACTTCCTCGCTTTCTTCGTATGCATTTGCCCCCTTTGCATATGCTTGTCCTAAATACTTTGCTTTTTCTTCAATCGATTTATCTTCAATATCCGTAATTTGTGACTCATTATTCATGATTCCATACAAAGCTTTTGCAACATGCAGTCCTACATCTCCCTGATAACAGACTCTTCTGACTTCAGCTCCCTGTGATTCAGTAAGCCGGGAAATAGACTCGCCTACAATATTGCTATACAAGTGTCCGATATGAAACTCCTTGAATGGGTTCGGATCAGTAAATTCAGTGATCACTTTGATGTCAGAAAGTGTATTACTGTATCCGAATGTATCTTTTTGTTGCTCAACTTGGATTAAAGTATCAATTAGTTTTTCAGTTGCAATAAATATATTCACAAAGCCAGGACCTGCAATCTCGACTCTATCGATAATTCCTAATTTCTGATTCTCAGTTTCTAATTGGTGTTTTATAACCTCTGCTATTTCATGAGGTGATTTTCCAAGAGGTTTAGCAAGCAATAATGCTATATTTGTAGAGTAATCTCCATGCTCAGCGATCTCAGGCACAGATACCGAAAAAATTATTTCCTGATCTGTAAGCCTGCTCACAATCTCCTCCAATACTGATCTTATTTGTGATTGAATATTCATATCTTCTAATTTCTAACCTAGATTATACATGATAACAATAATCGATCACAGATTGGAGAAATTGATTACTAATAGATATGTGTAAGCTATGAACTAGTAACTAACACTGTTTTTCCGTCTTTTTCTTGGCTAACCCCAAAAACTATATACTCAAGCGGTTGATCCGTATGGTTGGTCATAGTATGGACCTCGTTTGGCTCCACTACTACTGCATCTCCTTTTTTAACACTTACTTCCTCACCTGCGATGTTCATAGTAACTTCGCCCTCGATTATGAGGAAAACCTCAGTCATATCTTCGTGATAATGAGCCTCAAACGTAGAATTCGGTTGTAACTGTGCCCAGTTAACCATTTGTACACGTCCAGGGAGAAGACCTGTTTTTTCAAGCAGAACTTTCTTTATTACATTTGGTTTATTCGGATCTTCATGAGAGGAAGGAATAAATTGGAGTTCTGAACTGCGGACTATTTTCATAACACTAAGAACCGTGATCCGCCAACTGGCGGAATGAACCAATAACTAACTTAGATCTAAGCTCTTAAGATATTCTTTAAACTCACCGTTGATATCCGGATGTTCAAGCGCAAGATCGACGACTGTTTTCATATACTCCAGCTTGTTCCCTGTATCATAATATTTACCATTTTCTATTACAACCGCATAAAGAGGGGTACCATTATCTTTAAGATGATTGATAGCATCTACCAACCAAAGCTCTCCCCCTTTACCTGGTTCAATCTCTTTGAGGGCTTGAAATATTTCAGGAGGAAATATATACGCTCCTCCAGTCATAATATTTGATGGAGCACTATCAGGATCAGGTTTCTCAACGATATTTTTTATTTTATAGACGTTTCCCTTTACATGCTCTAAATCTCCGATTCCATAACGCTTTAAATCTTCTTTTTTCTTTATTTCCATTCCTGAAATTACCATTCCCCCAAGTTCCTCATGCACAGACATCATCTGAGCAAGACGAGGAGGTTTTGCATAAATAAACTCATCTCCCCACAGTACTGCAAAAGGTTCATCTTCAATGATAGGTTCTGCTGCTAGAACTGGAGTCCCGTTACCATATGGACCTTTTTGCCTCACGTAGATAAAGTTAGCAAGATTTGCTACTTTTTTAGTTTGCTCAAGCAATTCCTCTTTTCCACCATCTTTAAGATTTTTAATCAGATCTTGATTTGGTACGTCAAAATGGTCCTCTATCGCACGCTTCAAGGCTCCGGTCACCAACACAATATCTTTTATACCTGAATCAACTGCTTCTTCTACAACATACTGAATAACTGGCTTGTCTACAATGGGAAGCATCTCTTTAGGCATTGCCTTTGTCTGGGGAAGAAATCTTGTACCAAACCCTGCGGCTGGAATAACGGCTTTGCGGATTTTTTTCTGCATAAATCTCCTAATTTATCGCGTAATTTTGATTGTAAACATGAAAAATTAAATTGTCAATCCCGATCAAACCTAATTCATCTCTGGTGATCTATATAACTTCATTAAGTTATAAAAAAACCCAGCTCTTTATTTAGAGCTGGGTTAATTGTTCTGCAATACAGAACAAAAGCGCACCGGGCTATTCCATTCTAAGAGGTATGATTGAATCTACTTTTAAGAGATTCATAAACAGGAAACAATCCATCTGGTTTCCTCTCTATCAATACCAATCTTCAACAAAGATTCGTTCAGTCATCAGAGATAAGACTCTTTCAGGAAATCTACCTCTAAGCTTACTTTCTAATCGATTGACTATTACCGAAAAAGTATGTTGGGTAATATACCCATCTAGAAAGATCACCTGAAAGTGATCGATAGTTCGCAATTGAAGAGTCAAGTGAGGAAAATCTCTCCCAAACTCTTCATGCCACTCTTTGACTACTTCTTCAAACAACTTGGACTCGTCTGCTGTTAAAGGCTTACAACCAATTGCTACTCCAATTATTTCTTTTTGTCCCGCAGACAGTTCGGTTGTAGATGCCAACATTTTCCGACGATCCATCTTTCATCGCCTTTCTGATAGTGCGCCTATAAATTGCAACAAACAACTTCAGGCACTAAATACCTGAGTTGTCTGAATAGCAACCGTAATTATACTTCTTGCTTCGCTTATTGACAATAATATAGGGTAAAAAAAGTCCCGCCCTCGGATATACCGGGGCGGGTTAAGGTCAAGCTGAGTAACGTGCTCTCATCCGTGTATCTATTTCCTCGTTTGTGTATGGTTCCTGACCGGTAACTAACTTTCCATTACAATCAGGATAATGATCTCTTTTGAAGAGATCTTCTAACTCAGCATCTGCATCCTCTACTTGATGAAAATACTGGTACCCAATTACTTCCTCAAACGGACAGTCAGGATCCGAGCAGTGTCCATAAAGGAAAAAATTTTCCTCCTCTTTCCTACTCTTTACTTCCTTAATAAAAGAAGTAAAGTCATCGTGATACCGAGTCTTGGTGAGAGGCATTACCGCTCCTTCTACTTAAACCTTCGTGCGCGCAACTTGCGAGCATCTTCCGATTTCCATAAGAAACCCGAAGATACTGCAAGCTTAATACATTTGAGCGTATTATATCTGAAAGTCAACATTTATGCAATAATATAGGATTATTTTAGGATTTTATTTAATAATACACCCTCTCTGCTTTACATTCGAACCCAGGTTGTGATAAAATCTCCTGATGATAGGTTTCCTACGGCAGGTTAGTGGCGAATTAACAAAGGTTACTTTTCCATCAAGAGAAGAAGTTATAAGACTTACCGTACTAGTAATAATTATCAGCGTTATCGTAGGACTTTATCTGGGGGCACTTGATTTTGTATTTCTAAAAGGACTCGAATTCTTAATTGGAGGATGAGATAAATTATGGCTGACAACGTAAAAACACAAGACAACGAAACAAAGATTGAAAAAATGTATACCGACACCACAGCTCGGTGGTATATCGTGCATACTTACTCCGGTCACGAAAATAAGGTGGCAAAAACTCTTATGCAAAGAGTAGAAACCATGGGTTTTGAGGGAAGAATTAATGATGTATTGGTTCCAACCAAAGAAACCATAAAAGTACGTAGTGGAAAAAAAGAAACTATCAAAGAAAAAATCTTTCCAGGATATATTCTAGTGAACATGGTTCTCGACGATGAAGCATGGATTTTGGTCCGCACTACTCCAGGTGTAACCTCGTTTGTAGGCGCGCAGAACAAACCAACTCCTATACGTGAAGATGAGGTAAAAGCAATTATTAACTTTGTTGAGCAAAAAGAACCTACCTACAAAGCTACGTTTACAGTCGGTGAGGCAGTTAAAATCACTGATGGTCCGTTTTCTGATTTCTTGGGAACTATCGAATCTATTGACGAAGCAAAAGGAAAAGTCAAAGTACTTGTATCAATTTTTGGACGTGAGACACCTGTAGAATTAGATTTCTTGCAAGTAAGCAAGATCTAACTCAAAGTTAATTTGACTTTTGAATATTAATTTTAAATTTATTAACCTATGGCTAAAAAAGTTAAAACATTTATAAAACTAGCAATTAAAGGTGGAGAGGCAAACCCTGCACCTCCTGTCGGACCTGCTCTAGGACAGCACGGTCTGCCTATCATGGACTTTGTTAAGGCTTTTAATGATAAGACAGCGGATCAAAAAGGCACTCTACTACCTGTAGTTATATCTGTTTATGAAGATAGAACGTTCTCTTTCATCGTTAAGAAACCACCGATGTCTGAACTTATCAAAATGGCACTAAAGATTAAATCAGGTTCACAAAAACCAGGGAGAGAGTCTGCAGGCAAGCTCACTTCTGCTCAAATTGAGGAAATAGCAAAACAAAAAATGGATGATTTAAATACCAATGATGTTGCTGCAGCTTCAAAAATAGTTGAAGGAACAGCACGATCAATGGGAATACAAGTAGAATAACGTATTATGGGAAAAATTAGAGTAAAAACATTTGATGAATCAGGCGAGCTTCAAGAGGATGCTAAGAAGAAAGCAAAGTATGAAGCTAAAAAAGCTGCCAAAGTTGCTGAGAAAACTAAAGAACAGGTTACTGAAGTTTCTCAGTCTGCTGATGTTGAAGCTTCTAAAAAACAGTCAGTTACCGTAAAACAGACAGTAAGTCACTCAAATTCTAAAAGACATCAGTCAAATGAAAAGCAGATTGAAAAAAATAAAAAATACCCCCTTGGAGATGCAGTAAACTTGCTTAAGAATCTAAAAAAGAGCAATTTCGATGAAACAGTAGAGCTTCATTTGAATGTGACTGAAAAAGGTGTAAGCGGACAATTATCTCTACCACACGGAACTGGCAAGAAACTCAAAATCGTTGTGGCTGATGACGCAGTAATCGAAGAAATTGAGAATGGAAAAATTAACTTTGATGTGCTAGTGGCGAAACCAGAAATGATGCCTAAGCTGGCAAAAGTTGCTAGAATCCTTGGTCCTCGAGGACTCATGCCAAACCCAAAAAATGGAACCGTTACTCCAAATCCAGATGAAGTAATCGAGAAATTGTCAGCTGGTCAAATTAGCTACAAAACCGAAGCGCAAAGTCCTATCATCCATTTAGCAGTAGGTAAAGTATCATTTGAAGATAGCAAAATTGAAGAAAATGTAAAAACTGTACTTAACTCAGTTGGAGTATCTAAAATCAATCAAGCAGTTCTGAAATCAACCATGTCTCCTGGCATTAAAATTGCTGTAAAGTAATTATTTTCTTAGTCCTTAGTAAGAGTTCGCCTAACACTCCGTATTTCCTTGATTTGAGCCTGTGCTAAGCGTATAATAATCTGATGGAAAACATTTCAGGAAAAACAATTGTCGCGGTCTTTGCCCATCCCGATGATGAAACATTTGGGCCTGGTGGCACACTTCATATACTCTCTCAAAAAAACACTGTCTACACTATCTGTGCAACTGGAGGAGAAGCTGGAGAAAATAATTCTGACGATCACGACCACTCTATTTCTGATATTCGTCGAAAGGAATTACAAAACGCATCTCGTATACTTGGTGTAAAAGATGTCTTTTTTCTTGGATTTAAAGATGGCACACTCAATAATAACCAATACCACGCCATCGCAGATGCAGTTGAGAGTAAACTTAAAGAACTAAAGCCTGAGATTGTCATAACATTTGAACCAAATGGTGTGTCAGGACATATTGATCACATTGCAATGTCTATGATTACTACATTTGTAGTTCGAGATCTCCCATTTGTAGATAAGCTGATGTACTACGGAAACGTAAAAGAGAGAGCAGAACTTCGCAAAGACTATTTTATTTACTTCCCGCCTGGGTACGACCGATCTGAATTTGATCTGATTGTAGATATATCAGATGTATGGGACGTTAAAGTTCGGGCAATGCATGAACATAAGTCGCAAGTGAAAGATATGCAAAATATTCTAAAGAGCGCCGATACTTTTCCAAAAGAGGAATACTTTTTAGTACGTAAGAAAGAAAATTTATAGAATATATTAATCTTCTTTTAATTTTTCCTGTACCCTCTCCCAGAACGACTTTTTTTTATGAATAAACCTACTGTCTATAGATAAAACAATTGCTTTAAAGATGTTTCCGAATATCGAAATAATTTCTCTCTCAATTTCTGAGAACTCTTCACTTTCTGGAGAGTCTTCTACTTTTACCTCTCGTGTTTTATAAGCATAGTCTTCTACCGGTACTCCGATTCCTTTTTCTGCTGCTGAAACCTTTACATACTCTGCTCCAAATAAAAGTATTAATGAAGAATAGTATACCCACAACAAAATTATTACTAAAGAAGATGCAGCTCCGTACGTGGAAGCTACTGCGCTATTGCCTATGTATATACCTATTATAGATCTGCCTATCGTAAATAAAAGTGAGGCAACAGTTGCACCACCCCAAACTAATTTCCAACTCGGCTTTACATCAGGAAGTACTCGATATACAAGAGCAAATAAGACAAGTATTATCCAAAAAGAGATAAAAATATTTATCCCTTCAATCATCCAAGCAGGAGCAGGCAGAATCTGTGTGAAATAGTTACCTAGTATAGAAATAGCAGAAGAAGCAACCAAAGAAACTCCGAGTAAAAATGCTATTACAACGACCATTCCAAATGATAGAATACGCTCTCGCAATAGATTTATTACTCCTCTACCTGGTTTAGGCTCTATATGCCAAATCTGATTTAAAGCTGTTTTTAACTGTCCGAATACTCCTGTCGCTCCGAGTACTAATAATAGTACTCCTATTATTAATGAGATAATTCCACTTGAAGTATTTTGTGTCCCTTCGATTATTGACTCAATTGTTAATGCAGCTTCTGTACCTAATAATCCTGAAATTTGCCGAATTATTTCACCTTCTACAGCGGTGGAGCCAAAGAAAAATCCCAAAATACTAATTACAATCAGCAATAGTGGACCAATTGAAAAAACAGTGTAATACGACAAAGCAGCCGCGAGCATAGTCACTCTGTCATTTGAAAATTCAGAAAAAGACTGCTTGAGGTAAAAAAACAAGTTCATAAGTGAACTGATCGCAACATTATAAAAATTTTATATCTTAAACTACCTGATAAATTTCTTCTTTACTTGTTTTATGGCTGTAGCTGCAATTGCCGATCCTATATCCATGGCGAAATCACCTGGCTTTTCTTTGATTCGTTCAATTTGGACTTCGATATTTTGATGAATATCGTCAATCTTTTTCTTGATATATATTACCGCAAAAAGTAGTACAAGAGAGACTATAAAACCCAGCACCATGTAAATAATTGCCAACGTATAGAATACATTTTCAAGTGTCATATCTTGGAAGTATACCCAGCATATGTAAGATAAGGGTAAGGAACTAGTGCGTATTATAAGGTTAAAGCCTAAAATAAGGGAAAATTTAAGTCTATTTACTCATAAATATTAACTTTCAACCAAAATTGTAACAGGGCCGTCAAGCTCAGCCTTAATATTCATATAGTTTCCAAAACTTCCTGTTTTAACTGTAGCCCCTTGTTTTCTTAACTCTTCAACGAAGTATTCATAAAGCTTTTTTGCCTCTTCAGGCTGCATTGCGTTAATAAAACTTGGTCTGTTACCGCCGCTTGTATCGCCATACAAAGTAAACTGTGAAACGACTAAATACTCTCCGTTTACATCCTGAACTGATTTATTCATTTTCCCGTTTTCATCAGCCATTAGACGTATTTTGAATAACTTTTGTGCCAGCTTTTGAGCCTGCTCGGTAGTATCATTGATGCCAGCCCCAAACAGCACAAAAAGACCCTTTTTGATTTCTTCGTGATGTCTTTCACCGTTTGCGGGGTCAGAAGTAACAGTTGCACTACTTACTCTTTGAATAACAAGCTTCATAATTATTTCTCTACCTCTACTGTTAAATCTAAATAAAACTTTTTCCCTGTCGAAACTTCAAGCTCTTTTCTGGTCATTGCGCCAATTTTTTTAATAGTCTGCCCTCCTGAACCTATGATCATTTTTTTATATCTGTTTTCAGTCAATACACGTGCTTTTACGTAAATAAGCTTATTTTTTCTCTCAGAAATTTCGTCTACGGCTATTTTTACGTGATAAGGCACTTCTTTTCGCAGTGTCAAAAATGCTTTTTCCCGTATTAACTCCTCCATATGCATCTGAGATGTAAGATTAAGCGCAGGAATTGCAAGATCAGCTTTATCAATAATTGGCTCACCCTCTGGAAGCACTTTAAAAAGTGCCGACGTAATCGAACCCAGATTGTGTGCCTTTAAAGCTGAGACGTGTAGCACAGTATCGAACTCCTCTTCCATGAATTTGTACTGTGCACTATAATCTGGTTCCTTTAAATCTGTTTTATTAACTACAAGTATCTTTGGCACATTAATTTTTCGAAGCACGCCAAGCACTCTGTTTTCTTCACTCCCTCTTTGTCTTGTGTGATCTACCAGGTAAAGTATCGCATCCACCTCTTCGTGCAACACTTTTTCAGCTTCCAGATTTACTTCTTTTGATTTAGCATCTTTTGTTTTGGCAAAAATCCCTGGAGTATCTACAAATATAATCTGCAAACCTTGCCCTGAGCCTGCCGAAAGGTCTTCAAATACGGCGTAAATCGGGAATTGCGTTGTCTGAGGTTTAGGTGAAGTTATTGCCACTTTATGCCCCACCAGATTATTTACTAGTGTACTTTTACCCGTATTTGGACGTCCGATTAATGCAACTGTTCCTACTTTCATATAGTTTTATTGTCTACTTACAGAATTCTGCTTTGCAGAACCAACCTTCATTTTATTTTTTCTAGATTCACTCATAATTGCTACTGTTTGCCCGTCCGAAGCTGTATGCGAAGGAGGACATACCTTCGTATTTTACCACAGGATATAGAAAAAGCCTGGATACAGTTTTACTTAAAAAGATCTAATTGATTGCTTCGCAAAACTTTTGTAACATAAATTAAGTTGGCTAAAGAGTTTGCTGCATATCATGGTCAAGTAAGTTCACCTGAGATATCTTTTTTGGCGACTGAAGAAACTGGCGTCACACCTCCCCATCACGAATTTCCGATTCCATCATATACAAAAGAACACCCAGGTATTCCGTTACCTGAAACATACGATTTTCTCAGTACACGTGATCTTCAGGTGAGAGATTTGCTCCTACCGGTTTTTGAAGATACATTTTTTCAGCAAAACTTAGTAAAGTTACAACGAAAACTACACCGTTCTGAGATTCCAGATAATAGCAGAATGGGGCTAGAAAATGCACTATCTGGATTTATATTTGAAGAAGTTGCTCATCGGTACTTAGCAGAAGGGATTCAAGACAACTCAATCCTACTCACCCCACAAGAGACGCGCCAACTTAGTAATATTACTGGCATCCAAGAAAATATCAAAGAACGATTTAGAACTGTTCCTGATGGTTTAGTACTCCAACCGGTAAAAAATAAATCATACATTGTGGGAAGCTGCGAATACACAATAAGGACGAACCTAGGAGATATGGAAATGCCATACAGAATTATGAATAAGGATAAAAGAAAGCAACTTAAACTTCACACTTCTGGAAAAGTAGTCTATGATCTCTTTACAAGACAGCCACCCAATATCCAGGAAAAAGTAGCAAATGCGATTCACTCAATGCGACCTGAACTACCTCCAAAGCTTGCCTACGATTCAGGAGCTTTTAAAGCAATTTTAGTAACTACTACAGAGCATGACACGCCGTTTAGTAATGAAAAATGTGAGTTAGTCAGGGTTCCAATTTCTTCAAATGAAATCTGGTACGCATCGATGAGTATCGTAAATGAGTTGAATAATTCACCAGCATACTTTGACTCTCACCCTCAAAAAAGACGTAACGAACACTACTCTGCCGCTGCTGATTAATTGCAAGCCAACTGTAATTTCCTTATAATACCTTTACCTACTTAGGGTACAACTCTGAATCCGCCAGCTGGCGGACCGAAGGGTCGTGATGAAATGGTATCATGGGGGTCTCCAAAACCCCTCTTCTGGGTTCGAGTCCCGGCGACCCTGCAATAAACAATTGCGTTCTACTTCTCTTCCAAAGTCAAGAGTTCTGATACTGTTACGAATTTATATCCTTCAGTATGCAATCTTTCAATAATCTCGCTTATAGCTTCTCTTTGTCCATTACACGATTTACAAAACGGGTGAAGCAGGATGATTGAACCTGGTTTAACGTTTTCTATAGCGTAATTAACAATAAAATTTGCAGAGTTTCCATATGAATCAGGCTCTACGTCCCACATGATTGTTTTGATATTGTTTTTACTCAAATACCATGGAAGTCCAAACAACTTTTTACCGTACGGTGGACGGAAATGTATCTCTTCTTTATACCCAGTATCTCTAATAAGCTTGTTTGTATTTTCAATCTCGCTTGCTATAAAGGCTGGTGATTTTAAATACATTCTCTGATGTGAATATGTGTGGTTACCCAACTCATGACCTTGTGAAACAATATCTTTACCAACCTGAAGATTGTCTTCTAAATCTCTTCCCATGACAAAAAATGTGGCTTTAACATCCTTTTCTTTAAGAGTATTTAAAACATCTGCTGTGTATTCTGTAGGACCATCATCAAACGTTAACGCTACTACTTTTTCATCAGTATCTACACGATGAACAATTTCACCAAAAAATTGATATGTTCGTGATTTGCTTATTTGAAATAGGCTATAACACGCAAATAGTAATACCAAGATAACTATTAAAAAAATAACTATTACTTTCTTTCTCTTCATCATTTCATTAGGATAAACGTATTATTTGAAACCAAATTCTTTTTGATTCTCGAACTGAGATAGGTCATAACTTTCTCCATCTCGCATAACCACATGTTCTAACAAAGTAGAGTTTATTGTATTATCTTCCTTGCTAGCAATTATCAAACTTACTGATCCCTCTCCCTCTACATTCATCTGACCGTTATTATATATCCAGGCTGTATTCTCATCTATTTTTACTCCCACTAAATCAGGATATTGTTCTACTAACCTCTCTGCCCTACCTTGTCTATCAAGTCTTTGAACGTGCTGATCAATAATATATGGAACAATTCTTAAACCTTGAGTATGCTTTTGTCCTACTGGCATAATTTCTCCCATTACAGATGCTCCGGCTGAGGTACCACCTATGAATCCACCGTTATTATAAAACTCATGAAGCTTTTTATAATCGCCTTGCTTCATCAATTTCATAATACGCTCTTGATTACCACCAGAATAAAATATACCGGACGTTTCAGATGAGATACCAAAATCAGAAATACTTTCGAGCATTTTAGAACCTAGATGCGTTGTAGGTATACCTCGCGTATTGAAAAAATCACTGTAATAGGCATAATTTTCATCTTCTTGTTCTTCTGAGGCAATAGTCGCAATCGTTAATGTTTTATTATTAGGCAGATACCTTACGACAGCTTCCAAAGATTCTTCTCTTGCTCTTCCCCCAATTAACACTACAGTTCCTTTTTGACGAGTTTTATTCTCTCCACCTGAGGGAGAAAAATGGACGAACTCATGAGAATGTAGAAGTTCGACTGATTGCACAATGGCTCCTTATATTAATATACTCACATCGCTATAAAAAAACCAATAGATACGCTTGACATCTTTTTGCATTCATGGAATACTGATTCGATGCAATCGAGGCGGGTTTCATGGGTAGATATTGCCAGAGGTATCGGAATCATTGCCGTTCTTTACGGTCATGCAGTATCTGGTGACAGCTATAGACATCTGATCTACGCATTTCATATGCCATTATTTTTCTTCCTTTCAGGCATAGTTTTCTCACCTAGAAAAAATTCAGATTTTTTACCGTTCCTCAGGAAAAATTTTAAAACGATCATTATTCCCTACTTATTATTTGCATTTTTAAGCTATCTTATTTGGCTTGCAAACCGTTCGTCATTGCCTGCGGTAGAGAGCGTGTACCAACATTTTATTGGAGTTATTTATGGTAACAGTAATGGTCTGTTTTTCAATGTCGTTCTATGGTTTTTACCATGTCTTTTCGTGACTAAAATAAGCTTTTGGTTACTTACCAAGATCTCTCTACGTCAAAAATATATTCTTCCTGCACTAGCCGTATTGTCAGTAGTGGCATATATATTTTCATTAGTTTATCCAGGTATAAAACTACCTTTTGGAATAGAAACTGCCATGACTGCAACAGTGTTTTTCGGTTTCGGCTATTTATGGAAGATAAATGAGAAGCAGATAATGGAGACAGTCAAAAAAATCGCTTGGCCAACCTTCTTTGGATTAGTAGCTATAAGCATTATCTTTGCGTCAATAAACTTTGATTGGTACGGATATCAGATTGATATGCGCCTTAACAGATACAGCAATTTCTTCCTGTTTTATCTGTCAGCACTTAGCGGAATAGGTGCCACACTTATGATTAGTTACATTATCGGGAGTAACAGAGTACTTGAATTCATAGGTCAAAAATCTTTAGAGCTTTTTATATGGCATATAATTGTCTTCACATACTTTACTCACTACCTCAGAATGGTGATTAACTCAGAAACTATTGATGCTATTCGTAATACCTATCTGGCTCCTATATATACTGTAACAGCAATTTTTATTATCCTTGCAATCACCATTTTATACAATCGCCTTATAGCTGCAAGATCTTTCGTATTCAAACGCTAGTAGATCCCTTATTCTCACGCAACTCTTACCACCTTTTAGTTAGGAGTTAATGACATTACTATATTGTGGAAAAAATCACAGGGAGGTGATATATGTGAAAACATTGATTGGTTTATTTAATACACGTGAAAACGTAGAAAAAGCAATCGACAAATTCAAAGCAGAGAAATTCAATGCTCAGGATTTTTCTATAATCATGAAAGATGAAAATGCAAGAGAAGAAGATGGAGACACAAGTAAAGATTTAGCAGGAGGAGCAGCAACAGGCGCTATCATAGGCGGTATTGCCGGGTTAGTAGGTGCTATTGCAATACCAGGAATAGGTGCATTTCTTATTGGAGGTCCCATTGCTACTGCGCTCGGCCTTACAGGTGCTGCAGCAGCAAGCTTTGCAGGAGCCACAACCGGTGCTATAGCAGGTGGACTCATCGGAGCACTTACCTCACTGGGTCTCAGTAAAAAGGATGCCCAACATTATGAAAAACAAGTAAAAACAGGTGCAATATTACTTGCTGTACCCACTCGAAGTGAAGATGAGTCTTTTGTAAAGCATATTTTTGAGGATTATGGTGCATTTGATATTAAAGTCATTGACCAGCCATCACCTTCTATAACTGAAAATGAAGAAAAGCCTGAGATTACACACTCAGAGGAGCGAAAAGAGGTTGAGGATTATCTGAGACCTAACATGTATATGTCGGGCGCAAAAGGAGGAGAATCTAGTACTGACGAATCGGAAAAAAAACAACATCCTGAATCAGAAATTAAGGTATTCGCACGCAAAGGCGACGTTATACGAATTGAGATAGACGAAGGCTAGCTCTTACTCTATACGTTATATAATAGGTTACATGAACGAAAAAAATTTCTGGGGAATTTCTTCTAGAGACTGGAGGGTGATAGGTATAAGTCTCTCTATATTATCTATTGGACTGGCAATTGCTTGGTTTGGGTTTATAATTCTATCCTAAAGCGTGAGGAGAGAAAGGAATCTGAGTTCTCCGTTTGATTGCTGTAGTCATGCAGTGCGCATGTACATCAAATACAAACGTAGTATTCAGACTGTCCTAAGGACTTTCCTTTCTCTCCCAGTTAAATATAAGGATGAAATTCTCCCTATCTTCTAGCTAAATCGCCGTTAGTATACCGCCACTTAACGAACTTAAGTCGATTCCACTGTTTGCCTGAATCCGTAAACTCTATAAACGGATAATGCTTACGAAGCTTGAGTAAACCATCAATCTCCGATTCAGTGAAACCCATCTGCATCAGCGTGAAAATGGTGGGTACCGTTGTACTAAGAGACGTTTGCACGGTGTCCTCCTATCACTACTTAACCTGTTACCAGAGGCGCTCTGGCACCAAACTTAGCTATTTAAAGTATTATACACCTAAGCAATTAAATTGTTCTAGATATTAAATCTAAAATAAAGACAGCAAATTTTCACGTGATAAAACATTTTAGACTGACACAGCAATCTGTTTCATCTTTCTTACAAAAAATACTAACTTTATTTTACTTTTCACGCGTATTATTAAGCTTGCATGATAGTAAAAATACTAAAAAAATTACATATTAATCCAATTAAGGGACTGACGCTTGCAAGTATTGTGCTTGCGGAGCTGATGATTTATTTCACACTGATAATTTAACTATGATTGCTCGAACTGTACCACCTAAACTTTTCATATTTTTGCTTATTATGGTAATTCAGATAATTACTTCTGCGATTCTCATGAGACCTAGCTTGTAAATGTGCTTCTCACCCACTTTCATGCTATAATTCACTTCTAATTGCCTGCTCTGCATCTGTGCAGATAATAGGTATGTTCCGCACATTGACAAGGCATACGTTTTAGTAGAAAGGAACTATCGTGAAGTATTGGTTGTACAGAGTTGTTTTCAGCGCTGTAATCATTTGTGCAATTGTTGTTTTGCACAGGCTTCTTGGTTCAGCAGACGAGGTTACCTTAATTTTGTACCTAGGACTAATATTTGGTTTACTGTTAGCCTTAATTTTAGAGGGGAGTATCGCCATAGTTAATGTTTTTCTGACAAAGACCCGCCCACCATTAAAGGAAAGAGATTTGTCAGATGAAGAACTTCCAGACTATTTGGGAATTTTGATTCAGTACTTCATTTTTAGTAAGGAGATTCAAAGGAATCCTAGCATAAAGACTAATCAGAGAAACTTCATCACCTTCTTTTTGATCTTGTCTGGAGTTTATTATGCGGTCTCAATACTATTAATCGGAATAAAAGATGATGAACTAAAATTGGGAATTCTTCTTTCTTTCTGTTGGATTTTATCCTATGGAGGGGCAGTATTTTTATCTAGAAAAATTGATGAGAGAATACGCCGTTATAGCTTAAAGTAAAAGGAGATCTAAGTGCATGATTATACAATTGGCACCCTTATTTACGATCGTATCTTTAAATGCTATGGAAAAGTAACCTGGATTCTTCCAAACGAACTTAATCCTAAGTTCATTCTAATCAAGTGGTCCGACTACGAAAAGGAATCCGATTATTCTAAGGGCATTTTTGATCAAATGCTTGAGGCAGGTACACTAAGTATTGTCAAAACTGAAGATAGTTAGGCGGGGGAATTCCCCCGCCTCCTTACATACTGCATTAAATTTTTTGTATGCCTTGTCTTTTTAACTACTTTGCAACATTCATCTTCCCTATGCTATGGTAAGGTATGATAAAAAAACTACCTTTTTTGCTGATTATTGCAAGCCTACTGATCACTATCAGTACTCTTACCCATAATAAGCTACAGACAAATCCAGAATTACTTACGAACGCCCTACCTACACCTACAAGTTCCTCTAAACCCACTCAAGCTAATAACGACCTATCACAAACAGTACTGGGAGAAAAGAATCTTGAAGAAGTGTCCATAGCCTCAGTCGTAGATGGAGACACAATAAAACTCACAGATGGTAGAACACTCAGATATATAGGTATAGACACACCTGAAACTGTAGATCCCAGGCGACCTGTACAGTGCTTTGGGAAAGAGGCAAGCGATTATAATAAAATTCTAGTGACCGGAAAAACAGTATATTTGGAAAAAGATGTTTCAGATACGGATAGATACGGCAGGTTATTACGATATGTGTATCTTCAAAGCGGAGAAATGGTAAATGAAATGCTCGTTCGTGAAGGTTATGCTCACTCCTCTGCTTATCCTCCTGACATCAAATACCAGGATCAACTTGATACACTTGAGCAACAAGCAAGAGAAAAAAATATTGGCCTGTGGGGATCGTGTCAAACATCTTCTTCATCCTCTCCTTCTTCCCCTTCTTCGTTTACATGTGATTGCAGCAAAACATGCTCAGTCATTACAACGTGCGCAGAAGCAACATTCCAGTTAAACCAGTGTGGATGCAAAAATCTTGATGGTAATAATGACGGCATAGCTTGTAACTCACTTTGTAGGTAACCCTTGAAAAGTTGTATTCCTAGAATATATTTCATAAAATACATAAACATACAAATTTACTCCTTATTTTTGCCTAGGAAAGTAAATTTGTATTAATTTGCTCATTACTAGTTTTATTCTGCCGTTTATCAGAAAGGATGATGCCTATAGGCACTTAACAAATTCGTGTAGTCGTGTTTTCTTCGAAGGGGAGAAAAATAAGCATGAGTTGCGTTCATTGCCAGGGAACGAAAATCGATCGTTTTGGGTTCTGCAAGACTTGCAAAAAGCTCACAAGGATGATGGACCTTACTCCAGACCAGGAGCAGTACTGCTCTCCTTATATTGATCTTCCTGATGAGTACCTCAATCCAGGCATAAGGACAGAGAAGATTCGGCAGGTGAACCTGCCTATCAAATAGCCAAACGGCGAATAATAATCGGGCGGATCACTTTAGGTCCGCCCTTAACTATTTTGCTACAATAGACGCATGAAGATGCTTCCTAGCCTCAATGAAGAAATAGATTTATGGAATAAAGGATATACCGTAATAGGCATAGATGAAGTAGGACGAGGTGCATTTGCAGGACCAGTACACGTTTCTGCTGTTGCTTTTACTCCCACCTCTGATCTGGAAGAGATAACAAGACTCTGTGCGCTTGGTATAAATGATTCAAAAAAACTATCTCCGATAAAACGGGAGTTGCTAAAAAATAGATTGCTTAACGAAAACCTTCTCCATGCAACTGCAAGCACTGATTGTGATACTATAAATCATCATGGAATCATGTATGCACTTAACTCTGCCATACTCCAGGTTACTCAAGAATTGAGAGAAAAAATCCCTCAACAAAAGGTTTTTGTCTTATTGGATGGGACACATGATCCATACAAAGATACGTCAATAAACATTTCTTATAAGAACATCATTAGAGGCGATTCCATCTCGCTTTCAATTGCTGCCGCATCTATTATCGCAAAAGTAACCCGTGACTCTTATATGTCAGAACTGGCAAATGAATACCCCCATTATAGCTGGGACCGTAATAAGGGATACGGGACCTTAGATCACAGAATAGCAATCCAAACACATGGTTCCTGTAATCAACACCGCACATTATATATAAAAAGATATCTATAGCAGAAAAGTTAGCACTTAAAAAGCCAATAATACTGCTTGTAATTTGTAATTGAAAATCATACACTAATCTCAGGATATGAAAACTGAGCTACTTGCTCATCCTTCTGTGCGTAACAATCATTTATCAGGAAATGAAACATCCTATATTGACTACTCTATTTTTCACAATGGGATTCAAGATCAAGTAATAGAAACAGAGACTGAACACTATTATCCAGCTGAGACTGCCATGAGGGAGAACACAGTTTATAACCTTGCTCATACAGCATCAGAATCTTTTAAACAAGTAGTCAAACTCGCAGTTGATTCAGCCAACAGTCACAAAGTAATGACGGTAATAGGAGCAGCAACTATTGTTACAGCAGGCTTGATCATAAATCACGTTACGCATAATAGAACTCCACATCCAACTCCTTCTTCTGTATAATAAATAGCATGCTGTCTAAAATCACTAAACGACATATCTTTTTTGTGCTCTCAGGTTCATTTTTTTTCCTTCTCTTTTTGTTTTTCACTCTTTTAGTACGAGAAAATATATTTACTTCACTTGATTTTGACACCACCCATCGACTTCAAAATATTACTCCATTGAGACTGGATGCTTTTTTCTCTGCATTAAGTGTGATAGGAAGATTTGAGTACACTCTAATTTTTCTCGTACTACTATTAATTTGGAGAAGGAAAATCTGGGGATTATTTGTGTTTGGAATATTTGGATTTGCTCATGTTATAGAACTTATCGGAAAAACTATTCTCAATCATCCTGGTCCTCCTAATATGTTTTTGCGCTCACAGTATTCGGACTTTCCGGGGCTACATGTATATACAGACGCGTCTTACCCATCCGGACACTCAATGCGCAGTATATTTCTAGGGCTACTATTAATTTTCTTTATCTGGCAGTCTAAAAGATTACATCTGTTCCTAAAATTTGCACTGACAGCTGGAATATCAATACTTGTAAGCTTAATGCTATATTCTCGTGTATCGCTGGGTGAACACTGGACTACAGACGTTATAGGAGGCAGTCTTCTGGGAATTGCAATTGCATTTTTCTCAATGGCACTTCTTTATAAACCTAGTCGCCGATAACTTGAGCAAAACTGCTGATCAGGATGCTGTAGTCTCTTACATCAACCATCCCATCATAATTAAGATCAGCAACTGAGTTTTGACTGCTTAAGTACGAGAAAAAAGACTCAATATCTGCAGCAGATAGCAAGTTATCATTATTTAAATCTCCCTGGACTAGCACCAAAAGCGGAATCTGGTGTGTTTTTTTATTCTCTACGTGCTGAATATACGGTTCAATATTTTTCTGAAGTGTGTTTATTCCTTTAATTTTCATTGTGTAGTACCCCGTAGGTAGACTTACTCCTGCATCCACCTGACCTCGGAATATATTTCCTTGAGCGTAATATAAATGTGTATTTTTTAACGCAACTTCCTGATTCTGTGTATTAAATATTCTTACAGTTACAGGAATTGCAGCAGGAGATACAATTTTTGTTACGGATACTGAAATGTTAAGCACTGTTGTACTCCCAACAGGTATAGTTGTCGGGGTCGGTCCCATAGGTGTTGGAGATACTGAGGGCTGTGATGGACGAGAAGTTGGAGTAATACTTGTTCCTGGAGGGCGTGTTGGAGTACGAGTTGCAGTAGGTTGAGACTTAGTCGGTGAAGTTGGTGCTTTTGTAGAAGTTGGAGAAGTTGATCCATCCTGAAGGCTAAATACGAGTACCCAACGATCACCTGTATTTCCCACACCAATTGTTTTATAGGTAGGTTTAAGCAATTGCTGGTTATGCCCATCTGAACCTTTCCACCAGTCAAGCATTCCTGTTACTGAATTTGAGCCCCCAGTATTCTCTCCTACACTGTTTGGATAAGCATAACCACAGTCACTAGTCCTTTTTGCCGGATCACGACCTAACGAATCTATATGTCCACGTGCATCATGTGTATATAAATCTTTGCTAAACCAAGCAGCAGCTCTATTCAAGTCTGTCTGTTGATTAAGGGGACTTAGACCATTCTGCTGGCGGTATTGGTTAACTTGTTGCAGCATACTTTGCTCCTGAGAACTTAGACTTACCTCAGTATCACTTACACTACAGTTGGTAGCCGAACTAATAGAAACGTTTGCACCTGATTGTTGGTCTTGCCGCTTGCTCACTTCTGCAACGGTTACTAATAAAACAGGTATTAATAACGCCAGCATACCCACGAATACAACAAATTTTTGCTGAGGAGATGTGAACCGGGAACTAAAAAAAGACTTAACTGGTCCAAGAAAAGGAAGCTTCATGCGCACCTACCATAATATCACGGATTGAGTAAATGATAAAACTTATGCCTATTGTAAAACAAGCTAGTTGATATATAATTAATTATGAGTGCAGAAATAAAACTATACTCCCCATCTGAACAAGATATTATTCAGGAAAAAAGACAAACTCTTTCTCCTTTTCCCATTAAGCGTGATAATTATGACATTATTCCATTTATTAAACGTGAACTAGATAATCCTGCAAGAAATGCTCCCTGGAGCGAATTTCGTTATTATAGTGATTTCGAGTTTCCTCTAATGGAAAGTCTCCAGGAACTCAGTAATATTAGAGAGAACGTGTATGGAAATTTAGATAAAGGTGGATATATATTAGGTGCAGTATTCGGTAGAGGAATAATCATGGGACAGATGGGATCAAATAATATACCTGAAATAACACCTGAGCAAATGAGATTTACCAAATCACAGTTTATGCAAGGATGGAAAGATAGCTTGTCTGTAGCTACTTCAAATGATGAAGTCATGCCAGAATTTGTTACAAAAATGCGAGAAGGAGAAGTTTATACTGGATTAGAAAACACCACTAACCTTAAATCTGATCCACGCCTGCTTGCGAAATTTTTTAACTTTGCATTTAAAGATGAAACTTCCCGAAGGTTAAACAATTTATGTATCAATGAACCTGGTCTAGCATATGTAACAGCAAAAGAGATAAGTGAAGGAAGGGACGAGATTATAAGCGGGTCGTTTAATTACGGTCTTGTAGATACTTATGAATTTTATAAAACGTACTTTGATGCAGTTAACTTAGAACACTCCTCATAGTAGAAACTACTTTAGCTTCTCTACTTCCTTGTGTTCTGTAATTTTTCTGCACTGGTTGCAGAACTTGGACAAAGCAAGTTTTTCATTCGTATTTAGTTTATTTCGCGTAGTAACATAGTTGCGTCGTTTACAAACTCTGCAATCTAATCCTACTGTAATGCGTGCTCCACCTTTTTTTGCCATAATTTCCTTTCTTCGAATGAATATTCTTTTTTACAATTTTCTATTTGAATAATCGAATATTGAAAATGAAAAATCACTTTCAGTATTATATCTGAATCAGCTTCAGAATTCAAACATTAATGGCTGTTTGTTATATATGAGCCCCGAGCGGGAATCGGACCCGCGACCTCGTTCTTACCAAGAACGCGCTCTACCACTGAGCCATCAGGGCAGTACAACATAATAATGTGCCTGGACTAGGATTTGCACCTAGGTAACCCAAACGGGTGCCAGATTTACAGTCTGGTGCGATTGACTACTCCGCCATCCAGGCAAAGATCAGTACCTACTAGTATATGTTATTGGGTAAATAGAGGAAAATCTTCTATTAATTTTGTCATGACAATTAATACTAGATAAAAATACTAATTATGTATTCTACTAAATTTAGCCTTCAAAGTGAAGTAAATGTATGTTTTTTACAACGAAACCCACTTTAATAAATCTCATAGTACTATTTTAGCCTCAATTCACGTATTTACTCCAGGACTGTGAATTGCATGTGGACAAGTTTTTATTATAGGATTTTATAATTTGCTCTAGGCTTAGTTGTGTATATTAACCACAAATTTTACTTATCTGCTATAATTCACCCATTGCACTTTGACTTAGTAGGAAGGAAACCAAATGCATCTTCTAACTATGATCACTAATCTTGAAGAAGTTGTGATTACAGATGAGACTCCTAAAAAACTAACAAACATAATGGGAATGTCTCTAGACTTTCGTAACTATCTATATAGAAAAGTAGGAGGTTCAATATCCACACTTGAATTGGCTGCCATTTTGCTACTTTATTCTAAGGACTTCAAAGGGATAAGCGCTAAAACGCGCAACAACCTGAATGAAAGTGAGTCTATTATTAAGCAAACGATTAAGGTTATCGCTGAGGAATCAGAGGAAAGTGAAAGAATTTTGCGCCAAACATGGGACTTCTACCGTCTCCTGGTCTCGTCTAGTTGCTATGTAGCAGCTAAAGATGTATTGCGTGATCTATATTGTGATTAGATTACAGAAAGGACAAAGAAATGCCAAATAGGCTCAATGAAATTTTTGATGAGGCATTCAAAAACCACGAGCCGAAGGATCCTTTCAACGAGAAGGACTGGCAGATGCCAGAGTACGAAAAAAGTCAGGATCAGTTACTAGCTGAGACAGAAAAAATTGCTGAGGAATCAGAAGCCACAGATAAAAAATAGTGCAACACCGCGCCGTAGTATACCTGCGGCGCTTTATTATTTTACGAGCACATCATGAGGGTGAGATTCCACAAGAGCGTTCGCGGTAATCTGCACAAACTCGGCTCTACTCCATAGCTCGTCAAAGTTTCTTGCACCACAATAAGAAAACCCCGATTTTATTCCTCCTAGATACTTTTCAAGTAACTGCTTGACAGGACCGATGTAAGCAACGCTACCTTCTACTCCCTCAGGAGTGTAGCTCTCAATATCGATAGAGATAGACTCGTCTTTTTCAGACCTTGCTTGATTTGCAGCAGTAGAAGCCATACCTCTTCCGTGTTTATATATTACTCCCTCTATTTCAATTAAAGGAGCCGGGCTCTCTTCGCACCCTACAAGTCTGCTTCCCATCATTACCGTCGAAGCTCCCGCAGCCAACGCTTTAACAATATCTCCACTGTATCTGATACCACCATCAGCAATAATTGGAATATTATGTTTACGCGAAACTTCAGCAATATCCATGATTGCCGTCAACTGAGGCATACCTGCGCCAGTTACTATTCGTGTAGTACAAAAAGCGCCCGGACCGATACCAACCTTTAAACAATCAGCTCCTGCAGAGATTAAGTCTTCAGCAGCTTTTCCGGTCGCAATATTTCCTGCCACAATCTGGGAGTCCTTAAACTTTGATTTAAGCAACGATAATGCCTCTATTAACTGAATGCTGTGACCATGCGCTATATCTATTACCAAAACATCGCAGCCTGCATTAAGAAGCGCATCTGCGCGTTCAACGTAATCTCCCTTAACCCCGATAGCAGCTCCTACAGGAAGATTTTCTTTTTTTACTTTCATGACCTCTTTTACCTGACTCGTGACAGTCATAAAACGATGAATAAACCCTATACCTCCTAACTGAGCCATAGCAATAGCCATTCTGCTTTCGGTAACCGTATCCATATTCGCGGATATGATTGGTGTTTTGAGTGTTATTTTTTTGGTGAGTTGAGTGGATAAGTCTACTTCGCTTCTTGAGCGAAGAGAGGTTTCTTGAGGAACAAGCAGGACATCATCAAATGTTATTCCCGTCCTAATTTCCATTCCACTGTCATACTATCACACATTAAAAGTCTATTCAATGGAATAATATGTTTTTTTGGGAGCCGAGACGGGGTATCGAACCCCGGGCCTGCTGTTTACAAAACAGCTGCTCTACCGCTGAGCTATCTCGGCTTGATTTCAGCAACACAAATACGCGAAGGGTTATGCTGCATGATTGTAGCAAAAAACCTCCGCAAATTCCATGCGTCATTTTTTATATTATTTAGCGGATCCTGAAAAAAATCAGGACATATCTGAAGAAGCTTATCTTGTTTTTAGATAAGCGAAGTCCTCCAGAGGAGGATTATTTTACATGCCCTGCTCTGCAGGGCCCCTACACGGCGGTAGGTACAAGGTGCAACGGGTATTATTTATCACCGGATATTCTCACCTTGGCGAGAAAATTGCCGCTTGGGGAGCCCGAACTTCTCCCCAAACAGCCATATCCTATTTCAAAAGCGTTTTGTTATTAATTTGTATATCGTAATTCCTGCCACGCGATATACTAACCTGACATTTCCCGCTCTTATCAATTATGGAACAATGATCCACAACTGGAAAAAGCCTGAAACGTCTGCGACACGCCGTTTTAGAAAATTTGTGAACAGTACGTTTAGTTTTTTCATATTTCTAGTTAAGTACTTTTAGAGGACTTTGTGAAAAGTTAGCCTCGTATAGATAATTAACCATATGCCACTAGGCTTGTCAAGGGGTCAAATGCCATTTTGTACTATTTTTGTATACATATATTTTGACGATTTTTGAGGCTAATTTAAGCTTGATCATGCTAAATGTAAGAGTTTCTGCAAATCAATCAAAATCCTTACCAAATTACGAAAAAAAGTAGAACAGGTGTGAAAATGACAATAGTTTAAGTTTGTGAAATGAATGAAGCGCTAACACCGTCGTGGAAAGCGATATTGTTATAGTATTAGATGAGTAAAAAAGAAAACCCCGCCTCCAGTGGGGTTTCCACTGAAGACGGGGTGTATATTAATAACCTGAGCTGCCGTAGAATATTTTCTCCTCGTACCAAAAGCTGATCTTCCCACCTTTGAGAGGATCAACAATCACGAAAATAAATAGTCCCACGATAACCGCAATGATAAAGAAAAGAATGGAAAAAACTACTTCCAGTACGTTTCCCAACACTCTAATGAAGTTTTTCAACATGTAATTCTCCTAGTCTGAACTTCAAGGGACGATCTAGACCACAGATACAGTCAGTAACTCCTTCCTTAGCTTTAAGTCAATGAACGGTGTTCAGCTGGTTTAAGCATCTGAATGCTCACTACAGCTCAAACATAGGATAAATTATAGCATAAAGTAGGCAAAATATCTATATTATAGGACTATTACGAGTGGAGCCGATGGTGGGATTCGAACCCACGACTTGCTCTTTACGAAAGAGCTACTCTACCCCTGAGTTACATCGGCGCATAATTTTAATTTACACGCTTACCTAGCTTATAAATGAGCAAGGTCGGCGAATTACTGTATTGTATCAAAAATCAATAAAAAGAGAGAAGCTTGCGGCTTTTGCGGTTTAATATTAGTTAAGGCAGCTTACGTAATGAATAAATCCCGCTCCTAAGAGGGTCAGATTCATGGAGATTCCCCTGTACTTTAATCGGGAAGATGCTGGCATTACCCCACGGGGTGATACACAAATCATCTCGTCTCTCCCGAAAAAACCGAGAAATACCCCAAGCTCAGAGAAATATGTAGAGGAAAACATACCATGTCTCCTCACACCACTTAAGAGCGTCTCCAGTATAGGCTTGTAGGTCATTTCTGTCAAGAATCATCATCCATATCAAAATATGTATCAACGTTAATTAATGAATCATTTAGTTGGTCTTACCGAGCTATTACATTATAAATTTCTAATTCCTAATCCGCCAGCTGGCGGACTAATTTCTAAACAAATCCCAATTATCTAATAACAAAATTTACGTATTTGTGCTTATTTAGGTCAATTAGAGTACTTAGGTTAATTAGGTCAATTTAACGCTTTCTGCTACAATAATCTCATGGACTTATTAGACGTTATAATTCTTTCAATCGTTGAAGGAGTCACCGAGTTCTTGCCTATCTCGTCTACAGGACACTTAGTATTAACTACTAAACTTCTAGGCGTTGAACAAACTGATTTCGTAAAAACATTTGTAGTAGTAATACAGCTTGGAGCCATACTTGCTGCCGTATTTTTGTACGGTAAAATGATTATTCAAAATCGAGGCCTACTGAATAAGTTAGTGGTAGCTTTTGTTCCTGCTGCAATTGTGGGGTTTGCCGGATACAGCATCATAAAAAATATACTAATAGGTAATGAGTATATAACGGTGGCAGCGTTATTTATCGGAGGTATCGCTCTGATTCTACTTGAAAAAAAGATCGGTGAGGAAAAAGGCACCAAGCTAACACTCAAAACAATAACTGTACGTGAAGCATTTTTCATAGGACTCTTCCAGTCCATATCAGTTATCCCCGGAGTATCACGAGCTGCGGCTACCATCATGGGAGGACTTTTGCTTGGACTAAATCGTCGCTCAGCAGTAGAATTCTCTTTTATGCTTGCCATACCTACAATGATTGCAGCTAGCGGTTACGACATGCTCCAATCAACGCACGTACTGACACAGCAAAATTTGATGCATTTAGGACTAGGCGTAGTCCTCTCATTTGGTGTTGCATTAGTGACAATGCGATGGCTACTTAAATTTATTCAGACGAATACATTTATTCCATTCGGTATCTATAGGATTGTTCTTTCTATTCTCTTTTTTCTCTTCATCCTTCTATAAATTGTAATTTCATTTTTGATCTCTGACTTGTAGTTTTGACTTCTGAATTTTGACTTTTTAATTTGCTACCTGTGCGTGACTTGTGCAGTATTTGCCACTCAAGTTTACTTAATTAATAAAAGGTAACTCATATCTTATAAATTGATTATGAGATTTTGGAAGAAAATGCGACTTATATTTTTGTTAGCTGGATTGAAGTATAGATAACTAAAAAAAGAATAATGGATGTTATGAGATATTTTCCCGGCTCTCCATTTTGGACAACCGGGAAATGAAATATGCGGTTAGTCTAGTGGTAGACCAAGCCTTATCCAATATATAGACTCTGTCGTTCCTAAACCAGTTTCCTCAAAGTAGGCTTTTCGGCCTACTTCATAAGCATACCGATCTACTGCCCTCGCAAAACCTAACCTGTTCGAACAGATTAATCCCAATTCTCCCTGAGTAAGAACATCTCCTATCGGAACTTTCACAATATCCTGAGGATAACGGTTTACAAGACGCTTGACCAGATCATAAGCAAGAGTCTCAATAGCTGATCCTCCATTGGCGTGACTGGTTGAAAAAGCAAGCACAGTCTTTCCCTTCCTCGCACTAGCTAATGCCGGAATCAATCGAGGAGTCAGGTATTCAAAAATGAATGCCAGTACGACCATTGTTAATCCGATACTAATGGGAATTAACCACGCAAGCAGTGTGTCGGGTTTGGGTGATTCCAAGATCTGCATCGACTGCTCCTTCCCAGAGCTACCGCTTTTTAAAGTACCTAAACGCTCAACCATGCTCAAAATAAAAGCACGCTAGCATTATAGATATGCTTGGGATTATAGCAAATTTGATCGTATATCTCAATTGCTATGGGTTTATTTTTACCCAATCATACTATTACTTATAGGCACATTAGTATTATTAATTAAGTCAAATCTTGATAGAAAAATCCCCTGCCTTTATTGGCAGGGGAATAATTGTTCTTAAAGAAGTCGAAACCCATACTGCCCAGGTGAGTCAGCTACAAAGCAAATTGCTCCGCTTTCAGGAACTACTGCATCTAACTCACTGTATGGATCATACCTCACAAGACGCAATAATAACGGATTAACCAGTTCGTGCTCTGTTTTTTCTCCTAGCTCTATTTTAAGCTTGATAAAATAGGCAGTCCTAAATCGATACCACGACATGGTGACACATCCGACTTCATAGGTTGCAAACTCTCGATCAGGGTCGATCTCAAAAAAAAGTTGGAGCTGGTTTAACTCCTCTTTCCTCGTTTGAGATATGAAAGCGCACGTCACCGCGCTACTCCCTTCTTATAAAACAATACCTAATCAAGAAGTTTAATATGTAAATTAAGATATAGCTTGTCAATATCCTGACAAAATTAATACACTTTAACGAGAAATCAGAAATTTTAGATATCGCTTTTCTGCTGGATACCTAGGAGGTAAAGAACTGCTTCTTTTTTATATCGACGATCACCGCGAGAGTTAATACGAATAGCTGGAAGTTTTCCTCTTTTGCCCCATCGCTTTATCGTCAGAGGAGAAACCCGGAGAAGGTCAGCTACTTCTCTAACTGTGAGAAGATCGGGTAAGTCTTCAATTGATACTTTTTGATTAGACATAAAGGATATTAAGTATGACTTAACTATATACCAGCGTAGCAAAGTCCATCTATACTTGTCAAGCACTAGTTTGTAAGAAAACAATTTAATTAAGATTAATTGTAATATCTAGTATAGAAAGTACGTAGAGATGAACTGAAATACTGTAGTGAGAAAAATTATTATTTTATACCTGTAGGATTG
The DNA here is from genome assembly GCA_964537315.1 of uncultured Gammaproteobacteria bacterium. GTDB lineage: Bacteria > Patescibacteriota > Microgenomatia > Levybacterales > GWA1-39-11 > JBDHUV01. Next base: position 87,352 of record CAZIAP010000003.1, on the reverse strand, counting down.
CTCCGACTAAATTTTTCTTTGCAAACCAGCCAAACAAACCCTAATAATCTTAACTGTCTCTTCAGACGCCATGGTTGAATCACTAGTCTCCATAGCCACTCGAGTCCGAGTCTTTGAAAAATGCCTGGTGCTCTTCTCACTTTTCCACTTATCATGTCAAACGCACCACCTACTCCCATAATTACTTTAGCGGGTATTTCATCAATATGATCACTTATCCACTGTTCTTGTTTTGGAGAACCTAAAGCTACAAATAGAATATGAATTTTAGGAAGGTGGTTACGAGAAGAAGGTGGTAGATCAGAGGCATAAACTATCTTAATTCCGGGGTACATTTTACGCAAGCAGTCAGCTGCCTTCTCTGCTACTCCTGGCTGTGCTCCAAAAAGGCCTATGTTTACAAGCTCTTTTGAAACATTTTCACATATACTTTTCATGAAATCTACCCCCGTAATCCTAACTTGTATTCCTTTATCAAGCAACTTAGATGCTAAAACTACTCCTGTTCCGTCCGGGAGGCTAACTTGTGCCTGATTTAGTATGTTTTTATACTTGCTGGACTTTTGGGAGAGCATGATAAGCTCAGGGTTTGGGGTAACAATTACAGTTTTTTTAGAGTTATTAGATAGTCCTGTAATAATATAGTCTAAAACTTCTTCTTTTGAAGAAGTAGTTATATTTACTCCTAGAATTTCTGTGTTACTAAGCATATTGCTAATTACTATTTGCGCTTTATAATTGTAATACTAATTTAAATATAAGCATTATGTATACTTAATTTACCCTGATATTTATATTGGTAAATCAACCTAATATCGAATTTATCAATTTAAATTTAAAATTTTACCCCTATTTGCTAGAGGATTATTCTTAAACCTGACACCTCTTACAATTCGTGGAAAGTTGTGAAAAACCTTGTCCGTTTCAACATTACACAAGCGGTAAAATTAGTTAATAAAATAATCCTCTAGCTTTTACTAATTGAACGCTTATACAACTCCAAATTTTCCAGAGCTACTCCCGTACCGCGAACGACGCAGTAAAGAGGGTCCTCAGCTACGTATGCAGGGACACCTGTTTCACGTGCAACATATTTGTCAAAGTTTCTTAATAATGACGTTCCACCTGTTAGCACGATCCCTTTATCAATGATATCTGAGGCAAGCTCAGGGGGAGTTTTTTCAAATGTTTCCTTGATTGCACCAACCAATGCCTTTAAGACAGGTTGAAGTGCTTCCTCTACCTCCATATCAGACATCTCAATTGAGCGAGGTAACCCTGTAACACTGTCTCTGCCTCTTACTTCCATTTTCAACGGTTTTTTAGGATCAGGTAAAGCATTTCCAATCTCTATCTTAATTTCTTCTGCCGTACGCTCGCCAATAAGCAACCCGAAGCGTTTACGGGCATAATTCGATATTGACTCTTCGTGTTTGTTTCCTGCCACCCGTGCAGATGTGTGAACTACGACTCCGCCTAGTGAAATAACTGCTACATCTGTAGTTCCTCCTCCACTATCCAAAATCATGTGACCTGCAGCCTGAGCTATGGGTACTTTTGCACCAATTGCCGCAGCAAGAGGCTCTTCAATAAGATATACAGCGCGTGCTCCAGCAGCCATAGTAGCATCAAGCACAGCTCTTTTTTCTACCTGTGTAATATCTGACGGAATACACACCATGACTTCAGGCTTTACGAAGCGCGACCTGCCTGCTACTTTGTCAATAAAATAACCTAGCATAGCCTGAGTAATTGCGTAGTCAGCAATTACCCCATCACGAAGGGGTCGTGTAGCTACAATATTTCCGGGTGTACGTCCAAGCATTTCTTTGGCGTCTTGTCCAACCGCAACGACTTTATTGTCTTCTGCTCTAACTGCAACAACTGAAGGCTCATTTAAAATTACACCTTCACCTGCTACATATACGAGCGTATTTGCTGTACCAAGATCAATTCCAATTCTTTTTGAAAACATATCTAACTATTACTCAAATATATCATTTATACGGGATTCTTCATATATTATAGTCTCAGAGCAAATGTTGTGCAAGACAAGGAAGAAACATTGCACTAAATGCAGTAACAAACTATAATTAAGGTATATGCGTAAAGTAGTTATCGGCTCTGTTGCTCTAATCTCACTACTCATTATTATTACGACTGTAGCAATCTTTTTTGCCTCCGGATATCGCCTTACACGTGAAGACGGAAAAACTTTTGTTGAAGGTACTGGAGTAATTGTATTCACAAGTAGACCAGACGGAGCGCGAGTATATGTGAATAACCATCTTACAACAGCTACTGATAATACAATAAACCTTCAACCTGGTGAGTATGATATAAGAATTGAAAAAGACGGATACTTCTCTTGGCACAAAAAGATCAATGTCAAACAGGGTGAGGTAAGTCAGGCAAATGCTCTGCTTTTCCCTAGTACGCCAAAACTCGATCCTCTAACTACAACAGGAGCTTTGAACGCAGCCTCCGATGAGACTAACTCACTTATATCTTACGTAGTGAACGGATCTCTTGCACGACGGAATGGAATATATCTAATGAATATGAGCTCACGCCCTATTCTACCTATCGGAGGACTATCAACCCAGCTTACAGATAACACAATAGCTGACTTCTCTAATGCCACACTTACTTTCTCACCTGATGGAGATCAACTACTCGCATCGGTTTCAGGCGAGTTTGGTAATGCTTACTACATCATGAATACAAGTTCCTTTTCAGAAACTCCTCAAGATGTTACACAAACCATTTTTCAGATTCAAGCTCAGTGGGAACAAGAGCGCATTGCTGAGCAAGAACGCCAAGCCAGAACCCTACATAGCAAACTTCGACCTTTTTACACTCAGCACTTCAAGAACGCGCAGATTGCTCCTGAAAACGATCGAATACTTTATACGGCAAGCGGAAGCGCAACCCTTCCTATAATTATCTCACCACGCTTAAAAGGAACTAACTCTACTCCTGAAGTCCGGGAAATAAAAGACGGTAATATATACAGCTACGACATAAAAGAAGACAGAAATTACTTACTGTGGGAAAAAAATGATGACTCAACTTCGAGTGCCGTACCTAAGTTCTCCTGGCACCCTAGTTCACGACACCTGTTTTATGTAGATGAGGGAAAGGTAAATATTATGGAATTTGATGGACAAAATAATACAACAGTCTATGCAGGACCCTTCCTAGAAGACTTTGTCACAGTGTGGCCGGATGGATCTAACCTAGTCATACTAACTAATTTAAATATCCCAGGTGCCCCATATAACCTCTATAAAGTCAGCCTGAAATAAGCCTGTTCAAGATTTATCAGTAGAATATTTTATTTAATATTAATGCCTTTTGCGCTTTGACTTTTTTATTTCATTTTGTGCATACTGAAATTACAGCATATAGTTTATGCGTTTAATCATATGAATAACCCTGTCCGCATAAGACTTATAAAAGAGTGGATTATTTCCCACCCTTCTAGTTCGTTCGAACAAGCAGTTGACTATGCTAGGGAAATCGGTGTGACTGAAGACGAGTTCCACCAAGCTCTGTCCGAGATTGAAAGTGATAATTTAATCCAGTTCACTCCTTCAACTCCAAAAACTCAAGAAATCCAACCAGAAGAGCCTTCGATTAAGCAAAAGTTAAAAGCAAAAATTAACAAAAGAACAGCTACAGTAGCGTCAATAATTGTGATCTTTTCAGTAGGTAGTCTACTTACACTTCACAGAGTATCATTCACTGACAAGTCCTTACCTCTTTCAGATCAGATAGTTGAAGTTGCAAGCATAAATCAGCCTTTTGATGTCCTTGCTCCAGACGTGGTATATGCTAATCAGACTCCGCTTAATCCGGATACTGTTTTTTCCTTCCCTGCTACAAATATTACTCTGAAATACGCTGGAGAGCCAACTAAGGAAGTTGTTGGCTTTTTCCCTTATTGGATGCTTGAACGAGAGGAGCAAATAGATATTCAAGGGCTTACGTCAATAAATTTGTTCGGCCTTGAAACAGACGGGAAGGGAAATATTATGATAAGCCGAGGAGAAAATCCTGACCTAGGTTGGAAGATGTGGAATGATAAAAAATTAAACTCATTTCTCGCACGGGTCAAGAAGCGTAAAATTAAGGTGTTAGTTACTATTAAAGCGTTTGATAATACAAATATAGAGAGTGTAACCACGTCTGACCAAGCTCAAGAAAGATTTATTTCAAATGCTGTGCAGCTTGTTCAAAGTAAATCCCTCGATGGAATAAATATAGATTTTGAGTATATCGGTGTAGCGCCAGAAAAAACCAAACAAGGGTTTATTCGTCTAATCGCGAATCTTAACGAGGAACTTAAGAGACAAGTACCGGATGCACTACTGACTGTCGATACCTACGTAACTGCAGGGGCACGTAATGATTTCTTTGAGATATCGCTTCTAGAAGACCACTTAGACGCATTTATTATCATGGGATACGATATTCATACGCCAAAGGGTTCTGCAGGGCCTGTAGCACCTCTTGAAGGGCCTATGGGAATTGCAGGATTTATACAAAGCTATCTTGAAAGAGTTTCAGCTGATAAGCTAATACTTGCTGTACCTTATTACGGATATGCCTGGCCAGACACTGGTGAGCCCGGGAAAGCGATCTCTTATGCCCAGCTATCAGATATGAGCAAAAATGTCACTCTACAATGGAACAGCACTAGTCAGACCCCTTACTTTTCTTATAAAGATCCCGATACAGACCGTAAATTTACGGCGCATTTTGACAACGCACGGTCACTAGGACTCAAATATGATTTTGTACTTAATAAAGGTCTACAAGGCGTAGCGATCTGGGCTCTTGGGTATGATGGGTTAAATCAAGAGCTCAAACAGGTACTGCTTGAAAAATTTATACAATAAACAGAGATCAGTTCACTACTTTTTCCCGTGGCATAATGGGCTGTGAAGGAACGTGCGGTGGAGTCAGTGATTCTGAGTCAGGTTTTATGTTTGTAGGAATAGAAAAGCTTACAGTTGTACCTTTACCTTCTTGGGAATTCATCCAAATTTTACCTCCGTGTGACTCTATAATTCCTCTTGAGATATATAATCCAAGTCCTGAACCATCTCTTCTAAACGCGCTCTGCATCTGACTGAAAGGTACAAATAACAGATTTTGTTTTCCTGCAGGAACTCCCATTCCATCATCCACTACAGATACTACCACTTCATTGTTTTTATTCTCAGTTTTGATCGTAATGTGACCGTTAGTTTGAGTGAACTTCAGACTGTTTGATATCAAATTGGTGATTACCTGATCAATTCGCATCTTATCAAAATTAAACTCTTCAATTGACTTATCTAGTTCACATGTAAGAGTAATCTGCTTAGTGGACGCGAGGTATGAAAAGCTATCCACTTTTGTCTGAACTATTTCATTAATATTTGCCCGCGCAGGTGCGATAGCAAATTTACCAGCTTCAAGTTTTGCAGCATCAAGGAGATCATTAATCTGTGTCAACATACGCTCTGAGGAATCAGAGATAATATGAAGCATTTTTTCAGTATCCTCTTTAGACAACGTACCCTTTAATAACAGTCCTGCACCTCCCTTTATAGAGGTCATTGGAGCTCTCAGTTCGTGTACTACCATATTGGTAAACTTCTCCCTTAGCTTCTCTGACTCCATTTCTAACGTTACGTCAAGTAGGGACAGTGTTGCCCCTACAACTGAGTCCTGGGTAATCGTATACACTGGATTGATATAAACTTTGTAGTAACGGTTTTTCAAAGCTACCTCTTTCAAAAAGACGCTCTTACCCCCTTCATATACTTCTTCGATCAGCTTATGCAGATCTAAGTTCCCCTCAACACTCCATACGATATCATCAATAGATGGATTTGCAGGGAGCTTGAGGATCTCTGTCGCAATTGGGTTTGCGGCAGATATTTTAAGCCTATTGCCTTCTTTTACAAATAAAATTGCAGGGGTAGGAATACTGGAAACTAGGTTAATCATTCTGCTGTTTTCAGCCTGAATAAGACTCTCCATTCGCTCTGTCGCTTTTACTGCTTGTTTAACTACTTTGTATACCATATCCATGTCCTCTTTAGAAAATGCATCCCGCAGTCGAGAAGAAACAGTAATTACCCCTACACAAGTATTATTTATAACTAAAGGTACTGTAAAGTATGACTGAGGAAGTGGATCAAAATGTAAAGCAATATAGCTTTTTATCTCTTTGCTCTGTTGAACTTGTACAGCAACATGATATCCTTTAACTGGTTCTTCCAAAGCATACAGCGAGTTAAGTGATACTTGATGTATCTTGTCGACATACTTTTGACCAATAGCTTCTTTTAAGACTGATTTTTGAATTATCGAATGATTTTCGATCAGCACATATGTAACACAAGAGACACCATACAAATTTTCAAAGGAACGTATGATAGTTTCTGCGACCGACTTCCCTGTCAAGGAATATCCTATTTGTTCTGAAATTTCCTGTAGTACTTTGGCTTCGTAAAACTTACGAGTCGCTTCTCTTTTTTGAAGACCCAACTCTGCTTTCTTTTGATCATCACGGCGTAATAGATGAATAACCACACCAGAGAGGATGATGCTTGAGAAGAATAGTAAGCCTAAAACGATTATGGTAATTTCCATACCTACTTATATGCAACCTTAAATCCTGACGTGTGTCAAGTTTTTGATCCAGACTGTTCTAGAGTGAGACGTTTGATACTGGCGGAGGATTTTCAGCAGAGTGTGCAGCAAGTATACGATCAAATGAAGTCTTTACTGCATACTCTGAGAGAGATTCAAGTTTAGCTGCAACCTCTTGCAAGACCGTATGCGGATCTCCCAAGATATCTTTCACTACTCCATCCTTGTCAAAGACTAAACCCTTGACGTCTGATATCTTGTTACTCACAGCTTGTGGACCAAAAATAGTAATCTGATGCTGTAAAAATTCGGAGAGGATACTTTTATAATCAGTTTGTGATGTTTGAAGCATGCTAGCCAATAAGACTTTTTACTTTTGTAACAATGTCATCGCCTGATACCTGATATTTGAGAATATAATCTACTGCACCGGCAAAGAGAGCCTCTTTCACCATCTCATCGTGACCAAAGTTTGTAAGCATTGCAACTTTAAAAGTAGCAGTAGCAGGATCTGCCTTCAAGGCTTTTAATACTTCATTTCCTGACATGTCAGGCATCATCTGATCTAGCATTATCAGATCAAACTGCTCTGCTTTTGCCATATCTAGCGCGCTTTTACCATTAGTGGCTATTTTAACTTCATAACCAGCGCCACGGAGAGCAGCGTCAAAAACTTGCGCAAGCTCTACTTCATCATCTACTATAAGAATTTTCATATCTGTTAGTTTTATTGATAACTAACTTTAGACTATCACTGAGATTGAAAAATTGCAATAGGTGAATAACTCTTAGACTCCGGTGAGATAAAAATATTGCCGTTTTTATCTATAATTAAATGGATATTGCCTTGCAAATCTGTGCGCAGCACAACTGAGTTATGTTTTTGTAACTCTGTGAGTACTGACTGATGAGGGTGACCATATGAATTATCTTTACCCGCAGAAATTATACCAATTATTGGTATAATATACTTAGAAGCAGCAGGTGTATATCCATTTTTAGATCCATGATGAGGAAGTACTAACGCATCTATTGATAGTCCTGCAGGCACAAACCTTTCTAGATCTTGACCATCACTGTCACCAGTTAGTAACAAATCAAATGAGTTATATGAAAGATGCATAATGAGTGACGGCGGATTATCATTGCCTATAATGCCTCTTGGGTTCTCCTTACTGAGAAATGCCTGATCAGGTCCGAGTACTTTTAATTCTACTCCATCAGCAAATATAATAGTTGTTCCTTTTGTGGAGGTCTTTAGGTTAGACTTCTCATTCTCAGCTGCTTGAGTAAACACTTTATATGCCTCAGAAGTATTATCTATTGGTTCCTGGAGTATCAATCTAACAGCATACCGATCCAATACATCAATTAGTCCTCTGAAATGATCATAATGAGGATGAGTGAGCACCATCACATCTAACGATCGATCCCAGAAAGGTCTATATTCATCTAAACAGCTTAAAACAGATTCATCAGGTCCTCCATCAATGATCATTTCCTTTCCGGCTGGTGTTCTAATAAAAATAGCATCTCCTTGGCCAACATCGCATATCACTACGTGCAGCTTGCCATCAAAACTTTTCTGTAATTGTGACGTGGCAAGGATTAATAACAACAAAAACCCTAATACTATACACAGCTTAACTTTTGACATGATTTAGCTTTAGATATAGAATAATTGATATAGAAATGAAATAGTATGATATAGATATCAGTGGCGATAATTTTATGATTGAAATTGATTCAACAAAATAGGACGACGCCTTGACTACTGCTAGAAAGAAAAATAAAAAAGGATATGCCATATAAGCAAATGGCATTGCGAGGCTTGGGTAGATGATTGCTCCAAATGAAGATAATAAACCAAGTATCATAATTAATGGCACAACCCATAAGACCGCTAGGTTTACTATTAAGGACAAAGGAGCAAAGTTTCCAAAAGTCCCAACGAGAATCGGAAGACTTCCCCACTGAGCGGCGATTGTTGTACCCAAATCATCTTTAATAAACCCTGCTCGTCTGAACAAATGATCAAAGTAAGGTTTTAACGTAATAATTCCACCTGTTGCAGATACAGAAAGTAAAAATCCTACATTTTTCCAGATATCTGGACTTACCATGACCATTATCCATATAGTAAGTAGTAAAATAAAATAAGAGATACGCTGACGACCAAGTAACTGTGCTGTCAAGGCAATAACCGCCATTAAGCTTGCTCGAATAATTGCAGGATCAAATCCAGCAAGTAAGGCATACCATAGGATAGCAGCCCCTGTACTCAGGATCGAGATCTTACGCTTTGTTACTCTCTCAAGGCTAAAAAGCATGACTCCTGCAACTATAGCCACGTTACTTCCTGAGGCTGCGACTACATGCAAGATGCCCGTCTGAGTAAAGGTATCGAGCAACTCATCGCTGAACTCAGTTCGCACACCAAGGGTCACACCTAGTAAAAGAGCGGCTTCATCCACAGGCAGCACTCGTGTTAATACTGTGATAATGCGAGATCTCATCCATGCAGCTTGTCCAATTATGATTGGTGTAGAAACCTTACGAATCTCAGGATTATTAACAACTAACTCTGTGACCTCTTCTCCACTTTTGCTAGTAAAAGTATTTTCTTCTAAAATTCCTGATAAACTAAGTTTTTGTCCATACTCATACCTTGGGTATTCAGGCAAGACGAACACTACATCATCCACTTTCACCTTCTGTATCTGACCATATCTTTGTGGCTCATTCCAGATAATTCCAGTAATTTCAACATGAGTATTGGGCTGATATTTAGCAGGATGAACTGAGTGGAGATATAATCTGATACCTAAAATCAGGACTAAAAAAAATCCAACAGCAAGAAGTTGTTTCATCTTAGTATACCGTTATCTGTTCACGCAGCTTTTCAAAAACTGACTCAGATACGACTTTTTTATCAACTAGATCTTCTACTTTTGTATATGGCCTATTAGTAATTATTTTTTCTGAGGTTACAGGCCCTACACCGGGAAGGGTATCTAACTCTGATGAACTCGCCGTATTGATATTAATCAGCCCGGAAGTTTGTTCCGGCTTTAACTGGGTAGAGCTAACGACTTCTGATTTTCGAGGAATATATACTTTCTGGCCATCCTGAAGAGGCTGTGCCCTATTTATTGTCTTGGAAATATACACTGTATCTGCTTCATCGGTTATTCCTCCAGCTCGAGTGAGTGCGTCTGCTATCCGCGAGGAGGCAGGTAGGCTATATACACCAGGCTCTAAGACAGCTCCACCAACATCAATCACTATTTCTCCAGACTCAGTTGAGTCCTGATCATCGGCAACTATAACAGGTGTGTCAGGTTGTTGAAGTTGAAGTATACCGAAGCCAAAAAAAGCGATGCCTGCCACAGCAAGGAGAATAATGAGGCCGTAATTTTTAAGGAAAGCAGTCGTCTGCTCATCCATAATTGTTCTCAAATTCAGAGTATCAGGAAAAAAAGAGTACTGCAAGAGAGAAAATCTCCACGAAAAAAGCACCTTGGGGTATTTAAGAAAAAACCCTAAGTTACTCTTTTCGGCTGCATATGCAGCTGAGTGTCTTAGTCTCCCTTGCTACCTTACGGTGCTTTGTTGCCAATTTTCACATGGCTAATTAGTTGCTGAAGTTTTATTTCAGCTTCTGTGACATCGTCGACATCAGGTCCAAAATCTGGACGATGGGAAAGATGTAAATCATAGTTTGGCTCAGAGGCTTCTAAGCCATCTGCACTCATTACATCAAGCTTCCACACCTGTGTCATTTTTGAATGAGCCGGTAAGTGTGCAATTCCTACCCAACCATCTTCTTCTATTCTGAACTCTTCTGTCCATTCAGGAGCAGGGGGTTCGCGATAATCTTGGATAATTGATCCTTCAAGAGAGATCTTTCCCTCCTCAACCAACTGTTTGGCAGCCTCCCAAACCTGCTTTGGATGCATGTCAGATATTGCCATTACGGTTTGAAGGTAAAAGTACCCTCCATAGAAAGCAGCTCCACTTCCATCCTCTCCTATAAACTCACCATCTCTCACTTTTTGCATTAAGTCAAGAATAACTGTATTAAGGTTCAGACTTCCAAGTAAATGACTTACTATCCTGTCTGATTGGTAACGTTTCTGATACTCTTGACGAAGCTCGAGATGCCTCAGATGGATGATCGCCTGTCTATACAGACATATCTTCTCGCCTTCAAGATTAATTCGTCCGTTGTCAATTCTCCAGCCGACTTCTTCTGTGAAATAGCATTCACAGTGAAGGCTTCTGAAAGTGTAATTATACCCACTCATTTCCATCCAAGCTACTTCATGTCCTTGAATGATAAAGGAGTGAATAGTGTTATAAGTGACATCATTTCCAAATGCCTCATAATAGCGAGGCAGTAGGTCCGCAATCACATTCTTTTCCTTTCTAATTTTATGCCTGCCCGCATGAGCAGCACGCTCAAACCCTGAACAAGAGCTTCAGCATGCTACTCATTGTATTTTAATGAACGAACTCAACTATCTCAAACAATATCAAGATATTGAATTAATGAGTGGAAGTATATCACAAAATAGAAAGATCTAAAATATACCTGGAAAGCCTGTAACACAAGCTATGAAAAAACTTAAATAACAAAGTTGAGAATCTTTCCAGGTACGTATATGACTTTTTTTACAGGAGAATTAAGATATTTAAATACTTCTTCTTTTGCCATCTTTTCAACAACTGTCCGATCATCTATTTTATCCTTATCTACAGAAATCTCCCCCCTACGCTTACCATTTACCTGAATAGCAATAGTTATCTGTTCATCTATAATCAAAGAAGGGTCAAAAGTCGGCCAGGAAGAAAGGTGAATAGAGTTAAATGAGTCGTGTTCTTTCTCTAAATGACTCTGCCACAGTTCCTCGGTCATATGAGGAGCAAATGGTGCAAGCATTTTAAGTATTGCTTCAACCGTGTCCTGATTAAGCTTAATTTTATCCGACTCACCTTTACCTTCTGTTATCAAATTATAAAATTCCATCAGCTTTGCCAAGGCGGTGTTATATCCAAACTCTTCCATGTCCTTAGTTACACCAGCAATCGTTTTATGCCTAGCGCGAGTAATATTTTCGTCCTCTTCTCCTATCTCTGTTCTATTTTCAATCAAATGCCAGATTCTTCTTAAAAATCTAAACATTCCCTCTATACCGGTATCATAAAAATCTCCCCCCTGGTTAAATGGTCCCAAGAACATCAAATATGATCTTAATGTATCGGCTCCATATTTGTCTATGTACTCATCAGGCACAATAACATTGCCTTTGCTCTTTGACATCTTTGCACCTTCCTTAATTAGAAGTCCGTGTGCAAAGAATTTTGTAAACGGCTCTTCAAAATCGATATAACCCAAGTCATGCAGCACCATAGTAACAAAACGCGCATAAAGCAAGTGAAGGACACTGTGTTCTGCTCCACCAATGTAGATATTTACCGGTAAGAACCTCGAACGGTTTTTCACGTTTTCCAGTTTCCCTCTTCCACTGTCTAATAACTGTAACTTACTTTCTGCTATCGGTAATGACGGAAATGGTAAATCATCCCAATCAGTAGCCAAGTATCTAAGAAAATACCATGCACTATCTAAAAATGTATCCGAAACATCGGTCTCTCTAAATGCCTTGCCTCCACACCCAGGGCAAGTGGTTTCGTAAAATTCAGGATGATTAGCCAATGGTGATTTACCCTCCCCAGCAGGTTTAAAATCCTTTATATCAGGAAGTAATACAGGTAAATCAGAATCCGGAACGGGATACCAGCCCGCAACTCCAGCAGTCTGACCCGCGTAACTGGAGGACCTTTCTTTCTCAAACTCGGGAGATGAGTCTCGGCCAGAAAATTCTTGAGCCTCCTCTGTATTAAACCACGAGTTACCAGATTTAGCACAGTTTTCACAGTAAATCATCGGTATCGGTGGTCCCCAGTACCTTTGCCGTGAAATCAGCCAGTCACGAAGGTGATATTGCTCCTTTACCTCTCCCCAACCATTACCAGATATGAATTCAATAATCTTATCAGCATCTTTATGAGAGTGATAACCATCCAGTTCTCCTGAATTCTGCAACAAACCATATCCAACATATGCATCTATTCCTGTTTTTACTCTCTCCCAAAGTAATGAAAATTCTGCGTGACGTAGTCCTGCTTTTTCAACCTCATCCTCAGACATCCAAACTACCTCGTGCCGACCTTGTTCGTCTTCAGAGACTTCTGAACGAGCCTCGCTGTTAAGCTCGAATAAAAAGGCCTGATCATTAGTTTGACGATTCACACCTTTATGTGCTGCATAAAAGTATGACTCAGTTTGTCCACCTAGTTCTCTCACTAGCCTCAGGTCTGTATAACCAGTCTCTTCTGCAACTTCTCGTTTAGCAGCTTCTATTAAGTCTTCACCTTCATCGACTCCTCCTGTAACAAAAGTCATCCAATTATGGTGCTTCCATCTTAGAATCAGATACTTATTGGTTTTTGGGTTTTTCACGATTGCGATTATGGTTTTTCTAAAGGTATTCTCTTTACCTTCTTGTGGAGGATTGAGCGTATCAACAAAGCTTGGCATTACTACCTGCTTTATTGCAATGTTGTACTTCTCGGCAAAATCGTAATCCCGCTGATCATGAGCAGGTACTGCCATAATAGCTCCAGTACCGTAACTTGCTAGTACATAGTCTGCGATCCAGAGAGGGATTTTTTCATTAGTGGCTGGATTTATTACATACATACCACTAAATACTCCTGTTTTTCCGCGTCCTGAATCTTCATCAGCAATTCGCTCTGCTTCCGTTTTATTAGATGCCAGAGTGACATAATTTTTAATCTTTTCTATAGTTTCTGAACCTAATTTAGACTCTAGGTCTAACAGGCTATTTACTATTGGATGTTCAGGCGCAATAACCATAAATGTAGCCCCAAAAAGTGTATCAGGACGAGTTGTAAACGCTTTTATGTGAGGAACTATTGCTTCCAGCAAGCTATATTCTTGCTCTCCTCTAAAATGCCCCTCCTGAGCATCACCAATCTCAACGTTTACTCCTAGCTTGTTTGCTAAGCTGCTTGCCTGGTCAAAAGGAATAACAGGGTCTTTACTGTCGTGTAATACTGTAATATCACTGACCTTACCCTTTATAGCGTCCCAGTCATAATCCCAATTAAAATTAGTGCTGTAAGGCCGATTTTTGTCATCTTTAAACTTCGGCTCTATAAAGCCTCCAGCAAGAACAAGTTTTGCAACTTGATGTGGAGTCTTCTCTAGCACCTTTAAGGCTACCGCTGCTCCTAGGGAATGGCCAAGTATAATAGTGTTTTCATTTATCTTTGTATTTTCAATTACAAATTTAACCTGTTCGTCCTCTGTAGGATTATCTGCATGAGGAAGCTCAGGCGCTTGGACGTCGTATCCCATTTTTTCTAAGACTTCTTTTATCCAAGGGAAGAAATTTTTGTCAGGACTGCCATTAAATCCATGAAGTAGAACAAAGTTGGGTTTTTCCCCATTTGGCAAGACAAAGTCTGCAATTGGGAACCTTATCAGAGCGCCTTTTGATCTGCCAATCCAGTTCGTCTGAGCAATTTTCACTTTCTCGGTCCAGTCAAGCTCAGGTAGATTATCAAGCAAACGTCCCGCATACTGTGTGATACGGAAAAACCACTGTTCAAGCACCTTCTTCTCCACAATTGATCCACACCGCTCACACTGACCCGCAATTACCTGCTCGTCTGAGAGTACTGTCTTACAAGAAGGACAGTAATTCACAGAAGCTTTATCTTTATATGCAAGACCAGCTTTAAACATCTGCGTGAAAAGCCATTGAGTCCATTTATAGTAGTCTGGATCATAGGTTTCCAAAGTGCGCTGCCAGTCAAATCCTGAGCCTGTGGCATGCATTTGACGATAAAAGTTTTTCTCACTAATCTCAGCTTGCTCTTTTGGGTGACGCCCTACCTTCATTGCATAGTTTTCCGAGTGTATTCCAAACCCATCAAGACCGATAGGTTCAAACACGTCATTACCTTGCATTCTGCGGAATCTACCATGAATGTCTGCTCCTGTATGTGCGTACATGTTTCCCACATGCATTCCCTCTGCTGAAGGATATGGGAACATCATTAGGTTGTAATATGGCTTCTTTGCAGTATCTATATCCGGAGAGAACACCTTATCACTCTCCCATTTCTTCTGCCATTTAGCCTCAAAATCTGCTGGTTTGAATTTTTTGGCATCTTGTTTCATAGGCTAAGTATAGCATAAGGAAAATTAACTAAACTATCCTAATTGTACGAGTATAAAATTATATAATTACATTATTAGTTATAAAGTATTAGCCGATTAGCTACCCTCACACTGATAGTCAAAGCACGTTTGCACTTTCACCTCCGCGTTTGTATTATTAAATTATGAAAAGGAAACTAAGCATAGCCACACTTTTATATCTATTGATATATTTTACATATATTCAGACAGTGTCCGCCCAGACTGCTGGAAATGACTCTTTGCGATTAGAACTTAAGCAAACAACACCGACTATTCCTCGAACTACTCTAAATCCTCAAAAGGCTCCGATACCTGATAGCAAAAAACCTGCATCATCACTTACCATACTAACTTCATCACCTTACATCTCTTTTGGATTTCTAGTTCCCGGTGACCCGCTCGTACGGACTGATTCCATACGAATCTTAAGTACTGGTATTAGAGGAGCTACAGTGCTTATTACGCAAAACCACCCGTTAAAGTCATCTGATGAGGACACGATTAACAATACAACCTGTGATTCAGGGTCATGCACGCCCACACAGGCAAGCGTATGGAAAAGCCCTTTAACGTTTGGGTATGGAGTTAGATGTGAAAACTCTCCTGCCTGCTTTAAAGATTTTAGCTACCCTGATTTCTTCCGACCTCTTGCTAGTCAATCACTCGGTGAGCCTGCAAACCCCATACTTACCACAGATGAAGCTGAAGTAACTGCAAATATCCATTACAAGTTAAATATTCCTTCTAATCAGAGACCGGTACCATATGCAAATACCGTTACCTACACTCTAATTCCTCACTTGTAATAAGCATTCATGATTTAGACTGATATATCAATCCAAATATTAAGCCTGATCTGTTATCACTGTTAGTCTTTGATTGATAAATACACATAAAAAAACCTTACTCGGCACATGATACAGAGTGATATATTTAAAAAAATAGAACAATATCCGAAACCAGCTTTGAGTTTTCGAGAAATTTTCAGTTTAAGTGGCTTGGATTATCTGTGAAATATTGACGCACTAGATAAAAGTATATCAGTCTTTATTTTTTATAATGGTTAGACTACACTGAAAATATGAAAGTAATTATAGTTACTATTTCTCTTTTTATCTTCCTCGCTCGCACTGCGCACGCTGCCCCAGGTTTTACGGTAAGTCCTGCAGTCATTGAGATAAACAAATCTGGAAACCATACTATTAAACTTACCAACCGAAGCTTGGACCCAGTAACGCTTACCTATAGATTCATATCCCTTACTGTTTCGGGTGAAGGTAGTGTAAGACCTGGAAAGGAACTTCAACCACCTCAAGGCATATCAATCGAAGGTATAGAGCAAAATAACCAGATAAGCATGCCCCCAGGATCAGAACATGAAGTAAGTCTTGTATATAATCCTTCTAATCAAGATAGCTTGCCCCTAATGGGTGTTGAGTTTACAAGTGTCTCCATTGATACTCCTGAGAACCGTACTGCAAGTAATGTTCAAACTTCTATTGTTGTTCCTATGATTCTTACTGGTTCAAACTCAGTTCCTAAGTCAGATGATATCCAGTTCTCTGCCCCTCTTCTCATCTTTAACAACCTCGCAGAGTTTGATATTAAGGCGAGTAATACTGGAAAAAATCCTATTAAGATAGAAGGTGATCTTCGCATCAAGAACCTACTTGGAGAGACTGTAGAGGTGTACAACCTTGAGCCTAGATATATATTCGCAGATCAAGTGCGTAACTTCACTTACAGTAACGGGGAAAAAATTGCATGGGATCCAGAAATACTAATTGGTATATATAGAGCTGAAATCACCATGAAATATGGAGATGCAACAATCGTGAAAAACCAAGTACTGCTAGGAATTCCGGGAAAACCCACAGTAGTATTACTGATTGTTGCAATTTTCATGTCAGGTGTATATCTTAGAGTGCGTAAATATCGTCATTAATATACCCTAAACTAGTCACACATACTTTCAGCCTCAAAATTAATATCCAATCAAACCTCTAAATCATAAGTTCATACGGAATAAATTATTTTGGACTGATATAGCAACCTTTTCATAGCAATCAAATCGTTATCAGTTAAGAAATATGTTTGATAATTTAGTTATTTTTCAGGCACAGATGAAGATTTTGCATGCAATCCTCTTAGAATCATAAACTGATATAGTATTCTGTCTATTCATAAGCAAATTAGACTCTGAAACTCTAAAATGACATTGTTTGATATATAAATTAAAGACATGAAAAGATCTAAAAAAACCTTTACACGACGTAAAAATCTTTTCACAGCCACACAAAATTCATTTCACAATCCTATTTTTGGTCAAATTTAATATATCTAAATATATCAATTCATCGTTTTACCCACTTGACACTATATAGGTCCTTCACTAATCTATAAATAGGGTCAAAATAATTTGTATAATCTGTATAATTTGAACCTAAATACAGATGCGGTAATAATTTTGAGAAGTAGATAGACTAACCCGTGAAAATACCTATGCAACTGCCTGAGTTATTCAAACAACTATTGCTTAAGCAACCTACAGCTCCAAGTGAGAGCACAGTAAAAAACTACGTTGCTGATTTAAGATATTTTATTAACTGGTTTTCACGAACTTATAGCAAACCATTTAGCATTGACGAGATTACCACTTCAGTCGTGAAAGACTTTTCACAAGATAATGCTGTATCTCCACGTACTAAAGAGCGTCATATATCAGCAATCAAAAAATTAATCTCTCTTCTAAACGAGTCAGGCCATCAAGTAAATAATCCATTTCCTTCTGTACCATCATCATCATCTCTTGACTACGATCTGTGGAAGCTGCGCGAGTTCAAATATTATCTCTATAAACAAAAAGCTTCGCCGGTGACTGTAAAGAATTATATGAGCGATATATCGCATTTCACCAAATGGCTTGAACTAGAAAAAGATATCCAAACATGCTTAAAGATATCAAACGAAATCATATCCAGCTACTCCAACACTCTAGTTCACGGCCTACAACTCTCTCCCAAATCTGTGAACCGTAAAATGTCTTCCATCCGAAAGTACCTAGATTTTGTTGGACACTCAGTTGATGTTTCACCTACGTCTACTCCAGTCACCCCGAAACATAGGGAAACAAATATAAACGGAAAAGATCTTTCAGCACTTGAGGCTTTTAGGATTGAAGATCAACGGTATTCCCGAATTGCACCCATAAAGCTATTTCAACAGCTTGGTTACATTTATCAACAAGCTGAGGAAAAGGCAGCTTATCGTATTTCCAACCTCATCCCTGACCGATCGTCACAGCAATTTCTTAGCTACAAAAGCGTGATAACTGACTTCAGGAACAAAAGACCAGCTTGGTACCGTACATATCACACATACTCCATTTCTCACTATCTGCATATTGCAGTACTTACCCTTTTTTGCTCAGGATTGTTGATCTATGGCTATGCAAAGTATGTAGATATACCTAGTCAAGGTGATGTTCTAGGTAGCGCTCTTCAAAATAGAAAGGTTCTCTCTTATTCCGGAAGGCTTACCACAGCCGACAACACACCTATAACCACGCCTACAGAACTAACTTTTAGCATTTACCCCCACCACACTGATAACACTACGGTACTATGGAGAGAGGCCCATGAAATCAAGCCAAACCATGACGGGAGCTTTACTATCCAGCTCGGGCGGAAACAAATTCTCTCAAATAGCTTTTTCACTGACAATAAGGACCTATACCTAGGTATGAAAATAGGTTCTTCTTCTGAACTTTTACCTAGACAGCGACTTGCAAACGTGGGTTACGCTCAAGATGCACAGATGCTGCATGGCATGGTACCTATCACCCAAGATCCTTCAAAGACCGCCAATACAATTCTTGCGCTTGATTCATCGGGTAATCTAGTTCTAGGAGGCCGTTCGAACCCCGTATTTTCAGCAACAGGAGGAGATTTTACTATCAGTGGTACTACAACCATCCTCACTACCGTAGCGGGCTCAGATGGCGATATAGTCCTTAAACCGGATGGGTCAGGGATGATAGATATACAAGGCCCAATCTTCAATTCAAATACAGATGCATCATCATCGGGATCTGTAGACTTTGCTGACGAGGTAGTAATCGCCTCAGACTCTGCTAATACTCTATTTACTGTACATAACACCAGCACTTTTGGAGATATTATGAAGCTAATGTCTGATAACATTACCCGAATGATCGTAGACAACTCAGGCAATGTTGGAATAGGGACGCAGACACCTTCACAACTCCTTCATATTGCACACGAAAGCACTCCTACAGTAACAATCGAAAACCTAGTTACCCAAACGAGGCTAGACTTTTCAGCATTAGATACTCTTGCAACAGTCGGTACTTATAATAACTCTGCTCTTGGATTTAAAACAAATAACCTAGTACGGTTTACGATCAGCCCTCAAGGAAACGTAGGAATAGGAACTTCAAACCCCACCGCTTTATTGGACGTTTTTGGTACTGCCAGTATCTCCGGATCATTAACATTTTCTGGAGGTGTGAGGAATATCCAATCAGCCAATAATAACAACCTAATCATTGGAGGAAACACTACTGGCAATCTTATACTTCAACCGCTAAACGGTAGTGGCTTTGTGGGTATAGCCAACAGTAATCCAGAATATAAGCTAGACCTGCTTGATAACCAAGCTTCTCGCTCAGCAATGCAGATATATAACACGAGTACTTCAACTGATGCAGATGGCCTAATTATACGGTTAGGAAATAAAAACCAAATACTTACCCAGGACAATAAATTTATTTCGTTTCATACTGACGGATTAGGAACACTTGCATCTATCGAAGGAAACGGATCAGGTGTAGCATATAAATCCACCAATGCAGATCTTGCAGAATATATGAAAAAAGACCTAAACGAAGATATTCCGTATGGCAGCTTAATATGTCTAACCCCATCAAACACAGTCAGTAAGTGTTCTGACACTAATACACAAATTATTGGAGTTGCGTCAAAACATCCAGCTTTTATAGGTGGCAAAGACCTAGGTAACGAATCTATAGAAGTCGGACTAGTTGGACAGATTGAAACTTTTGTTTCAACACAGAATGGACCGATTTCAGCGGGCGACCCCATTACTCTCTCTCCACAGCAAGGAGTTGGCACAAAGGCTATAACTGGAGGAATGATCGTTGGACGCGCACTGCAGTCATATAGCGGCAATACCACAGGAAAGATTTTAGTACTGGTACAGCCTTCATGGCACGAGCCAAGAGCTACTTTAACCGCTCAAGGCGAGCTTGTTTCTACAGAAGTTCCAACTGTTGCATTGGACTCCAGTACCTACGATACAGTAGCCATGGCTCTTCTGAAGTCTACTACTCGTGTTAAAAGAGAAAATAGTTGGGTTTCAGAGGTGGTTTCTTTTGCAACAGCCACAATTGGCAGAGCAAAAATCGGACTGATAGAGTCACAGAATGCTATTGTTTCAGGCACCTTAGCAGCCAGAAAAATAGTTGTTGAGCAGTTAGATGTTACAAGTGATAACATTCGTATCGATGGCAAGTCACTAGCAGATTATATTAACTCTATTCTCCCAGGTGAAAACTTCACCACGGATATTGCAACAGCTGAAAAAATCAGTAGTAACTTTATCTCTCCTTTAGCCCATGACTCAGAAATCTCTGTAAGTTTGGAAAACTCTGCACTCGAAATTAGAAATTCTCAGGACGCAACTGGAACCGCTGTTGCCACTATCGATAATGAAGGTAATGCTCGTTTTGCAGGAGATATAGAAGCAAAAACAGGTAGTTTTGAAAACGCAACAGTGTCAGGCACACTCACCACGGACTCAATAAGGGCTGGCACAATAGAAGGTTTAGATGAAAGAATTGCGTCGTACTTAAATAATAACTCCGAGAATGATGAACCAATATCGCCTTCTTATACTACAGGAAATTGGTCACCGAGCTGGCAGATAGAAACGGGAAGTTTTATAGATGTAGGAACAATGTCTGCACAGTTTGCGATGTTTCACGAAAACTTATTGAGTTTGGGTACAGCAACTTTTCGTGAAGCAACCGTAATGGATAGGTTTGCTATAGGTACTAACTTTATTTTCGGACCAGATTCAATAGATGTATTAGGAAACGATATTCAGATTCAGCCGCTACGCCAAGGAGGTATTTCCTTCTTATCAGGTCTGGTCGCAATTGACGCAAATGGAAATATGACTGTGGGAGGTAATGCAAACTTTGATCAGAATGTAACTATAAAAGGAGGACTCTTTGCAAATATTATCTCGCCTCTTGCGGATCATGACCTTGATGTCTTCCTGCCAAAGAAAAATGGGACAGAGAGCGCCAACTTCCGCATCGTTAACGACGAAAAATTACCGATTTTAACGATTAATGAGGATGGAGACGTATACTCATCAGGGTCTGCTAATTTTGTGGGCGATTTAGTGGCCTCAGGAAGTGCATTCCTTTCTAAACTAAATATATTCAGCCAGGATGCTCAAGCGGTATCTGATAATGAAGTCAAAGCCAACTCATCTGCTGGTACTGCAATCCTGAAGGCATATAAACGTGAAGTTACTATAAATACTCCTCATGTAACTGAAGACTCACTCATCTATATTACGCCTAGCACAAATACAGGAAACCAGGTGCTATACCTGCTTCGACAAAGTGAGAATGGGAGTTTTACAGTAGGGGTAAACCAAGCAACAACTCGCGATATACAGTTTAACTGGTTTGTAGTTAACTAAGTGAATATCCTATTGAGCGCTGCTCTCCTGAGAAGTATGTTCAAATGCTTCCATGCCTAAAAAGACCGTAACTTCATTTTCATGCACTCTCATTACTCCTCTTTGAACTTGTATATCTTGCTTTTCACCATTAGTGTCAATAATAACAAGCTTTTCATGAATGATAGTTATGAAATTTTGATGGGATGGCAATACATCGAAGGGTCCGCGCTCATTTACTGAAGACACTGCTCTAGCCTCTCCTTTGAATATTAACTTTTCAGGAGTTCTAACTTGTAGTTTTAGTACGCCTTTAGTTAGATTTAGGTTATTCTGCTGTTCCATTTGTTCCCTCCGAAGTTATTGGTTTTGGATCTGTTACTGTGGGATTAACAACTTGCTCAGATTGAGGTGTTCCTTGTGAATCAGAACTATTCTGCAAAGTACCTACATACATTAATCTCTCGGGTTCAACTGTGTCGTAACCTCCATTTAAAATATTTTTCACGTCTGCAATAGTATTTTCACGCTTTACATACTCACCTTTTCGTCCAGTCTGATTTTCTGTTACAAAAAAGCTCTGCGTCATATAACTTTTCAGCAAACGCGCGCGTTTATAAGAAACCTGATCATCAGCAGGTAACTCTGATTCACCAATTAAAGAGACAATACGCTCAAGAGTTAAAGCCTTTTTCAAAAGAGCCTGAGCATCAATATAGGTTTTGTAGTGTTCCTCTCCCACGATTTCCGGACTTAGAGCAGAAGATGTAGAAGATAAGAAATCGATCGCAGGAAATCTTCCCTCCTGATAAATAGCGCGCGAAAGTACTACGCTGGAGTCTAGATATGGGAAAACTGACTGCACACCATAGTCTGTTACATCGTCTGATGGCACATAAACTGCCTCCATAGAGGTTATTGATGCATTTTTTGTAGACGATAGACGCTCATGAAACTGTGCCATCTCTGAGGCTAAAGTAGCCTGATAACCTCCTTCACCAGGAATGATATTCATCAAAGTAGATAGCTCATATCCTGCCTGAGCGAAACGGAAAATATTATCAATAAAGAAAAGTACATCTTTCTTCTCTTGGTCTCTAAAGTATTCCGCCAGAGACACTCCAGTAAGCGCTGTTTTGAAACGCACAGCAGGGTTTTCACCCATCTGTCCAAACACTAAAGCCACTGAAGAAAGAACTGCGCTTTCTTTAAGTGTTTCAAATAACTCCTGGCCTTCCCTAATGCGTTCACCAACCCCTGTGAAAATTGAGACTTTATCTTTTTTAGCAAGAACTACGACATTGTGAATAACTTCGGTAAGGAGAATGGTTTTTCCTACTCCCGCTCCTCCAAATAAACCTACTCGCCCCCCTTTAAGTAAAGGTGAAAAGAAATCAATCGCTTTGATTCCTGTCTCTAGTACCTCATGCGGAACAACGACATCGTCATATACTATGGTTTCCGAAGTAATTGCTCGTGTCGATAAACCTTTAATGGGTTCTCCTCCATCTTGAGGTGCGCCAAATACATTCATAATCCTGCCAAGTACTTGTGGACCGATCGGAACTTTTATTGGCTCGCCTGAATTTATAACAACCTGTCCTCTCTTGAGCTTAGTACTTATAGATAACAAGAGGCAAAAATATATATTATCGGAGGCCGAGGCAAAAACTTCAAACTTGATATCAGGATCCGACTCAAGATACACAAGATCATGAAGATTTGGCTGAGTTTGTGAAAACTCCACCTCTACTACCTGTCCATATATAGCAATAATTTTTCCTTTTCCTTTCATAGTTATAAGCGTAAAGTATTAATAATAAAGGTTCAAGTATTCTCTCCCTCTAACCTACCTATTCTGACTTAAAAAGTATACACTTGTCATAATCTCAAGTTGTTTTTTGTTCTGTATTGCACGCTGATAAATCTTACTTTCTCGTTTTATCCGCGGCTCTAGCTTCTCAATATTTCCCAACGCCTCTTCCATTGCCCTGATACGCGAAGCAAGTCGCGCCAGCTCTGTTTCGTTTACTGTTTGCTTGAATAATGAAATAAAAACCTGGTTTTCAAAAAAGTCTAGTATCATCTCCATACTTGGTTCAAATGCATACTGCACGATTTTGTCTTTAGATGTATCCTGAGTATCCAATATCTCCTGTCCAGATACGTTTGACATCGTTGGAACCTGGTTAACCATGTTTGAAAACCTACCATAATAAACATCAACTTTCTCATACTGGGACAAAGTATCAACGATAGGTTGAAGATTATCCATCTCAACCTCAGAATCCGGCAGATCAAGATAGAAATAATTCTTTTTATATTTTGAGTTTTCCATTAACTCTTTACCCATTTTGCCGATAATCAAGATATCTGAGTTCTTCTTCTGAATATCAGAAATAAAAACATCAAAAATTCTTTTCACGATATCACCATAAAACTTGCTGTTCGCAGAGAGAAACACCGATAGAACCTTGCCGTTATGTGAACGAGTAGAAAAAGTAGTCTGCGGTGAATATTTCTTCTTCTCAATTAGCTTTTGAATTTTATTCCCATAGTTACGTTTCACATCTACAAACACAGTTGACAGTCCATCTAAAAATTCACGAGTGGTAAGTACTGAAGTACGTACTTTTTGCATTTTTAGTACTGATACTTCCTCATAGGCTTGGGCAAGCATTTTAAGTGTCCCCACCAACTCTAAATCTGAAGCTGTTTTATGTTTGTTTTGCATAGTTTAACTTGCTTTAACCTTCTCTTCTTCTCCGTCAGTCTCCTGCACTGAGCTTTGAATCATCTCATCAACCTTACCAATCACTTTTCCGGTATTTTGTGACGGTACAACATTACACATAGCGAGTAATTGATCCTTATACTGAGATATTTTTCCAAGAAGTTCATTAAATGTCTTTGAGGTCTGAAGGAAATTATCTATAAGCTGTTTATTTGACGGATTTTGATAAGACTTACTTAACGCTTCACGATATGCAGCAATATCCTCTTTTCCTGACTTCTCAAAAAATTTAAGCCAGAGCATTGAGAAAAGAATTATCTGAACCTCCAAAGAGATTACAACCTTATATGGTTGCTCAAAGAAGGAATATACAATCTCTCCTGTTGAAAGCACTTGCTTCACTGTATCGCTAAGCTCTGCGCCAAAGTGGGAAAGATTTTGCATCTTATCATATAAAGCCAGAAATGCTGTAAGCTCACGATTAATACTGCGGGTAAGCTCGTTCTGTGCTTGACGACCCACACGAGTAACAGACAATGATATATTAACTGCTGGTCTGATACCTTTGTAATATACGTTGCTGTCAAAATAGATATGTCCGTCAGTCATACCCATAAGATTAGTTGCAATATACCCAGTAAAATCTCCCTCTACAATCTCTGCAACCGGCAGTACGGTAAGTGACCTATTGCCTTCCTTGTACTTAAAATTCCCTGCCCTCTCAAGAAGCCTTGCGTGAGTATAAAAAATATCTCCTGGATATGAATCACGACCGGGAAATCTATTTGCCAATAATGAGACCTCCCGATAAAACTTTGCGTGGGTAGAAAGGTCGTCAAGCACAACAAGTACATTGTGACCTTGATTCAGAAAGTACTCCCCTATGGTCATGGCACTATAAGGAGTGAGATAGATAAGGCTGGGAGAGTCGTCTGCTTCTGTCGCAACAATTACAGTGTTATCTACCAAGTTTTCTTTGACAAAAAAATCTTGAATCTTTTTAATATCACTCTTTTGCTTAGAAATAGCAGCGTATATGGCGATAGTTCCGTACTGCTGTACTTGGTTTTTTATGGTAGAGAGTAAGAATGATGTTTTTCCTGTCTTTCTATCCCCAATAATAAGCTCTTTTTGCCCACATCCAAGAGGTATCATCATATCAATTACTGCTGTACCGGTAAAAAAAGGTTTATCAATTTTTGATCTTTCAGAGATCCCACGAGCGGGGGTGTCTATTGCATGCTCAGTTTGTGGAGCTATATAGCTTTGTTCTCCCGATTTTTGCTGGCCTAAAGGCGTAATTATCTTTCCCAATAATTCCTCTCCCACAGGCACGTTCACAGTCTTGTCGGTGCGAGTCGCACGAGTACCTACTTTTACAGTAGTAGATGAAAAGACCTGAACCTGTACTTGATCACGTTCCAGAATAAAAACTTCTCCTACCTCTCCACTCTCAAATACAATAATTTCACCTACACTACTATTTGAGAGACCAGAAAGTACTACAAGTGGAGGCCTAACCTCTGTAGCTACCCCGTACTCACCTGTTTCTGATAATAACTGTTCAAAATTGTACATATAAATTTTGTAATAGGTAAGGACAAGATATTATATTGATACCCCTGCTTCCTTTTCCTTCCCTATCTCGAAACTTAGCTTTTCACGAATAAGCTTCTTCAATGAATAGTCAAGATGTTTTCCATTTACTTCAACTATCACCCCTCCTATTAGGTCTGGATCAACAACATAGTCAACTATTATTTTGCCGCCAATTAATATATCAAAACGTTTCGCAATATCTCTTAACAAGTCATTACTAGGGGTAAATGCCAACCGAACTGTCGCTTTAGGTAAAGCGTTAATAGCTGCCTGAACTTCCTGTAAAAATCCTTGAACCGCTTGAGGATCAGTTAGGGAAACATTTTGTGATTTAGCTGACTCTAAGAGAGATTCAGCCAAAAAAAATGAAAAAGCATTATAAACCTCAGACTCAAATGATGTTTTCACAGAATATGTCGCCTGACCTAGCTTATCCAGCTTATCCAAAATATACACTTTGTCTTCTTGCGTATAAATGTGAGTTAATATGGGCAGATTCATAGTAATGTTTTTCTTTCAATTTAGTAAAACAATTAAGTTAATTGATCTTCTTTTTTTGGAAGTGAACCTTCCAATTTAACCTTGTCTAAGGCTTTCATAACCAGAACCTCATGATCCTGACGACTTAATTTTTTTCCTATAACCTCCTCTAATATCGTCTCTGTTGCAGACTCTAGCTGCGTCTTTACTTCGCTTATCCGCTGCTGTTTATATGCATCTACTTCCTTTTCTGCTGCTGAAAAAAGTTCGTTTATACGATTTCCTAATAATTTCTGTGCGGAAAGCGATTCTTTCTGCAGTACTTCTTTGAACTCCTTCATCTCTTGCTCAGGAATTCTCTCTAATATCTTTAGTGCTTCTTCAGCTTTTGCCATATATTCCTGCTTTGTCTGACTTAGTAACTGAGCGTACTCTGCATCAAACTTATCAGTCTCAGCAGCCACGCTCTTATGTGCCTCTTCAAGCACAAGCTTCACTTCTGACATTAGATCTGTATGAAACTCTTTTTTTAAGTACTCCACATCCTGCAAAGCTGAACGAGCTTCCTCAAGCATTTTTGCGTGCTCTACCTGGATAGATTCCAAAAGCGTTTTGTACTCTTGGTTAAATGACAAAGCTTCCTCGCGAACCATTTTGACAGTTGCATCAGATACGTCAGAGAGATTATGTTCAAGATTTTTGATAATATCGTCTCTAATATACTGGGTCTTAAGTAGGATATCCTGAGCACGACTCACTGCCTGTTCTACAATCTCTTTAGCCCGTTTATGTGAATCCTCTATAGATCTGGACGCATCAAGATGAAGTGCCTTTCTATCTTTATCGAACTGTTTATCGTGCATGTAGACCGAATACATAAACACTAAAAGGAATACCATCAATACGAGGTTTGCAATTAGACTAATAAGTAAATATGTATCCATAAATAACAGTCTTTACAATCGTAACACAAAATATGCCATGACTACACCTGATGCAATTATTGCCACCGTAATTAGTACGTTTAACATGATCCCCAGCTGAATCATTCTCCCAGCAAGCGGGTTACGACCCAATGCTTCTATTCCTGCGTTTGCGATACGTCCAAATGAGAAAAATCCAATTACAAATGAAATAACAAGAATGAGTCCAGCAAGAAAGTATTTAAATACTGTGGTAGGTTCTTCTGTAGTTGCTACAGCGGTCAGATTAAGAATATCAAGCAAGCTTTGTGTAGCCTTTGTCTGAAATGTGCTGTAACGGATATTAAGCGCTACATTTATCTTCTTGACTTCATTTGTATTGGTAGAAGTAAAGTCTTCCAATGCACTACCAACCACATAACCTGATTTTGCCGCTTTCATGCCTATGCCAGGTCTTGTAGAGCTTGTTATCAGATCTCCTTTGCGAATCTCACCATTAACAGTCGAAACAAGCACGTACGCATTCCCATTTGCCACTACCGGTTTTTGATCTGAACCATCAATCTCGAATACTACGGCGGCATTTTCTGACACCACACCTACCATCTGAGGATCATATTCGTTTTTACTTAACGTGTATCTTCCCTGTGCAGACACTATAATAGCGCCATCCTGAACGTTGTCTTCTGCAATCGGCAAATAATTAGCTACCCCAAAGGAGGTATCAAATACCTGTGAGATTGCAGGTTTCACAAAGAAGCCGAAGAATAAACTAATAACAAGCACAGAGACTACAGTTTTTCTCACAACACGCAGTCCCCTGAAGAGTTTCATAGTAATTAAGTATAAGCACGCTGGAAAAGCAGTGTCAATAATCAGGATTAAAACTAACACTACAAGCAAGTAAATACCTGCAAAAATGTCTAATGGTGCACGAGTGGCGTCACTTTTTATTAACTTTCATACAATATTTTGGTTGATTTTCACGCTAAAATTTAGTGATTTAAAATACACATTTTTATTTTTTTGTTGATCTATGCAACAATTGTCACCAGATCAGTTTTCTTACATTCCTCCTCAGCCTCGAAGTGTGTACAAAACATGCTCATTCATCTATTTGTATACTTGACACTTTTGTGAAAACAATGGTTCAATAAATATATAGGTATTGGTTGATCAAAGCATAGATATTTAAAGCAGAAATGCACTAAAAGATCATCAATACCTTTTATCATGCCAAGACACCTGCCCGAACATAAAAAATACATGAGTATTGGAGAAGCTGCAAAGTTTCTTGGTGTATCAATTGACACAATTCGTAGATGGGATAAAGCTGGAAAAATCCAAGCCATCAGAATTGATGGGAAAAACAGACATTTTGACGTTGAGCAGTTAAAAGCTTTAAAAGCTTCGTTTCCTTTAACCATTTCACAAACTGCATCCAAGCTAGGCATTTCACCCTCGACTCTAAGAAGATTAGAGCAGAAAAATATTCTTCCTTCTACACGGAACTCACGTGGTGAGAGAATGTACGATCCTCAAGTAGTTCAAAAGTATATTAAAACATTGGAAGCTAAAAAAAAACTACGTACACAGAGTCCTACAGTAAGCAATCAGAAAAGCTCGTCCTCATCAATTCTACAACCTAATACACCAACTAGCGAGAATCACAGCCAAATTTTGACCCCAATGGACTTTGTCAACAATCCTGATAAAGTTAGAAAACTCCATATTACTCCACTTACCCCAGATACTTCCCAGCAGAGTCAAATCGAGCAATATGCATATAGGGAGGCTCAAATACCAGAACAAAAATCTAACTTTTCACACCTAAAGTCCCCATCTTTTTCTATTAACTTATTTTCTTTACCAAACTTTAAGAGAGCTCAGAAACCGGCTGTTATATCTGCATTATTGCTATTTGTAATCACAGCTTCAGCTGCTACGTATATAACGTACTCGAAAAATAGCAACTCCTCTAGTAACCTTTATACTTCTGAGACTGTCAACTCTCCCCAGGAAGTACTTGCTGAACAAACAACAAACCTAAAAGCATCTCTTGCATTCAACATCGATGCAATATTCAAAGGAGCAACCACTTTCAGAGGAGACATAAATGTAGAAGGTGCATCCTTATTTACAAACACTGTCACTCTACAGGATGCAGACTTATTGGTTGAGGGAGGAAATATTGATGTCGGAGCAGGTACGGTTACAGCTTCAAACTTGATATATTCTATCACCGCCGGAGACAACGTATCTGTAACTGGAGGACAGAATCCAGTCATCTCTGTTACAGTTCCCGACAGTGTATTAACTCTCCAAGGACAAACTGGAGCAGTTACACTCTCAGCAGGTTCAGGTATATCAATCGATGGCCTTACTATATCAAACTCAGACACTGGATCGGCTCAGAATATTTTCAAAACAATCACTGTTAATGGAACTGAGTTAAATGCCTCATCAAACACAGATATCCTAAGATTTGTAGCTGGTTCTGGAATAGGACTTTCAACCAACACAAGTACAAAAACAGTTACTATTACAAGTACCGGAGCAGTTCCAGGTTGGGTAGATGATGGATCTGTGGTACGACTTGAAACGGGTAGTGATCTTGTTGGAATTGGGACAACCACCCCCGGAGCAAAGATTGAGTCACAGTCTACAGCTGTCCCCCAGTTGAGACTTGCTTATGATGGAAGCGCATATGTTACTTTTCAGACTACATCAACCGGAGATTTAAATGTTACAGCAACAGGATCTCAGATTAACTTTCCTGGTCTTTCTCTAACAGCAGCATCGTTTTCCTGTATAGATTGTTTAGATTTTTCTGATTTAAGAGATACTCTTACTCTCGACGCGAACCTTTCTATATCACCGTCTTCCTCAAACTATTCAGTCAGTATCGATGGTTCTACCTTTTTTGTTGACACAGCAAACAATCGTGTAGGCATCGGTACATCCAACCCTTCACAGACACTAACAGTCGGTGGAAATGTCCGAATTACCGGAACAACATCTTTCGGAGTAAATGATGTGCCTTACACATGGCCATCCGCTGATGGATCAACTGGATATGTGTTAACAACAAATGGCGCTGGACAGCTTTCATGGACAGATGTTGCAGGAGCGGTAGGAGGAAGTAATTTCTGGGATCAGAGTACAGGTCTTATCAGTCCTAAAGATACTTCTGTTGACTTTGCAATAGGAGGTTCCTCTACTGCCAGTGCAGCATTTGCTATAACAAACGTATCAAGCGGAACTCCGCGAGCAACTATTTCTGATGGATCAGGGTCTATGTATATTACTGCAGATGGTATATTGGCTACGACAAATTCTATAGACCTTACGTTAGGATCCGTAACAACAGGAAATATTAAACTCAACGGATTTACATCAGGCATCGTTCATACAGATAGCAATGGTGTTCTTACCTCAAGCGCGCTAAATCTTGCGGGAGGACCAACTGAGATAACGGGAATATTACCTGTTGCAAGCGGCGGTACGGGTGCAAACACACTGAATGACTTAATTACACTTGGAACGCATACGAATGGAAACTACGTTGCATCAATTACCAGTGGACTAGGTTTAACAGGTGCGGATGGTGGTTCAGAAGGTTCTAATCTGACACTTGGCATAGAACTTACTACATCAGGAAGTACCTCTACACAGTCATCTAACTCCGGACTCGAACTTACTGCTGCCGGACTCTCTCTACTACGAGGATGTGATAACGAGTATATTCTTAAATGGAATGCGGTTTCTCAGCTCTGGGAGTGTTCTCCAGATGTTGGTGGACTGAGCAGCGCGGTAGTAACCGTACAAGAAGGAGATGTTACAGTCAGCGATAGCGCTGACACTTTAGATTTTAATGGCACTGACTTTACTCTTACTGAATCTCCAGCAGGTGAAATAAATATTGCTATTGATTATATAAATTCCTCAATTGCACGAAAAAATCTAAATGAGACAGTAAGTGGAAACTGGACATTTACTTCTGCTACTCCACTTGCTTTCAATAACCCTGCAACAGCTATATCAATTGCTAACACAGGGTCACTTACTATAACAGACGGTAGCAACACTCTACTTTCTTTAACTGATGGTGGAACATCAGGAAACCTCTCTGTCGGAGGCACAATTACATTTGCAGGTCTCTCAGCAGGAGGTCTAGTTAAGGCAATAGACTCAACGGGACAGCTGTCTATTGCTACTGCAGGCACTGACTATGAAGTTCCTCTTACTTTCAGTGATGGACTGAGTAGAATTGATGACTCAGTTGTAAATACTGATAAAGGTTCAAGTCAGAACATTTTCAAAGATATTGCAAACGCATCAGGTACTACTCAGTTTTCAGCAACTTCCAATAGTGACTCGATACGGTTTGCAGGAAGTGGTGGAACCTCAGTCTCCTTTGGCGCTAACAACACAATAACCATTTCCTCCGTTGACACTAATTCAGGCGGTACAGTTACTCAAATCAATACTGGAAGCGGACTTACAGGCGGACCAATCACAGAAGATGGTACTATTGCTTTAGGCTCACTCACCGAAGACTGGAACCAAACAGGAGCCTTTGACATCGTATTAAATAACTCAGCTTCAACTCTACGAATTCTTGAGTCTGTTGGAGATACATATTTTGGTATATTTGATGTTGACGATCTTTCATCTGACAGAACATACACCTTTCCTGATGTAAGTGGAGAGGTATCTCTACTAGGACAATCCATAGACTTAACCTCTGAAGTCACGGGAGTTCTCCCTGTTTCAAGTGGTGGTACCGGTTCAATAACTCTTGATAACTTAATAGCTCTTGGGCAACACACAACCGGTAATTATGTTGCCACAATCACCGGAAACGATCAGATTACAGTTGGAAACTCAGGTTCTGAAAATGCACTTGTTACTCTTGCCATCAACGCAAACTCTATTGGTAACGACCAACTTGCTTTTGATACAGGACAACATTTGACTACAACGTCAGATGTGACCTTTGCTAATCTATCTGTTTCCTCATTATCTATTGGAAGTATCGGTCTTGCAGATGCAGGTACTTCAAACCTTAATTCAGGAGCTTCACTCATTGGTGTATATGATGAGTTTGCCAATAGCTCTGCAACCACTGTTCAGGGAGTTTTGAAAGATCTTGATGCTTCTATAACAGGTGCTTCACACGATCCAGTAACATTAGCAGGAGCATACAACTATCTTAGTTTATCAGATCAACAAATTACCCTTAACGCAATTGATCTTGCCACTGACGTGACCGGAATCTTACCAGTAGCTAATGGTGGAACTGGCGCAAATACTCTAAATGATCTGATCCAGCTTGCAACTCACACCACAGGTAATTATGTGGCAACCATTACAGGCAGTGACCAAATCACTGTTGGAAACTCAGGTACAGAGAATGCGTTAGTTACCTTATCTATTAATGCCAACTCAATTGGCAACGATCAATTAGAGTTTGATACGGGTCAGCACTTGACCACCACCTCTACTCCTACTTTCTCAGCTCTAACTCTTTCTACTCTTAGTATCAATGGTGATACTATTACAGATTTTGTGGGTACAGGTCTTCAAATTACAGGTGGAGTTATCTCTACCACTCTTGGCACAACGGTTGATCTGGAATCTGAAGTTGAAGGAATACTTCCTGTTGGTAGCGGTGGTACTGGAGTTACTTCCCTGTCTGATGTAGTTGGTACAGCAAATCAAATCTCAGTAAGTGGTGGTACTGGACGTGTTATTGGCGGAGATATTACCCTGTCTCTACCACAAAGTATTGCAACTACATCTACTCCTACTTTTTCAGGTATGACTCTCTCTGGTCTAAACGCTGGAGGACTAGTGAAAGCTATCTCTCCTACAGGTGAACTGGCAGTTGCTGTTGCTGGTACTGACTACCAGTTACCACTTGAGGCTGGTACAGACTATGAAGTGCCGCTTACTTTCTCAACCGGATTAAACCGAACAGGAAACACGATTACAAACACAGGTGTTCTCTCCTTCCAAGGTGCAACAGGCAACATTACCCTTGCAGAAGGTGCAGGAATTACTATCACAGGTACCACCATTGCTAACTCAGGAGTACTTTCCCTTGCAGGAACTGCAAACCAGGTCTCTGTTTCTGGCGCAACTGGTAATATTACTCTTTCTCTACCTCAAAATATAGATACAGCTGCAGATGTAACATTCGGATCTTTAACATTAGGCACGATTGGCCTTGAAGATGTAGGTACTTCAAATATCACCTCAGGTGCGTCTCTTGTTGGTGTGTATGATGAGTTTGCCAATAGCTCTGCAACCACTGTTCAGGGAGTTTTGAAAGATCTTGATGCATCCATCACAGGAGCCTCACACGATCCAGTAACATTAGCAGGAGCATATGATTACCTAACATTATCTGATCAAGAGATAACTTTGAATGCTATTGATCTGACTACAGACGTAACCGGAATCCTACCTATAGCAAGCGGTGGAACTGGTGCAAATACTCTAAATGATCTGATCCAACTCGCTACTCACACCACCGGTAACTATGTGGCAACCATTACAGGCAACACTCAGATTGGTGTGACAGGATCAGGGAGTGAAAATGCAGGTATTACTCTTGCAATAAATGCTAACTCAATTGGTAACGATCAGTTAGAGTTTGATACTGGACAACACCTAACCACTACCTCTAGTCCAACATTTAGTGCCTTAACACTCACAACACTTACGGTGAATGGCGACACAATCTCTGACTTTGTGGGTACAGGTCTTCAAATCTCAGGTGGAGTTATCTCTACCACTCTTGGTACAACGGTTGACCTGGAATCTGAAGTTGAAGGTACTCTACCTGTTGCAAGTGGTGGTACGGGTGTCACATCGCTCTCAGACGTAATCGGTACTGCTGATCAGATATCGGTTACTGGTGGTACTGGTAGAGTTATAGGCGGAGATATTACCCTGTCTCTACCACAAAATATTGCGATTACATCTACTCCTACTTTTTCAGGTATAACTCTCTCTGGTCTAAACGCTGGGGGGCTAGTTAAAGCTATAGCTCCTACCGGTGAACTGGCAGTTGCTGTTGCTGGTACTGACTACCAGTTACCACTTGAGGCTGGTACAGACTATGAAGTGCCGCTTACTTTCTCAACCGGATTAAACCGAACAGGAAACACGATTACAAACACAGGTGTTCTCTCCTTCCAAGGTGCAACAGGCAACATTACCCTTGCAGAAGGTGCAGGTATTACTATCACAGGTACTACTATTGCTAACTCAGGAGTACTCTCTCTTGCAGGCACTGCAAATCAGGTGAGTGTCTCTGGTGCAACCGGAAACATTACTATTTCCCTACCACAAGATATTGCAACAACATCTAACGTAACATTCGGATCTTTAACATTAGGCACGATTGGCCTTGAAGATGTAGGTACTTCAAATATCACCTCAGGTGCGTCTCTTGTTGGTGTGTATGATGAGTTCTCTAATTCATCTGGAGTAACTGTACAACAAGTCCTTGCAGACTTGGATGCTACCCTTACAAGTGTTACTCATGACCCTGTTACCCTTGCTGGTAGCTATAATTACCTCACGCTGAACAACCAAGTAATTACACTTGGCCAAGTCGATATTTCTGACGATACAAACCTTACTGCAGGTACAAACCTAACTTTAACTGACGATACATTGAGTGTTGATGACGTCTTCCTGCTTAACACGGGAGATACAGGAAATGGTAACTATGTCTTTACAGGCACTATGGATTTGACAGGAACAATTCTTACTGGCGCATCTCCACTCATATTTGAAGGTACTACGGCAGATGGGTTCCAAACTGCTTTTACCATTACTGATCCTACTGCTACCCGTACCATTACCTTCCCTGACCGCTCTGGTGAAGTATCTCTTCTCGGACAAACAATTGATCTTACAACCGAGGTGACAGGAATCCTACCTATAGCAAGCGGTGGAACTGGTGCAAATACTCTAAATGATCTAATCCAACTCGCAACTCACACTACAGGTAACTATGTGGCTACCATTACAGGTAATACTCAGATCAGTGTGACTGGTTCAGGTAGTGAAAACGCAGCTATCACTCTTGCAATCAATGCAAACTCTATTGGTAATGATCAATTAGAGTTTGATACAGGTCAGGCATTGACTTCAGTGTCTTCTCCAACCTTTAGTGGACTTACCCTAACTACCCTCTCCATTAACGGTGATACTATCTCTGACTTTGTGGGTACAGGTCTTCAAATCTCAGGTGGAGTTATCTCTACCACTCTTGGCACAACGGTTGATCTGGAATCTGAAGTTGAAGGAACTCTACCTGTTGCAAGCGGTGGAACTGGCGCTACCTCATTTACTGCAGGTGGAATACTGTATGGTACCGGAACCAGTCCGATCGGTGCATCAGCTGCAGGTATTGCAGGACAAGTACTAATCTCAGGCGGCGCAGGCGCCCCATCTTGGATAAATTCATCTGCTGTTGGAACTAACTACTGGCAATATGCACAAGGCGCTCTATCTTCCATAAATGTGAGTGATGATCTGCTCATTGGCGGAAGTGCAACAAACTCAGCACTTATTCGGTTTGGTGGAACTGCAAATACTGATTCATTCTTTAATACCGGAGGCAATCTAGGAATAGGAACAACAGCACCTGGCAGCAAACTGGATGTTCAGGGCGGAATCCGCTTAGGCGACGATAACGACCCTGACAATATATTAAATACAACTGCTACAGCTACTGCTCCAAGCGGGTACCTCTATTGGGGAAACCGCCAAATCTGTGATACAACTGGTAACTGCGC
Organism: uncultured Gammaproteobacteria bacterium; assembly: GCA_964537315.1. GTDB lineage: Bacteria > Patescibacteriota > Microgenomatia > Levybacterales > GWA1-39-11 > JBDHUV01. The sequence goes on along the minus strand of CAZIAP010000003.1, from coordinate 51,115 downwards.
AGGCACAGGCGGCGGTTTAACCGGATCAGGAACTCAAAATTATATTGCTAAATTCAGCAGCTCTGGATCAGTGGGTGACTCATCTATCTTTGATAACGGTAATATTGGTATTGGAACAACAACTCCAAATTACCTCCTGGAAGTTGCAGGAACAACGAATATAACGGGTGACGCCACACTTGGCTCCACTCTTGCGGTTTCTGGACTTGCAACATTTAGCAGCGGTATAGCAGTTAATGGAGATACTATAACAGACTTTGTAGGTACTGGATTACAGATCTCAGGTGGTGTTATCTCAACCACTTTAGGCACAGATATAGATTTGGCATCTGAGGTTACAGGAATTCTTCCTGCTACCCATGGCGGTACAGGACTCAATGCCTCAACTGTTACTGCAGGTCAATTACTCATTGGTAATGGTACAAATGGAAATTTTGATCTTGCAAATCTCACTCCAGGCGAAGGAATTAGCATCACAAATGGTGATGGTTCTATCACTATTGCTGGTGAAGACGCAAGTACTACGAATAAAGGTATTGCTTCATTTAATGACGCGTACTTCTCTGTAGCTGCAGGGGCAGTATCGATTGACGATATATATTTACTTAATACGGGAGATACAGGAAATGGTAACTATGTCTTTACAGGCACTATGGATTTGACTGGCACAGTCCTTGCAAGTGCCTCTCCACTTGTATTTGAAGGTACTACTGCGAATGGATTCCAAACTGTCTTTGCCATTACTGATCCTACTGCTACCCGTACCATTACCTTCCCTGACCGCTCTGGTGAAGTATCTCTACTCGGACAAACAATCGGAAATTCTGAACTTGAAAATGATTCCATCACTGTGACAGCTGGAACAGGTCTATCAGGTGGAGGAACAGTAGCACTTGGCGGAACAATAACACTTAACAATACGGGTGTTACATCGTTCCAATCATTAACAGGAGATGTCACTCTAACTCCAGGTGATGGTATAGATATTACTGGAACAACTATAACAAACACAGGTCTACTATCACTTAATGGTGCAACAGGCGTACTTACTTTGGCCAATGCAAGTGAGGCAGGAGGAACAATCACTATTGCAGATGCTACTGCAGACGGTACAACAAAAGGTATAGCAGCATTCAATAGCACCAATTTCTCTGCTGCATCTGGAGTTATCAATACCATCCAAGATATAGCAACAACTTCATCACCTGAATTTACCGGTCTAACTCTTTCAGGAAACGCAGCTATTAATGGAGGAAATCTCACTTCAACTGCATCCACATTTAATCTCTTGAACAGTGATGTTACCACTCTAAATCTAGGTGGAACAGCTACAATTAACCTTGCCGGAGGATATGGGTCAACAGGCGTAACCATCAATACATCAGGAGACATCCAGGCAAATGGAGATCTTACTGTTGATGGCACTACTACATTTGGTGGAGTATCATATACCTGGCCAGGCGCTGATGCCGGTGTAAGCGGATATGTCTTATCGTCAAACGGATCAGGTGGTCTTTCATGGATTGACATCGGAACCGCTACAACTCAGTTCTGGAGTCTCAAAAATGGAGCAATTTATCCTATCAATACCACACTTGATTTCTTCATTGGAGGGTCATCAACTGAGTCAGCAAATTTTGCATTTATTAACTCAAACAGTGGTACGCCAACAGCTAGTGTCTCAGCTGGACTTGCGGGGGCATCATATCTCACTGCTGATGGCACACTTGCCACAACCGCTATGCAAAACCTAAATTTCGGAACGAACGAAACAGGTGATATTCTCTTTAATAATGCAGGGAACGTAGGAATCGGCACTTCAAATCCTGTAAGTGCTTTAGATGTCGCGGGTGGGATAAGACTTGGCACAGACAGTAATGCAAATAATATTTTGAATACCTCTCAGGCTTCAGGCGCACCAAGCGGATTCCTCTACTGGGGTGACCGCACAATTTGTGATACCAGCGGCAACTGTGCAGGTGTAGGTGGAGGAATTACAGGTGCTGGCACAACAAATTTTGTTGCTAAGTTTACCGATACTGGCGCAATTGGCAGCTCCAGTATCTTTGATAACGGTAATGTCGGAATCGGAACAACTACTCCAACAAATGGATTCAAACTTGACGTTTCGGGTGGAATTCGAGGCACAGACGGACTTACCATAACAACTGGAACTATTTCACTACCAGCAGGTCAAATCGATAATCTTGAGCTTGCTAACGACTCAGTTACCATATCTGCTGGAACAGGTCTATCTGGCGGAGGTACAGTTACCCTTGGCTCAACAATATCTATTAATAATGATGGCGTTCTCTCTTTCCAAGGTCAAACCGGAGATGTGACGCTAACTGCTGGAACAGGAATCGATATTACCGGCACAACTATCAGTAATACAGGCGTAACATCCCTCACTGGCACAGTGAATCAGGTAAATGTATCTGGTGCAACTGGCAATGTTACTCTTTCCCTGCCTCAAGATATTCATACTGCAGCCACTCCAACATTCGCAGGTATAACAATAAACGATGATTCTATTACTGACTTTGTTGGAACTGGATTACAATTAAATATCGGTGTTCTTTCAACAACCCTGGGAACAGATGTTGACCTTACATCTGAAGTAACCGGGATCCTTCCTGTTGCAAATGGTGGTACCGGAGCAAATACTCTTGATAACTTGATTACCCTTGGACAACACACCACAGGTAACTATGTGGCAACCATTACAGGTAATACTCAGATCAGTGTGACAGGCTCAGGAAGTGAAAACGCAGGAATCACGCTTGCAATCAATGCAAACTCTATTGGTAACGACCAGCTTGCCTTTGATACAGGTCAACATTTGACTACAACGTCAGATGTCACCTTTGCTAACCTATCTGTTTCCTCGTTGTCTATTGGAAGTATCGGCCTTGAAGACGTAGGTGTGTCAAACATCACCAGCGGTGCATCATTAGTAGGTATATTTGACGAATTTACCCATTCTAATGCAACCACAATCCAAAGCGTGCTTGCTGACTTTGATGCTGCGATCACTGGAGCAGAACACAGTCCAGTCACCTTGGCAGGAAGCTATGACTACCTAACATTATCTGATCAACAGATCACATTGAATGCAATCGACCTAACTACTGATGTTACGGGTATTCTGCCTGTTGCTAATGGTGGAACTGGTGCAAATACTCTAAATGATCTAATCCAACTCGCAACTCACACTACAGGTAACTATGTGGCTACCATTACAGGTAATACTCAGATCAGTGTGACTGGTTCAGGTAGTGAAAACGCAGGAATCACTCTTGCAATCAATGCAAACTCTATTGGTAACGACCAGCTTGCCTTCGATACGGGTCAACACTTAACCACTATCTCTTCCCCTACTTTTGCAGGACTAACTATTTCAGGTCTGTCTACAGGTCTTGTTAAGTCTGATGCAAATGGTGTTCTCTCAAACGCTGTTGCTGGAACCGATTACGAAGTCCCGCTTACCTTCTCAACCGGATTAAACCGAACAGGAAACACGATTACAAACACAGGTGTTCTCTCCTTCCAAGGTGCAACAGGTAACGTTACGCTTGCAGAAGGTGCAGGAATCACTATTACCGGTACCACCATTGCCAACTCAGGAGTACTATCCCTTGCAGGAACTGCAAACCAAGTGTCTGTCTCTGGTGCAACTGGCAGCATCACTCTTTCTCTACCTCAGAATATTGATTCAGCTGCAGATGTAACATTTGGATCACTTACTCTTGGTAGTATTGGATTAGAAGATATTGGTACTTCAAATATCACAAGCGGAGCTTCACTCATTGGTGTATATGATGAGTTCACTCATTCATCCTCTACTAACGTCCAAGATGTGCTTGCTGACTTTGATGCTGCGATCACTGGAGCAGAACACAGTCCAGTCACCTTGGCAGGAAGCTATGACTACCTAACATTATCTGATCAACAGATCACATTGAATGCAATCGACCTAACTACTGATGTTACGGGTATTCTGCCTGTTGCTAATGGTGGAACTGGTGCAAATACTCTAAATGATCTAATCCAACTCGCAACTCACACTACAGGTAACTATGTCGCAACTATCACTGGAAATGATCAAATTACTGTTGGAAACTCCGGTACTGAAAATGCATTGGTTACATTATCAATCGCTGCCAACTCAATAGGTAATGATCAACTTACTTTTGATACAGGTCAACACTTAACTACAGTATCATCTCCAACATTTAGTGGTCTTACCTTAACCACTCTCTCCATTAACGGTGATACCATTACTGACTTTGTGGGTAATGGTCTAAAAATCACAGGTGGAGTTATTTCTACCACTCTTGGTACAACGGTTGACCTGGAATCTGAAGTTGAAGGAACTCTACCTGTTGCAAGCGGTGGAACAGGCGTCACATCGCTCTCAGATGTAATCGGTACTGCTGATCAGATATCGGTTACTGGTGGTACTGGTAGAGTTATAGGTGGAGATATTACCCTGTCTCTACCACAAAGTATTGCAACTACATCTACTCCTACTTTTTCAGGTATGACTCTCTCTGGTCTAAACGCTGGAGGACTAGTGAAAGCTATCTCTCCTACAGGTGAACTGGCAGTTGCTGTTGCTGGTACTGACTACCAGTTACCACTTGAGGCTGGTACAGACTATGAAGTGCCGCTTACTTTCTCAACCGGATTAAACCGAACAGGAAACACGATTACAAACACAGGTGTTCTCTCCTTCCAAGGTGCAACAGGCAACATTACCCTTGCAGAAGGTGCAGGTATTACTATCACAGGTACTACTATTGCTAACTCAGGAGTACTCTCTCTTGCAGGCACTGCAAACCAGGTCTCTGTTTCTGGCGCAACCGGTAATATTACTCTTTCTCTTCCTCAGAGTATTGCAACCTCCTCAGACGTAACTTTCGGATCACTTACTCTTGGTAGTGTTGGATTAGAAGATGCAGGTGCTTCAAATATCACCTCAGGTGCGTCACTAATCGGTGTATATGATGAGTTTACCAATTCAGATGCTACCACTGTTCAACAAGCTCTAGCTGATTTAGACTCAGCGATTTCAGGTGCAAGTCATGACCCCGTAACGCTTGCAGGTAGCTATGATTACCTTACGCTATCTGGTCAACAAATTACTTTAAACGCAATTGATCTTGCAACTGACGTATCAGGAATTCTTCCTGTTGCCAATGGCGGTACGGGAGCTACTACTCTAAACGATCTGATTACTCTTGGTACTCATACCACTGGTAATTATGTGGCTACCATTACAGGTAACACCCAAATCAGTGTAACTGGTTCTGGAAGCGAAAATGCTGGAATTACCCTTGCTATCAACGCAGACTCTATTGGTGATGCTCAACTTGCATTCAACACTGGACAACACTTAACTACAGCTTCTACTCCAACCTTTGCTGGACTTACTGTATCAGGTCTCTCCACAGGTCTTGTTAAGTCTGATGCAAATGGAGTTCTTTCTAATGCTGTTGCCGGTACTGACTACCAGTTACCACTTGAGGCTGGAACAGATTACGAAGTTCCTCTTACTTTCGGTAATGGACTAACTCGATCAACTAACTCAATCGGACTCGGTGGTACACTCACAAGCAGTACAGACCTTGATCTCGACGGTAACAACTTTACCTTCTCTGGTACTGGCAATGTGGGTATCGGAATTTCTACTCCAACTGCATTTAGATTGCAAGTAGAAGGAGATATTGGTCCTGCAACTGACGCTGTATATGATTTAGGCAGTACAGGAGGACGATGGAATTCCCTATATCTTACAGATAGAATAGACTTTCATGACGGAGTATCTTCAGGACACATGGAAATGACGCTTTCCGGACTAATATTAAATGCAAATACTAGTATCATAAACCATTTAGGAGGAGCATCAGGCACAACTGGCTTCTTTGTCAGAAATAGCTCGTCAACCAATCGTTTAATAGTCGGAGACATGGGACATTTTTCTCTTGGAGTAAATCAAGCCGCTCCGATGACAAATCTTGGTGCGTTTAACGTGAATGGCTATGTTCCAGGTAAAGCACTGGCGATATTTAATGAAACAGGAGATCAAGCCATTCTCACCGCAAGCGCATCAGGCACTACTCGTTTTGTAATACAAAATGACGGAAATGTAGGAATTGGTATTACCAACCCTGCACATAATTTATCAGTAGTTGGAACAGTTAATGCAACTGGTGCAACATCACTTGGATCAACACTTGGCGTTACTGGTCTTGCAACATTTAGCAATGGAATCAATGTAGGAGGAGATACAATAACTGACTTCACAGGTACGGGACTTACCCTTTCAGGATCATCTCTTTCTACAACCTTAGGAACAGATATTGACCTTACATCTGAAGTCACAGGAATTCTTCCTGTTGCCAATGGCGGTACCGGAGCCAACACGCTTAATGATCTAATTACCCTTGGACAACACACCACAGGTAACTATGTGGCTACCATTACAGGTAATACTCAAATCAGTGTATCAGGCTCAGGAAGTGAAAACGCAGGAATCACGCTTGCAATCAACGCAAACTCTATTGGTGATGCTCAACTTGAATATAATACCGGACAACACTTAACTACAGCTTCTGGTGTGACATTCGGATCTCTAACATTAGGTACAATTGGCCTTGAAGATGTGGGGGTATCAAATATAACCAGCGGTGCATCATTGGTGGGTGTGTTTGACGAATTTACTAACAGCTCCGCAACAACTGTCCAAGGAGTATTAGCAGATCTTGATACAGCTATCACAGTAGCTTCTCATAATCCAGTTACTTTAGCAGGGAGTTATGATTATCTAACCCTCTCCGATCAGGAGATCACATTAACTGCAATTGACCTTGCAGCTGATGTGAGCGGAATCTTGCCTATAGCTAATGGTGGTACCGGAGCTACTACTCTAAACGATCTGATCGCTCTTGGACAACACACCACAGGTAACTATGTGGCTACCATTACAGGTAACACCCAAATCAGTGTAACTGGTTCTGGAAGCGAAAATGCTGGAATTACCCTTGCTATCAACGCAGACTCTATTGGTGATGCTCAACTTGCATTCAACACTGGACAACACTTAACTACAGCTTCTACTCCAACCTTTGCTGGACTTACTGTCTCAGGACTTGGTTCTGGATTGGTGATGTCTGATGCAAGCGGTGTTCTTTCAAACGCTGTTGCCGGTACTGACTATCAATTACCTCTTGAAGCTGGAACAGATTACGAAGTTCCTCTTACCTTCAATAACGGACTAACTAGATCAACTAATACCATTGGACTCGGTGGTACCTTAACCGAAAACACTACTATTGCAAATGGTGGGTTTGATTTCAATATAAGTGGAACAGGAAATGTAGGAATTGGGACAACTGCTCCAAGCAACAAGCTCCACGTAGCAGGAAGTGTAACTATAGACCAAGGTAACGTTACAAATAAAAAGTCACTTGTAATTTCTAATACTGGGCCTGGTACCACCGGAATCCAAATTGGAGATTTAAATATAGGAGATAACTCAGGCAGTTTAATAAAATATGATATAGCGAATAAAAGACTTGGATATAGTGTGCGGGGAGGCCTTGGAGGGGGTGCATTTGGTGCGCATGAATTTACCACCGACGCAGGTGCTTCGGCTGCATTTGAAGCTGTACTTCGCGCAAAAGGTGGGGGTGCAGGTGCAGACTTATTCAGCGGCGTACAAAGTGACGGAACTGAGGTCTTTAATGTAGGCTACGATGGTAGCGGTTATTTTGCTGGCAACGTAGGTATCGGAATTACCAATCCGTCTCACAAACTTTCAGTAGATGGAACAACAAATATAACAGGATTAACAACAATTGGAAGTACGCTTACCGTGGCAGGTGACATGGGAATTAATACGGATGGAAGCACAACTAGTGCGCCACGTGCAATAGGATTTTACAACTTGTCATCCGGTGAAGCAGTTAGAGTACAGTTCGGGGATCCTTACAATGGATTCCAAAGCCTATACGGAGGAAGTACACAAATCTACGGTTACCATGGAATTGAAATTATCGGAGCAAGAGGCAACACAAATAGCCCTACATTTGTTTCCGGAAGTGGAGCTTCAGATGCATCCCTCAGAGTACGAAATGATCAAAACAGCTCATTAATTCTTGCCTTACAAGGTCACACATCTCAAACTCACAACTTACAAGAGTGGCAAGATGCTTCAGGCAATGCGTTGTCGGTTGTTGACGCTGCTGGCAACTTTGGAATCGGCACAACTTCTCCAGGATCATATAAACTCAATGTTAACGGCGCAACCAACATCTCAGGTGCAGCTACACTAGGGTCTACCCTTCAAGTAGACGGAATTTCTACATTTGCAGCCAACATCAATGCAAATGGTGGGTTTGATGTAGATGATGTATTTGTAATTGCAGATGGGGGAAATCTTACTACTAGTGGTACTTCAACCTTTAATGGTACGTTGACTGCAAATGGTGCACTCAATTTAGGTGATGGTGCAGATGCCATCACAATCCATGGCTCATCTATTACTCTTCCTGACTTTACTACCAATGGGGGTCTACTCTACACTGATGGCTCCGGAGTACTTACTCAGCTTGCTACAACAGGCGGTGTTGATGAGTGTCTTCGATCAAATGGTGATGGCACATACACCTGGGGAGACTGCGGCGGTGAAGGAACATTTACGAATTGGTGGGATCAGTCAAATGGCGCACTGCACTTGACTAATACTACACTTGATGTACTTATAGGGAGCACAGCTACATCAAGTGCAACTATCAAACTACCGGGCGTTACTAATCAAGATGCCTTCTTTAACCTTGGAACAGGAAATCTTGGTATTGGAATTACTAACCCATCACACAAACTTTCGGTCGCTGGAACAACAAATATAACAGGTGCAACAACACTTGGCTCTACTCTTGGTGTAAACGGATCAGTAAGTTTTGATAGTACATTAACTGTAGGAGGAAATATTGACTTTAATGGTACGTCAAATGATATTGCAGGAACACTTAATCTTTCAGGCAATGCGCTTACTTCGTCCGGAGCTCTTTCAATTACTCCAAACGCAGGCAATAACCTAAATATTAACTTATCAGGTGCCGGAGATTTTGCTATCAACACTAACCAACTATACGTAGATACCTCACTCGGTCAAGTAGGTATTGGCACAACAGCTCCTGTCGCTCAGCTGCATGTCACTACAGACGGTACTTCCGGGAATAGAGGTATCAGTTTAGACCAGCACAGCAATGCTGCTCATGCTGCTCAATTCAATTTCAGAAAAAGCAGAGGTACACTTACCTCTCCTGCAAGTGTCCAAAACGGCGACTATAACGGAATATTCTTCTTTAAGAACTACGAAGGTGGAGTGTATAGACATAATGCAGGCTTTGGTGCTTTGGTAAACGGTGCCGTATCTTCAAATAACGTACCAACTGATCTCTTCTTCTACACATCTGCTTCTGATGACGCTGATCCGTTCGGTAATGGCAGCGTAAGGCTACTTATTAACTCAGCAGGTAATATCGGTATGGGTACGACCACTCCTGATGCAAAGACTGAAATATTATCAACATCAGAACAGCTTCGACTAACTCACACAGATGCAAGTAAATACGCGTCATTTACCGTTGATAGTGATGGAAAACTTACAATTGGCACTCAAGCAGGACTTGAGTTGACAGGAGGCACACTAACTGCAAGCGATTTCAGCTGTACAGACTGTCTGGATTTTTCAGAACTTGCAGATACCATGACATTAGATGCTGACTGGAATGTATCAATGGGGAGCAATAATATTAACTTTGGGTCAGGCAATTTCTTTGTTAACGGATCTACTGGAAATATTGGAATCGGTACAACTGCTGCTACCCACAGACTTGAATTGGCTGATCACACAACTGCTGCAGGCGGTATAGCATTTGGTACTGATGTTGAACTGTATAGATCAGGCTCTAATACACTGGCGCTTGCATCAGGTGATTCATTAAATATTGTCTCCGGTTCTCTTCAAATGGGTGGAGTCAACACTATAACATCAGACAGATTATTTACTGCCGCAAATGGTAGCGCCGCAACACCGGCATTTTCATTCTCATCTGACACTAATACCGGTATCTATGGAGACGGGTCAGATACTTTAAATTTTGCTACTGCAGGGGTTCAAAGAGCATTCTTTAATGTTGGTGGTCACTTCCTGCCTGGAGCAGACGATACCTACGATTTGGGTGCTTCGGGATCTGCCCGATGGAGGAATCTATATCTTGGTCCTGACTCATTACACGTACAATGTACTTCCGGCGATGGATGTAGCACAAACCTTGATTATGCACTGGGAATCAACACAGCAAACGATAACTTCTTTATCGGCCTCAATGGACATGCTGGATCTCTTAACCCATTACTATCTCTCACAACAAGCGGTAATCTTGGTATCGGCACAACCAACCCTACTGCTAGACTTTCGGTTGGTGGAACAAACTCAACAATTGGTAACTCATCAGGTGACTTAACCATCAACGCAGCTGCTAACCTTATTCTCAACCCCACATCAGGTAACGTTGGTATTGGCACAACTTCCCCTGGAGGAAAACTACACCTGAAATCTGGATCAGGAAATACTGAGCTATGGTTAGAAGACGGAAGTAGCACAAATCAATGGTCGCTCTTTACCAATACAAACGGAACTATCGGCTTTTGGGATATCAGCAACGCTACTGGTCCATTCAGTATTGAAGAAGGAGCCTCAACGAATTCACTCTTTATTAATAGTGGAGGGAATATCGGAATTGGAACCAATGTTCCGCAGTATAAACTACACGTCGAAGGCGATATGCGTATAAATCGTGATTTTATGATAGGATTTTTTGAACCTGATAGTAAAGGAACTCGTGCAGGATTTGGCAGTAACTCAGCAAACGATCTTATTTTTGAGTCCGGTGGTGCTGTAGAGAATATGAGACTTACCGGAGTTGGCAACCTTGGAATCGGCACAACAGCACCTGGGCATATACTTGAGCTTGCTAGTCACACAACTGCCGCAGGCGGTATAGGATTTGGCACCGATGTTGAACTTTACAGATCAGGCGTAAATACACTGGCGCTTGCGTCAGGCGATTCATTCAACATTGTATCAGGCAGCCTCCAATCTGGAGGAACCACAGTAATTGATTCAAATAGGCGAATATTCGCTGCAGATGGAACATCTTCTCTACCAGGTCTCAGCTTTTCATCTGGATCAAACACCGGAATTTCTCGATCTTCCGGAAACGGCATGGTCTTTTCTGCAGCAGGAGCGACGAGAATGACAGTAAATTCAAGCAGCATTTTCCTTCTTGAACCTGTCGCAATAGGAGCTTCTATTCTACCGACAGGAAGACAGCTGCACGTTGAGGCATCATTTTCTACAACCACTCAATATGTTGCGCAATTTCATAATACAAACACAGGCACCACTAGTAGAGGAATACTCGTTTCTAATGGAAGAGGCACTGCTGGATGGGGAGCTAATAATTACTTAATCTCATTCGGAGGAAGCTCAGGTGGAACAACCATAACCGGAAAAATTCAAGGAGCAACTAACGCGGTTGTTTACTCGACTTCAGGTGGAGATTATGCAGAGTACTTCCTATTTAACCAACTTGAACCAAAACCAACAGTTGGTGAAATTGTCATGGTTGACTCAACCAAAAGCAATACAGTTAGAAGCGCAAATGGTTCAAACGCAATTGTAGGTATTGTATCTGATACTCCTGGGTTCGTTGGAAATGGACCTGTCTGCGATTCAGAGGACCTCAATTGTGACTCGAATTATGAACTAACCAACGTACTAGTTGGTCTTACCGGACAATTACCGGTAAAAGTAAGTAATATAAATGGACCAATTAAAGCTGGGGATCCAATTACTGCATCACAAATACGAGGATATGGGGCCAAAGCAATAAATGCAGGTGAAATAGTAGGTCGTGCATTATCTGACTTTAATCCATCAACCGGCATTGGAAATACTCACGTCTGTCCAGCAAGTGAATCTACTGATGCTGTTTGCGGAACAATTAAAGTTTATTTGAACCCTGGTTGGCATGATCCTAATATTCAGTTTGCCGCAAATGGCGAACTTCAGATTGCTCAGAATGGAAATGACTGGCTAGTCATAAACGACAACGGAGATATAGCGCAAGACAGCAAAGCATATGCTGATCTATTTGCTGCAAATATCAAATCAGGCAAGATAGAGAGTGAAGATATCTTTGCTACAAACCTGGTAGCCACATCAGGACTATTTGAAAATATTAATGCTTCATTCTTGTCTAGCGATAGTCTAACTATCAACAATACGCTTGCTGCAGGTAAAATTACGACTGATGAAATTGCCATGTCTGACTTTAAGGTAATTACTGGTGATTCTAAGCTCTCAATCATGGATAAAACATCAACTCAAGGAGCTCTCTTCTCGGTAGACTTGTCAGGTAATGCAAAGTTTGCAGGTTCGGTAACCACTCCTGAGATTATTGCTGATGAAGGAAGTATAGAAACCTTGACAGTTAAAAACCTTATCGTTGAGAATATCTCTGGTCTGACTGCCTCAAGTAGTGCTTTCTTTGACCTAGGTGCAGGTATTGAGGCTGATTTTGCAGACTTTGATTTTGCAACCATTAATGCAGACTTAACAGTTCTGGGTACCACTACCCTTCGAGAAGCGGCCATTACAGAAACCCTTGCTATCGGTGCAGGTGAACTTGTCATTAACTCAAACTCTATCAATACTCTGTCAGATACGCTTGAGATTCAACCTCTCAAGCAACAACCTGTCTCAATTATGGCTGGGGCTGTTACTTTCAACACTGACGGTACTGTTAGATTCACTGAAAATGTCGCCTTTGAAAAAAATGTCTCTGTTGAAGGAGAACTCGTAACCAGTGTAATCAAAGGTGTAAATGATGTACTGAACGTATCAGGGTCAGCTAACTTTGAAAGAATTGGAGTTGAAGCCACAGCACCAGAAGTAGTTAATAATACGACTGTGAATGCCTCAGGATCAGCAGGACTTGTCACACTCAAAGCTTATCAAACACAGGTACGGGTAAATAACGATAATGTAACCGAAGACTCATTAATCTTTATTACACCTGTAGGATCAACAGGTGGCCAGCAAGTATATCTCAAGAATCAAGTAGCAGGACAGCACTTTACAGTTGAAATAGAAAATGTTGTAAACCAAGATATTAGATTTAACTTCCTAATAGTCAACTAAATAAGAGTAGAATAATACCTAAATTGTATGTAAATTACTCTGAGTATAAACACTTATCACTCGTGAAAATAATATTTCCTTTACTCTCATATTTGTAAATAATAAAATACTATTTGATAAATTTTACATATTATCATAAATCCTTACGGCTGTTTCACGCTAAAACGATAATTTTTCACGCACATTATCTATTTGAAGAAAAATATTTAATATACCCCTTTTCGTATACTCTTTTTGATCACTGTTTAGACTGATTTAACAATCTAATTGGTAATTAGACCCTAAAATTAAGTGCTATTTATCTATTCTTACAATTGATGTTTTGACAATAAGTTATTAATCTCATATAGTGCCTGATTTGTTACAAATAAAACAGCTGTATTAATCAGAAATTAAAATACAAACCTTATAGTAAAAGAACAACTATTACTTAACTGTTTCGTAATAGGTCAACTTTTCACAAAACTATTGACATATTTTTCAAACCTTCCCTACACTATATATACTATGCTTTTCATGAACTTAAAATTGTAGCTAAAACAATTGATTTTTTATATAGATAATTAATCTCATAGTATTTTTAGCTGTTAATATGGATAAGAACTTAGGACAAATTAAGGATCAGCTTTCACATGAAATACCTATTCCTGCGCCAAAAGTTAACCCTCTAAAGGTTTACGATAATAAATCCTCAGGCAATATACGAAAATATATGTTGGCATACGCCGCTCCCTTGACCGCTATACTAATCATAGTTTTCATTAGCTTTTCGTATTTAAGTCTTAATTCTCGACAGCAACCTGAGGTGCCTACAGAAAACCTTGCTGATTTACCTGAACTAAATCCAGATGGTAGTGAGGTTAAAGGAACATTAGCAATTAATCTCCCTACGCTTTATCGTGACGCTCTGGTAGTACGAGGTGACGCAGTGTTTGAAGCTGGGATAACAGGTCCTAATATTATTAATGCTGTATCAGTTGGAGCTGGACTAGCTTCAACGGGTGGACAGTCTCCTACTCTTTCGAATACAGGTGTTCTGTCACTCGCAGGACAGACTGGAGCAATTACGCTAAGTGCAGGAGACGGTATCGAAATTGACGGCTTAACCATCTCCTCAACCATAACTGACACAGACGATCAAAACATATTTTCTACTATTACAGCAGGAGGATCTTCTTTTTCTGCAGGTAGTACAGGAGATACTATAACCTTTGCGGCAGGAAACGGAATTATCCTCTCGACTAATACAAGTACAAAAACAATCACCATAACTGGAACTGCAACTTCTTCACCCTGGACAGAGTCTGCAAACTCTGTTTATCTCACAAACAGCACAGGTAATGTAGGGATTGGCACGAGCACACCGACTGAAAAATTAGTCGTATCAGGTAATATCCTTGCTTCAGGTTCTTTGCAAATAGGTGGAGATGGAAATTCTTTTACTAGCCTAACCGGAAATGGGTTAAATATTGCATCAAACTCGCTCGTAATAGATCTTTTAAGTTCTTCTGACGGCATCGGAAGTATGTCTTCAAATTCAGGTTTAGAGTTTGCCGGAACTGGTTCTAATCAACTATCTCTCTTGCAAGGATGTGACGATGGCGATGTTTTGAAATGGGATAATATATCTCAAGTATGGGAATGTGCGCCTGATGTAGGAGGTATGAGTGCTGGTGTTGTAAACGTTAAAGAAGGAGGTCTACTTTTAACGAATGCTGCTGATACACTTGATTTTAGCGGAACTGATTTTGACCTCAGTGAACTACCAAGCGGCGAGGTAAATATTGTAATCGACTATACCAACTCGCTAATTACCCGAAGTAACCAAAACGAAGTTATTTCTGGAACTTGGGAGTTTACATCTCCCATACAACTAAAGAACCAAAGCAGCTTATTATTTGCAGATGGTGATTCTTCACATTATGTGTCATTTCAGTCTCCTGCTGCACTTGCTCAGAGCACAACT
This sequence comes from uncultured Gammaproteobacteria bacterium, assembly GCA_964537315.1. GTDB lineage: Bacteria > Patescibacteriota > Microgenomatia > Levybacterales > GWA1-39-11 > JBDHUV01. Next base: position 35,870 of record CAZIAP010000003.1, on the reverse strand, counting down.
TATACTCTCCCCCTAGATGACGGAAGCAATAACTACGTATTGACTACTAATGGACTTGGAGTACTATCATGGCAATCAGTTTCTGGAGTAGGAGCTCTTTCAGGTTCAGGTACTACCAATACGCTTGCAAAATTTACAGGTAGTTCATCGATTGGAGATTCATCGATTACGGATGACGGTTCAACCGTGGGGATTACTGGTAATCTTGATACCTCGGGAACATTTACCTCAGGCACTGCAAACGCTTTCCAGATTAACACGTCAGGAAATATTACCTCAGGCACATGGAATGCAACTGCTATTGGAACAGCCTACGGAGGAACTGGACTAAATACATCAGGATCAAACGGAGTGCCATATATTACAAGCGGAACATGGGCTGTTGAAAGTGTTGTTGATGAAACAAGAGGTGGAACAGGTCAGTCCACATACTCCACCGGAGATATTCTTTTTGCATCTGGATCAAATACACTTACTAAACTTCCGATAGGTTCTGTAAATGAAGTATTGGTTGTTTCAGGGGGAGTTCCAACCTGGGCAAGCGTATCTGGAGCAGGCTTAACATTTTGGCAGCGCAACGCAGGTACGGTTGCCCCCTTAAATATATCAGACGATCTCTTAATAGGAAGTAATGCGACAAGTAGCGCACTCATAAAGTTTACAGGAACTGCAGGACAAAACTCATTTATTAACACCGGAAATCTTGGTATTGGTAACACTACAGCATCAAACGCAACATTGGATGTTACGGGAAATGCATATATTTCAAATGGATTAACGGTAAGTGGAGGAACAATTACACTCCCTGCAGGGTCAATTTCTCTATCTGCCTTAGTAAGCAGTACCGTAAATTACGGTGGTATTACCTTGCAGCTAGGACAATCTGATACGACTCCTGCTTTTAATTTGACTGATGCAACTAGTCTACCGATAGGATCAGGTACTACCGGAACTCTCTCACCTACCAGAGGTGGAACAGGGCTTACAACAATTGCTCAAGGATCAATACTTTACGCGTCAGCTGCCGACGTGCTTTCTGCACTCTCAGCGGGTGCTGAGGGGACAGTTCTTTCTATATCATCTGGAGTACCTACATGGCAATCCGCAGCAGGAGCAGGACTGAACTACTGGCAAAGAAACACGGGTAGCATTGCTCCACTAAATATATCAGACGATCTCTTAATAGGAAGTAATGCGACAAGTAGTGCACTTATTAGATTACCTGGTGTGTCTAATGAACACGGTTGGTTTGCTTCAGGCGGAAACTTCGGAATTGGCACGATGACTCCAAGTACTGCAAAACTAGACGTTGCCGGTAGTATCAATATTTCTACTAGTAACTCGTATCTAATTAACGGAACTGCTGTGCTTAGCGCATCAACTCTTGGTTCAGGAGTTACGAATTCATCTCTTACTTCTACTGGAGCATTGTCCTCTGGATCGATAGCATCAGGCTTTGGAATTATCTCAACCACTAACACCATAACTGGAACAACGCTAAACGCAACTACTGGTCTCAATACCGGCGCAGGTGCCGGTACTGTACGCATAAACTCATCTGGTAACTTAGTAAATATAGGTACTACACAGTTAAACGGAGTCACCTACACATGGCCGGGTACGGATGCAGCAAGTTCTGGTTATGTACTAACCTCAAACAGTGCAGGCACGTTATCGTGGCAAGAAGTCTCAGGCATAGCGGGTGCTGGTGACATCAGCGCTGTAGGAGATGTGCCATCTGGAAACGCGTTTACAACAGGAGGCTCTGGATCATCATTATTCTGGCACAATTCAGGTTTTGAAGGAGAACTTACAGTTGCAACCTTAACAAGTGATCAAACATATACTCTACCAGATAGTAGTGGAACATTCTGTCTTACATCAGGTAACTGTTCAGGGACTGGTGCTGGCCTAGGAGGTTCCGGAACCACTAACTTTATTGCCAAGTTTTCAGGACAGTTCGCAGTAAATGATTCCAGCATATTTGATAACGGAAATGTAGGCATAGGAACTACAAACCCGCTACATAAACTATCCGTAACTGGAACCACTAACATAACAGGGGCAGTTACATTAGGCTCTACTCTTTCTACTGTAGGAAACGCTACGTTCGGATCAGTCACTGTGGGTTCAATTGGCTTAGCAGACACAGGGTCTAATAATTTAACTTCAGGTGCTTCACTCGTAGGCGTGTTTGACGAATTTACAAACTCTTCTGCTACAACTGTCCAAGGCGTTCTTGCTGACCTTGACTCCTCTATTTCAGGTGCAGCTCATGATCCTGTCTCTCTTGCAGGGTCGTATAATTATCTCACTCTTGCAGACCAAGTAATTACATTAAATCAAATCGATCTAACTACAGATATTTCAGGGATACTCCCTGTTGCAAATGGTGGAACAGGCGCAAGTTCACTTAACAACCTAATCGCGCTTACAACACACACCACAGGAAATTATGTAGCAACGATTACAGGCAGCTCTACCATTACTTCAACAGGCGCGACCACAGGTGAAGGTATTGCACACACCTTGTCAGTCACTGCAAACTCAATCGGAGACAATGAGCTAGAATTTGATACTGGTCAAGCCCTTACTATTTCCTCATCTCCAACATTTAATACGCTTGCGCTAACTTCATTGATAATCAGTGGAGACACAATTTCCGATTTCGCAGGCTCAGGGTTACAAGTATCTGGAAATACGTTATCAACGACTCTTGGTACATCTGTAGACTTGACTAGCGAGGTAACAGGTACTTTACCAGTTGGTAACGGGGGTACAGGAGTAACATCTCTTATCTCAGGCTCTCTACTCTACGGAAGTGGAACTGGTGTTATGAACACTCTGGGTATTGGAAGTAATGGCTTTGTCCTAACTTCAAATGGAAGCTCCCCTGTTTGGTCTGATATATCTTCTCTGTATGAAGCTCCACTCACATTCAGTAACGGACTTACAAGAACTAGTAACACCATCACCCTTGGAGGGACACTTACAGGGGCAACAAATATTGCACTTAACAGCAACAACTTCGCTTTTTCAGGTACAGGTAATGTAGGAATAGGATTAACAAATCCGTTTCACAAACTTTCAGTTGCGGGTAACGCAAATGTTACAGGGACAACAAATTTAGGAGGACTCGTTGTACAAGGCTCCACCGGTAGAGCACTTGCTATCTTTGATGAAACAAGTGGACAAAACCTATTAGTTGCTAGTGCTTCGGGCACTACGCGACTTGTCGTTCAAAATAGTGGCAATCTCTATCTAAATATCGACGGATCTAACACTACAAGCCCTCGAACTATTAGTGTGGGAGGCAATGAATACTCAAGTGGTGAGGCAGCAAGAGTTCAGTTGGGTGATCAGGCAAACGCTTTGCAGACATCAAATGGCGGTAAGCTGCAGCTCTACTCGTACCATGGTATCGAGATATTAGGAGCACGAGGTGAAACAATACCGCCTAGTTTTGTAAACGGTACTGGCGCGTCTGACTACTCACTTCTGGTTCAAGGCTATAATACTGCTACTAACTTAACCGCTATCAAGGGATCATTCGGCCAATCAGGAAGGTTATTGGACTTCTTAAGTAGCACAAATGAAGTACTTACTCACTTCGATGAGTCCGGTAATCTTCGTTTAGGGTTCACTGCCCCAGATACAGGAAAACTCATGATACACGGAAAAGATACAGGCAAGGCTCTTGCAATATTTAATGAAACTGGAGATCAGGCGATATTTACAGCCAGCGCTTCAGGGACTACACGGTTTGTAATACAAAACGATGGAAATGTAGGAATCGGTATTGCCAACCCTTCACATAACTTATCGGTAGTCGGTACAGTTAATGCAACTGGCGCGACATCACTCGATTCAACCTTATCTGTGGCAGGGATCTCAACATTTGCTGCAAATATAAATGCAAATGGTGGGTTTGATGTAGATGATGTATTTGTAATTGCAGATGGGGGAAATCTTACTACTAGTGGTACTTCAACCTTTAATGGTACGTTGACTGCAAATGGTGTGCTCAATTTAGGTGATGGTGCAGATGCCGTCACAATCCATGGCTCATCTATTACTCTTCCTGACTTTACTACCGATGGGGGTCTACTCTACACTGATGGCTCCGGAGTACTTACTCAGCTTGCTAGTGTGGGGACTCTGAATAAATGTCTACAGTCAAATGGTGATGGCACATATAAATGGGGAGACTGTGGCGGTGATGGAACTACTACGAATCATTGGGACATGACAAATGGAGCTGTGCACTTAGTACACCCTTTTATGGATGTAACCCTAGGCGCGACTTCTACTTCAAGCGCATTAATTAGATTACCAGGCACCACTAATCAACACGCATGGTTTAACTTAGGTACAGGTAATTTGGGCATAGGAACTACTACTCCTTCTTTCAAGCTTCAGGTCGCTGGAGATATTGGACCCACAACTAATGATGCCTATAATCTTGGATCAACTGGTTCTAGGTGGGATAGCCTATATCTTGCAGGTAGTCTTGACTTTAACGACGGGTCATCAAACTTTGCAACTATTGGTACTGCAATCGGAGGACTTTATTTAAATTCTGGCTCGAATCTAGTCGCAGAACTAGGAGCATCAAATGGTACAACTGGTTTTGCAGTCCGCAACGGGGCAGATGTCAATAGACTTCTCGTTGTAGATACCGGAAATACAGCAATTGGAGTAAACCAAGTTGCAACTGCTCTCGGTGGATTTAATGTTCAAGGTTCTACAGTAGGAAAAGCCTTGACGATACTTAATGAAACAGGAGATCAGGATATATTGACTGCCAGTGCATCAGGTCAAACAAAATTTATAATAGATAATGTTGGATATGTGGGTATCAATGGTATCGGAGGTAACATTTTTCAACCTGCATCAATTTTACACCTTGCATCAGACACCACAAATTCTCCTAAGATTACGTTTGAAGAAGTAGGATCAAGTGGATTTTTCACCCTGGGATTTGCACCATTTACGGATATTGCATATATTAGTACTCATCTTCGTATCAATGGAACCATTAGACCTACGGGGGGAGTATATAGAGAAGGCGGCTCTGGTGAAACCACTATACACTATTCCGAATCAGGAGGAGCCGCCCACATGTTCAGCGGTGGAACAACTGCCACGACTCTATCAGTACAGGCTATTACTAGCCAAACAGGAAATCTACAGGAGTGGCGTAATTCTTCGGGTACCCCATTATCTGTAGTTAGTGTAAATGGAAATATCGGAATTGGTGACAGTACCCCAACGGAAGCAGAACTAGTCTTAGGCCCAAGCGGAGCTGGTAATGTCTATTTGACTCCAGCAAGCTCCGGAGGAGGATCAGCTCTTTGCTGGGACAATAGCGGTGCATCGCTGATATACGACTGTGATGCAGACCCAGTCGCAGATTACATGGAAATGTATCCAGTTGCAGCAGGTACAGGGTTAGGTGATTTGGTTACAATCGGTTCTAATACAGTTACAACCAAAGATGGCGACAATATCAAACAGCTAGTCAAGACGACAAAACCATATCAATCATCAATCATAGGTGTCGTGTCCGATAAATCAAAAGCTGGAGATTTCAACAGCATAGGACATAATATTAATTCTGTTGATAATCCTCAACCTATTGCTCTTGCAGGACGTGTTCCGGTTAAAGTTACTTCTGAAAATGGGGCAATCCAACCTGGAGACTACATTACTTCCTCCTCAAAAGAAGGTATAGGTATGAAAGCAACTCGTGCAGGATTCATTGTAGGTCAAGCACTTGAGAGCTACAGCAATACAGATCCTAATCAAGTTGGTACAGTCATGATTTTTGTCAAAGGAATTTGGTACGACCCTGCTGTACAAATAGCCTCAGATGGAAATATACAAATAGTTGAGGATAACGGAAATTGGCTGGCTTTAGATGATTCAGGAGATATTATTGATAAAACTGGAGTTTATTCCACTGCCACAATCGCCAACCTCAAATCAGGCAAGATAGAGAGTGAAGATATCTTTGCTACAAACCTGGTAGCCACATCAGGACTATTTGAAAATATTAATGCTTCATTCTTGTCTAGCGATAGTCTAACTATCAACAATACGCTTGCTGCAGGTAAAATTACGACTGATGAAATTGCCATGTCTGACTTTAAGGTAATTACTGGTGATTCTAAGCTCTCAATCATGGATAAAACATCAACTCAAGGAGCTCTCTTCTCGGTAGACTTGTCAGGTAATGCAAAGTTTGCAGGTTCGGTAACCACTCCTGAGATTATTGCTGATGAAGGAAGTATAGAAACCTTGACAGTTAAAAACCTTATCGTTGAGAATATCTCTGGTCTGACTGCCTCAAGTAGTGCTTTCTTTGACCTAGGTGCAGGTATTGAGGCTGATTTTGCAGACTTTGATTTTGCAACCATTAATGCAGACTTAACAGTTCTGGGTACCACTACCCTTCGAGAAGCGGCCATTACAGAAACCCTTGCTATCGGTGCAGGTGAACTTGTCATTAACTCAAACTCTATCAATACTCTCTCAGACACTCTTGAGATCCAACCGCTTAAGCAACAACCTGTCTCAATCATGGCTGGGGCTGTTACTTTCAACACTGACGGTACTGTTAGATTCACTGAAAACGTGGAGTTCGAAAAGAATGTGGCGGTGGCGGGAGTACTAACAACCAAAACGCTTAATGTCACAACTGATGACATCATTGATATATCTCCAACCTTATCTCAAGCATCTGCATCAGCAGGCGTAGCAACTATTACTGCAGGAGAAACAATTAGAACCATTGAGAACCCTCATGTTACTGAAAATTCATTAATTTATGTAACACCTGTTAGTGACACTTTTGGAGAATCTCCTTTCATATTCGAGCAGCGAAGTGAGGCATCATCACAAAGCGCGTCATTCACTGTGAAGATAAAGAAGACAGTCGAAGAAGATATAAGATTTAATTTCTTAATTATCAACTAAGAAATTATTTACAATTCACCCCAAGTGCCTAGCCAAGTCACGCTAAATGTATTGAATCATAAATCTTCAATCCTCTATACTTAAATGTATGCAACGCAAACATATCATAGTATGTATTATTGGCATACTCATACTTAGCGCAATAGCCTATGTCATTTTTAGAGGTAATAAGCCACCCTCTTCTCAAACTGAAAAAATTGTAGAACAGACTGCCTACTCTGTAAAAAAGTATAAAGGAAAGATAGATGGGAAAGATACCTACACAATTGAAACGACTCTTGCACCAAGATGGTTTAAAGATGGAGATAATATCTGGAAATCATATGATACAAATATAGTCAAAGCGAACGGAACATATCAGTACCAACTGTCTGCATCAGATCATCAGGCATATTTTAGAGATACGGTAGGAGACAAATCAATTGTACGAGTAGAAAAAGATCAAAAACCGCTTCAGATGACTCCACAAGCACTCTACTTTGTCAATGATCAAGGACAAAAACAGCTCATTGCACATCCTGACAAAACCGCTTCAGCTGTAGCAAAAGACAATACAATTACTTACAAAAACATCTATGGAGACGGAATTGATATGCGTTTTACCACAACAAGCACCCAAGTAATTAAAGAACTTATAATTAATACGCACGATTCGTTACCTGAGCCTAAAATTTCTAATGCATATCTTGAACTCAAACTGGCAATTGACATGGCTGAAGGAACAATGGTTATGCTACCAACAGAAGAAGGAGTCACTGAGTTGATCCTTTCAAAGGGTAAAACAGACATTAAAAATGGAGTACTATTCGCTGATAAAAATAATGACCCTCTTTATGCTTTTCCTCCGGCAGTCGCACGCGACTCTAACCGCGGCAGAGAAAAGTTGTTGATTTCATCATCAGGATCTACAGACTCAAAGCTTAAATTCACTCTTGAGCATGAGAATGGGAAAACTACTGCTTCGGTAGCCACGCCATATACATGGCTCAAACAAGCTCAATATCCTGTGATGATTGACCCTACAATTGACCTTCAGGTAAATGATACCAATAACGATGTTTACTACGGTCAATCCTTTGACCACTACTCTAATAATGGATACGACGGATATTTATATGCAGGTACCTGGGATAATCTAGGCGAACATGTGGGCTTACGTTTTACCAATGTGACGATACCTTCTGGAGCTACAGTAACTTCATCAACTATACAAGTATACGGTGAGGGAATTGATGATCCTGGCTCTGTTAGTAATGTTCATTTAAAAATTTGGGGTGACGATGCTGATAACCCTGCTGCATGGTCAAGTTCAGGAGGAAATAGGCCTCATGAGATTACCCAAACAACTGCAGGAGTTGATTGGGATCCTGCAACCTGGCCTAATTGGGGAGCTCCTGCTTGGGTAACAAGCCCTGATATCTCACCAATTGTTCAAGAAATCGTCGACCGTCCAGGGTGGGTATCTGGCAACTCTATGAGATTTGCAGTATGGAATGATAGTACAGTAGGCCCTTCACTGACAGTTTCTTGGCAAGATTACTCTTTAAATGCAAGTCTTGCTGCAAAAATATCGATCACATACACAACTGAGACACCAACTTCCACACCCCCACTTTTACAAGAAGTACACTTTGAAGGGATTGATATGGAAGGTGTAGACGTATATTAATACCTTCATAAGAGGATTTGCAAGAACAGCTTAATAAGCTTGAATCCTGAATCATAGATTATCTATACTAACCTCATGCCCTCTAAATACATCGTTAGAAATTTTTCTGAAGGAGTAACTTACCATATATATAATAAAAGTGTTGATACTCACATGTTTCAGGATGAAGACGATTATAGGACTTTTCTATTTTATATTTATATATACCTTAAACCGCTCAAGCAAGTTTTAAATGCCTATCCGACCTTACCATTCAGGCTCCAAATTAAAAATATGTCTGAGGAAATTGATGCATTCGGTTATTGTTTGCTTCCAGATCATTTTCATCTCTTACTACGCCAAAGTGACAAAGACTCAATCCCACGCTTTATGAAACAAGTAAATAATGCCTACACAGAGTATTACAATAAAAAGTATAAGCGTTTCGGACGACTCATGCATGGTAGATATCGAGCCGCTGCACTTGATAACGACAATCAGATTCTTGAGCTTTCACGCTTTATTCATTACCACCCTGAGTTTACACAGGGCATTGTGGCAGAAAACTATCAATGGTCAAGCTTTCGTGAGTACCTGGATCGCTCACAGGATAGCTTTTGTAACAAAAGATTAATACTTTCCTTTTTCTCTTCTCCAAGTCAGTATAAGGATTTTGTTGCTGATACCCAATCACACAAAGAATCTTTTCTTAAAGTTAAGCCTCAAATTATTGAGAAAGACATATTTAGGGGTTGAAACCCCTAAAAGGGGGTCAACCCCTATTTGCTCGTTTTTAGCCTTAATCTTGTTCTTGACAAGCATTTCAAAAGTGTGCTACTGTTGATATACATCATGAAAAATACCGAAGCGATCCAGTACACTAAGTCGATTTCTCTTTTAATTATTGCAGCTTCTCTCTTTTTACTTCCTTTGTTCTTCATGGTTAATACTACTGATTTTTTCATCTATCCCAAGCAGGTATTGATGATGTTTGCCACTCTTGCACTACTTATATTATGGGCAGTACGATCATATTTTGAAAGAAAAATTATTATTAGAACTTCACCTTTTAATCTACCGATTTTCTTGTTTGGCGCAGTTGTACTCGTTTCATCTCTAATCTCTCCAAACACTTATGACTCGCTTATTCAGGCGGTACCGCTTCTGCTCGCTCTTCTATTCTACTTTGCAACTATTAATACTATAGATAACCGTAATGCCTTTAATGTTGCACTTTCTGCGTTAATGTTAGGAGCTGTTGCATCGTCCATAATTTCATTGCTCTACTTTTTCAACCTATTCGTATTTCCGTTTCCTGCAATTCAATCTCAGTATTTCACAACATTTGGTTCACCCGTACAACACATTGCATACTTACTACCTATAGTACTTCTGTCAGGTATTTATGTGTGGAAACGCTACAAAGCAGGCAGCTTAAAAGAGTTTGGTCGTGACTATAATCTTTTGATCCACGTAGTTTCTTCTGTACTTATTATCCTTGGTATTGCACTTACTATATATAAAGTTGCTGCTCTTCCTGAAAAGCCGATTGTACTACCATTTAATTATGGTTTCCAGATCGCTCTTGCTTCTATTGCACAGGATACGGGACGTATGCTACTATCCTTCCTTTTCGGATCAGGATACGGTACTTACCTTGTTGACTTTACCCGTTTTCAACCACTTGCCTTCAACCTGGAGCAAAATCTTTGGAATCTTTCCTTCTCATTCTCATCATCATACCTGCTTGAGCTAGTTTCAACAGTCGGCGTACTCGGTATCATCTCATTCTTATTCATCTTTTTGCGAACCATCAAGACCAGAACAAACCCAATCAGCCCACTATTTATCGCAGTAGTAACCGCTTTCGTACTATCAGCATTAATCCCTTACTCATTCACATTAGTAACTCTACTATTTGTACTCTTAGCATTCTATTGTGTCTACCTATTCTTAGAGGGTGATAAAAGAGTTGACGATGTTGTTATCTCCCTAGTTGCTTTCAAACAAGGACTCTTTGCTTTTGAATCTGAAGCAGAAGCTTCTCGACATCGTGCACGTACAGAAGGTCTTGCTTTCCCAGTGATTGCAGTGGTACTTGCCCTTGCTATCACTGGATTTGTTGGCTTCTTTGGAACAAGATTGCTTTTGTCAGACATTACTTTTGCAAAGTCACTGCAGCAAGATGCGCTTACCTCAGGCCAACAAACATATGACCTGCAAAGAGCCGCTATGGATCCAAACAGTTTGAACGGATTCCCATACAAAGCAGACTATTATAGAGTGTTCTCACAAGTAAACTTAGCATTGGCAAACTCACTGGTAACTAATTTACAAGGTGCATCTCCTAGCGCACAACAGCAGCAAACTATTTTAGCTCTACTGCAGCAATCAATTAACAGTGCACGAGCTGCTGCAACCCTCTCACCTATGACACCGGCAAACTGGGAGAATTTATCTCAGGTATATAGATCCCTTATCGGTGTAGGACAGAACGCAGAGCAATTCGCAGTTGCTTCATTACAGCAAGCTATAAGACTTTATCCATATAACCCTCGTCTATATATTGCTCTTGGAGGCATCTTCTATCAGCTACAAGCATACGATCAGGCTATCAATCAGTTCCAGATCGCAGTCTCACTAAAAAATGATTATGCAAATGCTTACTACAACCTTGGACACGCATATGAAGCTAAACAAGATTATCAGAATGCTCTCACAAATTACCAAATTGTACGACAACTGATAGCAAACGATCCTGAAAGCGTAAAACAGATTGACGAGGAAATTGAAGCTCTTCAAGCTCGTGCGCAAACTCAACCTGAGGCTCCGACAGACGTAGAACCATCAGACAATCAGGATCCACTGGAAGTAAACCAACCAAGCCAGCAGTTCCCACCATCAGATAACCCAATAGAGGTCTCTCCTCCTCCACAGGGACCGGCAGCTGAACGTCCAAATGAAGCTACAGGAAGCGCGAGGTAAAATAAGTTTCGCAGAACAACGCGGAATGAAACGCAGAATTAGTGCTGAATACACTCATTATTTCTGATACTATGACATTATATGCTCCTATATCCTCATGAGTCATATAGTATTAGAGGTTCATGCTTTATCATTTACAAGAAATTTCACAATACTCAAAAAGAGTCCATATATCAGAGAGCATTGGCTGAAGAGCTAAAACGTCAAAAATTATCTATTGAAAGAGAGAAGCAACTTGCAATATACCATTTAGGAGTTAAAGTAGGAGTGTATACTCCCGACATAGTGGTAAACAACTCTATCATACTCGAACTTAAAGCAAAACCATTTATTCACAAAGAAGACATCTCTCAGTTTTGGTATTATCTAAAGAATTCTTCTTATAAGTTAGGTTTTCTCATTAACTTCGGAGAGACAGATGGAGTAAAAATTATCAGAAAGGTTTATGACACTGCCCGTCAGAAAGATTCTGCGTAATTTCAGCGTTTTGTTCTGCGTTGTTCAGCGCTTTTCTTATCTCAGGAATGCCAGTGGGTCTACTGCTCCTCCTGCACCCATAAGCTCAAAGTGAAGATGAGGTCCTGTTGTTCTTCCGGTCATTCCCACCCAACCCAGCACTGAGCTACCTGCAGTTACAGGATCTCCAGGAGAGACGTTAACAGAAGATAAATGTGCGTAAAGTGATGAGTATCCATTTGATCCAGAGACAATTACGTGAACTCCGTATCCTCCGTTCCACCCGCTAGTGTAAACCTGAGAAACAGTGCCGTTAGTTGCAGCCAGTACTGGTGTACCCACCGAAGCACCAAGATCAAGTCCACGATGATACCATGAATAATATTGATTCATCGTACCGCGTACAGGCCAAGCGAAGCCTCCAACTACAGCCTCGTTACCTGATCGTGCTACGTACCTAGGTTGACGTGGTGTGTAATTGTTTTTCTCTTCAGGCTTTATTCCGTCAGGTACGATCACCATTTGACCCTCTACCAGCGAAAATGTTTGTGGATTTGCAAAGTCATTAAATGGAAAGTCAACAATAGCTTGAGGGTTAGAAGAATAAGTCTCCGCGATTGAGTATACTGTGTCTCCCCGCTCTACTTTATGTGCAATTCCTGGCACAGGTAGAATTTTTATTGTATCTCCTACTGTAATATTGTCGTTTTTGATATCATTTGCCCATCGCAAAGTATCTGAGTCCAACCCGAAACGTTTGGCGATTGTCGACACAGTGTCTCCTTTTTGCACTGTATAATCCAATATCTCGTCACGTGGCTTTTCTGAAGCTTGGGTATGAAAAACGTCTTCTGAGGCTAGAACTGATTCTGCTTCCTCTTGCGCGTAAGTAAGATCGGCAGCACCTTTAGAAAGTAAGTCAGAATCTGAGATGAATGGAGATATTGTAATCCCTACGGATAGTACTCCCATGGCTGAAACATGGAGAAACATACGATTACGCTTTCCTCGTTTAATAAGTACATTTTTAACTACTCTGTTTTTATTACCTTCGAATAGCCGTGAAAATGCGACTACTTTTGAAGTATTATACCCATAAAAAAACCGGGTGAAATCTGAGAAATCGTGTGTAAATCGGGAAACTTGGATAATAGTCTGCGCAAAGATAGACTCAGTAGAGAGCCTGGACAAATTACGGGCAAGCTTTGAAACAGGGACTTTCTTGATCATTCGGGTCGATCAGTTTCAAGCTTACCAAAGTCTTACTTTAAAGTCAATCGAAGCTAGCACAACTCTGCTTGCAAAGTTGAAATTTCTAATTACTAATTATCCTAATCTAAATAAGCACCAATAAATAAAAAATGAAATTTAGGTCAATTTACGAAGCAATAGTGTCAATTCTAATCCTTACCAAGATTATCGAGGAACTCACGGTTAGACTCAGTTTTGGATAGACGTTCAATTAGGACATCAGTACGCTCATCCGGACCCAAGATGTCCATCATACGACGCATAGTCATTACTTTCTGCAGATCTTTTTCTGGAATGAGCAAGTGCTCTTGGCGCGTGCCTGATCGTTCTACATTGATTGCTGGGAAGATTCGTCTCTCAGCAAGTCTTCTGTCTAGGTGCAACTCCATGTTTCCGGTACCTTTGAATTCTTCGTAAATAAGATCATCCATGCGTGATCCGGTATCTACCAATGCTGTTCCAATAATGGTCAAAGATCCACCCTCTTCACATTTTCTTGCTGCACCAAAAATGCGCTTAGCAGGATAAAGTGCTGCAGGGTCAAAACCTCCTGTGAGCGTACGTCCTGACGGATCAATAGATAAGTTATATGCACGAGCTAGCCTGGTAATTGAATCGAGCAAGATTACAACATCTTCTCCCATCTCAACCAATCTCTTTGCTCTATCTAGAGCAATTTCTGCAATACGGGTCTGTGTTTCTGGAGATTCATCAAAATTTGAAGCAACTACCTCTCCTTTAACACTGCGAGAGATATCTGTAACCTCTTCAGGTCGCTCTCCAATCAAAACAGCCATAAGATGTGCCTTAGGAAAATTTTCAGATACACCATGAGCAAGATCTTTTAGGATAGTCGTTTTTCCAGCTTTTGGAGGGGAAACAATCATACCACGCTGACCAAAGCCAATTGGAGCCGCGATATCTATCACTCTTGTTGAGATTGGGAATTTCTTTGTTGAGAGCTTAATCTGCTCTATCGGATAAATAGGAGTTAAGTCTTCAAAATAAGGTCTTTTAGTCGAAACTTCAGGCTGTTTTCCATTTACTTCTTCGATCTTGAGTAGACCATAGTACCTCTCATTATCCTTTGGTGGCCGTCCCACTCCTTTTACATTATCTCCTGGGCGAAGCCAGAAACGACGAATTTGAGATGAGGAAATATAGATATCTTTATCAGAAGGACGGAATTTGGGGCGCAAGAAACCATGACCTTCGCGCTGAATATCTAAAATACCTGATACCACTTCGGATGCTTTGTCTTCCATGCGAGATTCGTACCCTTTACCATTACCGGTTGGAGTCTCTTCGACAGCCACATCAGAAACCTCAGATACTTTATCTTCTGGTTTTTCTTCTTTTTCTTTTACTATTCTAGGCATAAAATTGCAGTAGTATTGATTATTTTGAAACAGAACTTACTCTTTCAGGGAACAAGTGTGATTTTCCATTTGGGAAGTAGTTTGTGCTATAGATGAGGTTTGCTCATCCGAGCTTTCCTAATTGTAACTACCTCATAATACATTTGTCAAGACCTCTTCTATTATTAAATGAGCATTTGGTAAGAAATGCTAGTTAATATTTCGTGTTTATTAGCTTACTCAGTAAAGCAAATTTACCATATTAGACTTAAAACCTCATAGTATTGAGTATTAATCGTCAACTCGGCGTCTTATAGTAAATATAATATCGCTACATTAAAATGGCTTATAGTACTTGACACCGAGCAAATGCCTATGTTATACTGCCAAGCAGTCAATTAAGTAATCTTACTGTCCTATTACATTGTTATATTTATATCTTGCACTGGGCAGTGTACAAGTCGATAAACAATCAAATAATATGAATTTTAAACGTACATCACTCTTTTTTGTAACAACTGCACTCTTCGCAGGAGCCGCTTCTGTGGTAAATGCAGGAGGATCTAAATGTGAAGTTATTTACGGTGGAGGATACTACGGTGGAGAAATCTGCGATGAGAGAATCTCTTTCAATATTGATAAACAGGTTCAAAAACCTACTAAAGGCGGAGAATTTGTAAATAACCTTGGTGCAAATGACGAAAAATTTGCTCCGGGTGCCACAATTGCTTTTCGTATTATCATCAAAAATACCGGAGATACCACTATTGAAAATATCAATGTAGTCGATACTCTTCCAGACCACCTTACATGGGTAAGTGGAGGAAGAAATAATGGAAAAGAAGTTACCTACTCTCTTGAAAGACTTAATCCAGGACAGTCACATACAGGAACAATCACTGTTAAAGCTGCAGAAAGTAATAATCTGCCTACTGACAGATCAGTAACTTGTGTTGTTAATAACGTGCGTGCTACTCAGAACGGTCACTCTGCTACAGACTCTACACAGCTATGTATTGAAAAAAATCAGCCACAAAAAGATGGAGGACCAGTTGTTCAGCAAACTCCACCACTAAAACAAACTCCTCAGACAGGAGCTGGTATTCTTTCACTTGCAGCACTCATTCCGGCAGGAGCGCTTGGTCTCTTCCTGAACCGTAAGGCTACCCGCTAACCTAAACGTACTCATGAGTATAGAGAGAGTTGCTTAAAATACCTACTCGCACGTCCAACCGCAAATACAAAAGCTACTCTCCCTAGACTCATAAAGTCTTGGAATTTTATGTTTGATGCTCGTACCTGCATTGCGCAGAGAACGGGGAGTCATTACATAAATTGAGCTTTTCCGCCAGAGGCGGATGCGTCGCAACTTGCTACGCAATTGCTCCTTAACAAACGAGAAACGCAAAAATATTCTTGGCATCAGGTGCCGGATTTGGCAGTCGGAAAACTCTCTCAGGCTGCCAACTCCGGTACTTGGAAAAGCGCATCTTCTGATGCACTCTGCCAAGAGTCGGAATTAACCTTAACCAAACGAAGGGAAAAATCAGTTGGAGAAAGCTAAAAAGATCATTTCACTCCTACTTGGAATCGGCATCGTTAGTGCAATAGTTCGTAGTAGAAAGGCAACAAGAAAGCCTACGACTATACGCGTTCAACCACCTATGACATGGGCTGAACTTCAGGATTATATCAATGATCCTGATCTCACTTATCGACCGATACGCACCGCTGCAGCAAAGCTGGGACTTAGTACGAAAGGTACAAAGTCCATCTTGAGGAATAGAATAAACATATTCATCAACCTCAAGCCAGATAAGGAAGCTGTAGCGGATTATCAACCGATTCCTGTACGGAAAACCATTGAACCCATACCACTTCCTGAACCTGAGGAAGTTAAAGAGGAGGAAGAAATGGCGGAAGAACCGGAAATTAAGGCCACTACCTATACTGTTGGTGGTCCTGAAGAAGATGAGGGGGAAGAAATGACAGAAGAAACTACTCCTGTCGTTATTGCTGAAGAACCCGAACCATTGAGAGTATTTGGGGATAATGTCGTTGAGATTCGTCAAGGAGAGTTCCTCAATAGAACTCTTGAGGTGGAAGGTGGAACTCCTCCGTACCATTGGAGTGCGGAACAAATTCCGCCTGGTCTTCACCTCTACCAGAACGGTCATATCTCTGGCTCCACAAAGGGGTTAGAAACTGGACGGCATGCATTTGTCGTGGAAGTAAAAGACAGTCAAGGGGATGTGGCTAGAATCGGCGTTCAAGTGTATATCACTCCAGCACCTATAGAAACAGATCCGGTGTTAGATGAAATCCGCTCTATGAGAAACGAATTCAAAACTCGCTTCGAACAAGTGGATAAGCACGACACGTCGATTACTCGGCATGAACGGGAAATCGGCGACATACGCAGTCTTCTTCAAACAACGGCAGAGAAATTTCAAGAAACTGATCGAGTTCAAGAAGACCAACAACGTACCCTTAATCAGCATACAGTCCATATAGGACAGCTAGATGAGGGATTGAAAGAAGCCAAACGAATGGCTTCAACAGCTATTCGGGAGGTGCGTCAAGCAACCAAAAGTGTGATTGCTAGCAACTTGCTAAGTATTGCAGGTGCGGCAGCAGTCATCGCAGCCGTAGTCTTCTTTCTCATCGGACTCTATTTGTTTATAGCGGACGTCGAGATGGACTTCGGTCGCGAAGCTTACCTTTGGTTCCCTCCTGTAGCAGCAGCCGTTGTATTCGGACTTTTGACTCTGGGAATCCTTATCCTCATGCGTAGTCGAGATACTGAGGTATCAGAGAACGAAGAGGTTGAGGAAGAAAAGTCTCAGGTCCGAACTATCAACAGACAACGTCGACGCCGATAAGTCATAGCCTAGCTCATATGAGCAAGAAGGGATCTACGATGAACCAAAAGACGTTCCCCTTCCTTGCCGTTTTCATCGCTATGATGCTCATGCTTTCAGCCTGTAGCGTCAATGCAGACGGTGAGGACGATGTTGAATTCGATCTCTCCGACTGTGTCGGAGTAATTGACATTGATCGCTCAGTAGAGGAAGAAGAATGTATAGGCATTGACGTCAATGATGACGAAGAGCCTAGTCCTTCTCCTGTACGAGATGATCCTACACGCACGCCTGAACCTGATGAGTTCAACCACGATGACTGTGAAGTCAGAGATGGTTACGAGCTTGACAGAGACGTTGAAGACGCTTGCACTTATGTTGCAATCGTCGACGACGAACCTGATGAGTTCAACCACGATGACTGCGAAGTCAGAGATGGTTACGAGCTTGACAGAGACGTTGAAGACGCTTGCACTTATGTTGCAATCGTCGACGATGAACCTGATCAAGAACCAGCGATGCCTGAACCGGTACAGCAGACAGGACAAAGCTGCCAGTTCCCTGCTTCGGGGAATCTTGACGACATGCCGAAAACAGAGATTGAGTTGGCATCTTACGGACAGTGGTTCCACAGAGTGTTCAATCCTCATCTGTTCAAGGCTCCTGATTGGGGAGGCGCAGATAGTTGGTTCGTGACACTTGCCCTGGGCAATCACTCAGGCGGTGCATGGACTGATCATGGCAATCCTGGTCAGATTGTATACAGAGGCACAAGCACTCACATTCAGTGGTGCTTGGGGGTTCTTACCAGCTCACAGTATGTGGATCAGTTCCTGGCTGGAGCTTCAGGTCCTGTAGCCATTAATGTTCGGATCGCTCCGAACTCAGTGGTTACAGTGAATGGACCTTCAGGAGCTCATTCTCAGGTAACCTCGGATGCAGGTGACATCACCATTATCCTACCGGATGATGGAGTTGTCTCAATTACAGTGGATTACACCACTGCTGCTCCCACTCACGAAAGTCTTGTGTGGTGGGGACCGTATGACAGAAGCGAGAACATCAATACTATTGATGCTCGCTAGAGTCATCTAATCCAAGGAGTCCCGCTCTGTGGGGCTCCTTGGATACTCTACTCATGATTGTCATGTATTAAATCGTCGGTATTTGAACCGACAACATTTGATACGAAGCACGGTCAGTGAATAGAGATATGCGTTTCTCGTTTCATCTTTGCTTTCAAGCAAATGTTTGAGATCAAAGATGAGATTTTCAGGAATACTTCATATTGCATGGATGTGTTACTGATTACTCAGCACTTTAACAAACGAGAAACGTAGAAATATACGGAAATAAGATATGTCGTCCGTTAAGTAGATATTAGCTTGTCTATTTGACGGACGATGTGTCCAAACCGTATTGTGCGCAATGAAAGGAAATTTTAATGCGCAGACAACGATTGGGAATCATCGTTCTGGTAACGATGATTGCCGCTCTACTCATTCCGATGGTGGCACTTGCCTCATCGGATTATCAAAAGCCGAGCTTTCACCATCAGAACTTTCAGCATACCTGGGAGAAGGATGATCAATCCGTCATTGACGGAAAAGAAGCCAAGTCTTGGACGTGGGGTCCTGCACTGAAAGTCGCATATGACTTCAAATCAGAACCCTACAAAGAAGCTCCGAAAGGCTTCCGAACAGTCCAATACTTCGACAAGTCCCGTATGGAGGATAATAGTTACCGCTCTAAGGGTGACTGGGCTGTCACTAACGGATTACTTGTTGTAGAGCTGGTCACAGGCCGCATGCAAATTGGCGATGATGCGTTCATTGAATGCAGACCGTCTGATATGCCTGTCGCAGGTGATATGGATCAAGGTCATGATGCCTTGACCTACGCGAAGTTCTACAACGATATCAAACCAGGTGGATATGACTGGGCTCCTGAGTTTCAGAAGTTCATGTCAAAAGACAACGCCACATATAAAGTTGGCCTTGCCTCTTCTCCCGCCTGGTGGACTGACGCCAAAGTTAACGGCACCATAAAGAAGGTGCTCGTACAGTTGGGTGAGCGCCGTGCTCTTACATACACTCCTGACAACCCTCACGGTTGGCAGGTTGAGTGGGGCAACGTCGGTGCCCACTACTTTGAATGGAGGTATGGGAAAGACGGGTGTGCCGGTAAGCTTGAAGATCCTGGACACGGTCCAGATCCTACACCACCGGTTCACAAGCCAAAACCTGAACCGCCGGTTCATGAACCCAAGCCAGAGCCACCGGTTAAGTCTGCTCCAGAGCCTTGCTACTTTCCTGAACCAGGAAAGTTGGACAAGATGGACAGCAAAGTAATCGAAGAGTTCAAGCAGAATACGTGGACTCACCGCGTGTTCAATGAACACCTGTTCAAGGCTCCTGACTGGGGAGGCGCAGATAGTTGGTTTGTCACACTTGCTCTCGGAAATCATTCGGGAGGCAACTGGACTGACCATGGTAATCCTGGACAGATCGTGTACAGAGGAACAGATACCCACATCAGATGGTGCTTGGGTGTTCTGACTACTTCAAAGTACATCGATCAGTTCCTGGCTGGAGCTTCAGGCCCTGTAGCCATTAATGTTCGGATCGCTCCGAACAGTATGGTCACGGTTGTGACTAACTCCGGTAATGTTGTCAGTCAGGCAACATCAGACATGGGTGATATTACTATCATCCTTCCAAACGACGGGGTTGTCTCAATTGCGGTGGATTACACCACTGCTGCTCCCACTCACGAGTCTCTTGTGTGGTGGGGACCGTATGACAGAAGCGAGCACATCAATACTATTGATGCTCGCTAATCGGTAGCTTAGCTACCAAACTGAGTGGATCCCGCTTAGCGGGGTCCACTCTATACATAACCTGCGTTTCTCGTTTCATCTTTGCTTTCAAGCAAATGTTTGAGATCAAAGATGAGATTTTCAGGAGTGCTTTGTTATAGAATAAAGACTACTCCTGATTACTCAGGTACATTAACAAACGAGAAACACAGTATTTATTTTGACCGAGAGGTCCGAAAGGGAAATAAGGATAAAATCTTGTTTTTCTCTTGGACCACTTGGTCCTATTCAGACTACGTTAGTCTGATGAATTTATTGTCTTAGCGCATGAAAGGACAAAGCAATGCGCAAGATTCATTTTCGCATCGTGACGTTCGTAGCTGTGATCCTGGCGCTCGTCATTCCGGCAGTTGCATCTGCCAATGCCCCTTCTGTTCCTTCTTTGGAGAACAGGTGTGGAGGCTTTCAGTGGATCGGCGGTCATAACGTTTGTCTTATGCCTTCTAGAGGAGAAGTTAGTGTTGAAGGTAACGTCGTTACGTTCGCACACAATCCTGCTCCTATGGGTGAAGCGTCTATGTCTGTTATCGTACGGACATATCCCGGTGGCGTAGAAGCTATCCGGATCAGCGGAGCAGTCGACGTATACTTTTACGCCGACTTGAACAATGCCTATGCTGACCGATACGTAGCAGACGAAAATGGTAACATCGTCATCCAGTTGCCGGATCATGGAACCAGTGCATTCTACATTGGGTCTGTCGGTCCGGTCGGACATCAGTTCACTCTCACCTTTGGGTCGCTGAGCGACTTTGAAGGTGCACAGTTCATTGATTCCATTCCATATGCGTGGAATTACTGGACACGGAATTAATCTGTTGGTAGCGTAAGCTACCTTATAGGGTCTCTCCCGCAGTTCGGGAGAGACCCTAATCTCACACTAGTGAAGCTGTGTTTCTCGTTTCATCTTTGCTTTCAAGCAAATGTTTGAGATCAAAGATGAGATTTTCAGGAATACTTCATATTGCATGAATGTATTACTGATTACTCAGGTACCTTAACAAACGAGAAACGTAGAAATTATTCAGGACCGAAAGGCTCGAAAGGAAAATAAGTGAATTGACTTGTTTTTCTCTTGGGCCATTTGGTCCAAACATTTTTTTTGTAGCGCAGAAAGGACAAAAAATTGCGCACAAAATTTGTTGGGGCGTTGGCCATCGTGGCCTTGCTAGTTATCAGCGTGTCAGCATCTGCTTTCGCTGATCACTACTATCCCACGCCCGACAGATTCAACCACTCGAACTTTCGGGAACAATGGTTGAGTAACGAACTGGGATGGGGTCCGGTTTATGAACCTGCGCGCTTCATTGGTCAGGAGGACTATGTTGAAGCACCAGGCGGTGTCCGCGCCGTCCAGTACTTTGACAAAACGAGAATGGAAGATCGTTCGTATGATGAATCCGCTAATTGGCGTGTAACGAACGGTCTACTGGTAGCAGAACTCGTTACCGGCATGATGCAGGTTGGGGATAACGACTTTGTCGTATGTTCCCCATCTGACGTTCATGTGGCAGGTGACCCGGGTCAAGTTAACCCACTCTCCTATGGAGACTTCAAGGATGTCTTCCGAAATGGGGGATATTCGTGGGGATCAGACTTCGCTGAGTTCATGAGTGAGCCTGGACGACTACAACAGGTCGGACTCGCCTCCTCTCCAGTTATGGAAACAGTCGCACCAGTTGATGGTGTGATGAAAAAGGTATATGTACAGCTTGGTGAACGCCAAGCCTTGACATATACTCCAGACAACGCGCCTGAGCACCAGGTTCAGTTCGGCAATGTCGGCCAGCACTACTTTGAGTGGCGATATGTGGATGGTTGTGATGATGATGGAGGAACTACTCCACCACCACCGCCTTCTAATGAAGCACCAAAGCATGGTCAAGGCAAGAGCCTAGAAAACTGCACTGAGTATCAGGTCACGAGCTTCACTGTATGCGCAGCCACTTCCAAGGGTAACGTACGAGTAAATGGTAATGTCCTTACCTTTACGCATGAACGAGGTCCTCTGGGTGAGGCAGCGATTGCCATGGAAATCCATGGCAACGGTGCTGTTCAAATCAGCGGGAACCCGGTTATCCGCGTATGGTCTCTACATGACGATGGAACTATCACATGTGACAATTGTCGTGTAGATGGCAAGGCTCTCGTAATTCTGGATGATGACGTAGAATCAATTTATATTGGTTCCGTCGGTCCGGTCGGTTACGAGGTCACCTTTACCTTCGCTTCGTCAGCTGATGAACTAGAAGGTACAGTGTTTAATCCGTAACGAGGACATTGTCCTCAATATTTACCCTCTCCGCAATTTGCGGAGAGGGTAACTCTCACAAGCTTTGCTTGCAATCTACGTTTCTCGTCTTATCTAAATACTCAATCAGATGTAATCTCTTACATCAATCTTTCTTCACCTAATTAACATTGAGTACTTTGATAAGAAAAGGTGGTGAGATTTGTAATGTTCGATTTTTTAAGTATGCAAATAATAAAAAATATTCTAATTGCTGTGGCTATAGCCGTCGTTTTAGGCGGACTGATTTTTGGTGCAGTAAATGCCCTTGAACGGGTTGATACTATGCTTGCACAAAATCAACGAGCGCTCGAACTACAAGCAATACAAGACTGTGCCATGGCTTACCGCCAAGAGACAACAACAGCCACAACCGGACAAACCATAAGCAGGCCTATGGAGCAGCAAGTCAGAGAGTGTGCTTGGCAAAAAGGTGTTCGCACGTGGGATGGCGTATGGAGTGATCTCCCACAACAGTAACCATGAATATATTAGGCAGGAATATATTATCTTTTATAGTTTTTTGCGTGCTGCTTATACTAGCAGTTTATGGAGTATTACTCCCAAATAATCCTCAGGTCTCAGCGGTAGGTTCAATGCAGATTGCACCTTACTCTGACGGACTCTCCTTATTTCAGGATTATAAACGTCTATACTACAGATTCTCACCGTTCAATGATTATACTGTTGATGCCCAAAACAACCGAAGCAGTTTTATCTCAGTTCCTGAAATTGAGAGCAAACAGTACGAAACAAATCTTGAAAAAACACAATTTGAAAACATCGCTCATACTGTAAAAACATATCTCACAGGAGGTAGTCCATCGGTTACCTTTACTACAGACAAACTTAATGCCCGATATAAAGCTTTAATTGAGGAAGATAGAGTTACTGTGTATCAACGCACTATTTTCGCACAACCTCAAAAAATTCGCAGGATGGGCATGACTCTCTCATATAATGGAGATGATATTGTCTTTGACAAATCTCTTAACGCATATAGCTACTGGGAACAAAGCGATTTGGATATATTTGCACAAACTTATGGCGTTACGCTCTCACCCAAGACAGACAGACTTGTAGTACCTATCCCTGACAGATCTGTATATATTACCAACCCCAACGCATCATTTGTGATAGTTGTGCGAGCAAATCCAAATCAGATATTGCGCATAAATAGGGATGCAAAACTTATTGAGATCGAAGAACTCACTACTGAGGGAAGCTCTCATGAAACATCAATAACAGTCGAGATTTTACATAATCCAGAGGAGGCACTATGACCGAAATCTTAATTCCAATTTTACAAGCATTACTTTTCTACCTTATTCCGACCAGTATCGGACGAGTTTTAGTGCAAAAAGTAATTAAAAAAGAGCTATCTTACCCTTTTGTAACTTACTTTTTAGCAGGAGGATTTTCACTATTTGCTATTGCACTTGTAATACAGTACATTCTGATTACCTTATTCCCAGCACTTTCCTTCTCTGTCGTCTTCTCATGGGCTACCGGAATAATGGCAGGAGGGTCCTTGATAATAAACTTTTTTCTACCAAGAAAAGACCTCAGCGTTCAAAATCTTCATATACCTGCTCTAATCTCGCTTGTATGTGCAGCTGTAATATTTTTCATCTGGAGAATTGATAGTCCCTACCCGTTTAACTGGGATATGCTTGAACATCAAACATTGGTAAATAATATCTTTGAAAATAGGTTTAATTTTATGACTACCCGCATAACTGATACCTTCGGTTTTAACGGCTACTCATCGTTTTATCATACTCTAATTGCTGCCTCTCAGATTTTTTATCCAACCAATATGTTTGTCTACTGGAGCGCGATAGGTTTTATTCATTTTTTCATGGTAATTATGGCATCATACCTACTTACCAAAGAAGTTACTGAAAACAAAGCCGTTGCGTATATCGCAATACTACTTGCTGCAGGTATTTTTGATTCATATGTCAGTTTCACTTCTCTATTTTTTATACCCCAGACATTTACTGCCGTTGTATTTGTTTTTCTGGTATCTCAACTCTTTCGTGAGATTAAGAAAGGTCGCCTGCCTTCAATTCCATTTGTATTTTTCAGTATACTCTTCTTAGTTTTAAATCACTATATCATCGGTACTGTCGCTGTCGTGGTTTATCTGACAATATATTTGTACAGCAAATTCAGACTCTTTATTGCACGTCACATTAACCGTGCGTTTTTAATTGGCGCTATTACTGTACTCGCGGTAGCCGCAGTTATTCTGTCTGCCTATCTTCCGCTTGATTTTCTAAATGCTGGAGAGGCAGCTTCATTTAATCCCACTTTTGAGGAAAAATTGCGTGTTATGCTTCGCACGTATGGATTTTTCCTAGCGTTATTTGTACCGATAGGACTCGTAACCACTCTTCGAGCCAAAGGAGAGGTAGAGATTTTTATCCTTACTATTACACTTGGTCTTTTTGCACTCATCCTGCTGCAAATTCCTTACGTTATGAAGTTTTACGTACTAACTAAATTTTTTATACATATAATTCTTGCGGTTGGTATCTATACACTCATTCGTTACATTCAGCCTATTCTTTTAAGATATACTGCATACTTACTTTTGGTTGTCTCACTGTTAATTGTATTTACAACCAATGCCGCCGGATGGAAAGAGATACTACGTTATCGAGATTTCTATACAAATATCTCCCCCAACGAGGTTCAAGCTGCTCAGTTTTTAAAAGAAAATTATGCTGATACTAATACGCTTTTAATCTCTGATCCCGCAACTCAGCACATCATAGAGCCTTTAAGCATGGTAAATACACCTGGAGGAGCATATATGAGCATAGATACCAGAACTCAGCTTGATCAAGCAATAAAAAGCTCAGATCATCAATCGATTGCACAGCTACTCCATGAGATAGATGACGCCTTAACAGGTAGAAGCGATACTCGTTTGATTGCGATAAGTGGACGCTACTTTCTATGGCAGTACAGTGCCCCACAAGATAAGGAATCACTCAGTTTCAATATCTGGTATCCATCAGATCTGACGCTGGATAACTATAAAGCGCTTCAATACTTATTGCAAGACACCAATCGTTTTGAGCTTGTTTATCAGAATCCGACAGTTGCAATAATTGAAGTAAAGCAACCATAGTTGGTTTGACTTTAACCTATAGTTTTGCTATAATTACGCCTATGTTAAACAAAAAAAAGCTATCACTCATCATACCATGCAGAAATGAAGAGACTGCTCTCTACTCTATGTTGCAAAAACTTCCAGCCTATATTGATGAAGTTATAGTGGTAGATAATGACTCTAGCGATAATACAGCAGCAGTTGCAAAAGCATTTGGTGCAAAAGTCTTTATCGAAAAACGTAATGTTGATGGCGTTGGTTACGGCTACGCACACCAGACAGGAATGAAGAACGCAACTGGTGATATCATCGTTGCGCTAGACGGTGATGATACATACCCTCTTGAAGCAATTAAAGATATAGTTACATATATGGAGAAAAGTAACGCGGACTTTGTATCCTGCTCACGTTTCCCGTTAGATAATCCTCGCGCGATCTCAAGAACACGCCAACTAGGTGTGAAAGTACTTAACTTACAAGTATCTCTACTATATGGAATTCAAATTCAAGACATTTTAAGCGGTATGTGGGTAATGAAAAAATCATGTATTGGTAAGTTAGCTGTACACAGAGGTGAATGGAATTTTTCTCCGGAGATAAAACTTGCCGCTCTATGTCATCCCAATATACACTTTTCCGAGTATCATATCCCACACACTATCAGGCAGTTTGGGATGAGCAAACAAAATATATGGAAAACAGGCACAGAACATCTGCTTTACATTATTAAAAGACGGTTTACAGTCGATAAAGTTGACCGCAAGCAGCAAGTAAAATACGCTGCTGACAGAATTTCATCCCTCGCTCAAAGTTTTACAACCTATTTTTTCTAATACTGCTATGCGAATACTCGTAGTTACACCTTATTTTTATCCTCACAAAGGAGGAAGTCAGCAGTACGCAGAAGAACTGCACTATCATTTAATGAAATCTGATCCATCCATTACAGTTGATGTGCTGTGCTATAACACTGACAATGCCAAAAAAACAGAAAAATACCGTGGATTGACTATTCACAGAGTTCCATGTTGGCAGCCTTTAACTGGTCAGTTCGCCATACCAAATTACTTTTTATTGTTTAAAACATTAAGAAAGTTATTTAAAAAAAACAAGTACGACATTATAAATAGCCATACACGTTTTTTTGAAAGCTCATGGTGGGTTCCTATTGTGGCTAAACTCACAAAAAGCAAGTCAGTGCTTACTGACCACTGTGCTCATCACCCTATTCATGATTCACGGTTTGTTAATGCAATTGCAAGAACAGTTGATGTATACCTGGTTCCACTTATCACTCGACTCTACGATACTGTCACTGTTACAAATCAAGCTACATTTTCCTTCCTCAGCTCACTAGGAATACCTAAAGCCAAGATTATGTACGGAGGAGTTGATACACAGTTCTACACTCCAAGAAAAAGACAAGGTGTTAGAAAACTACCAAAAGCTAAAAAACAACTCAACAACAGAGACATACTAGTTACGTTTGTAGGAAGAATGATACCTTCCAAAGGTCCTCAAATACTATTTGACGCGGTTAAAGATATTGTGGCTAAAAACTCTGATATTCACGTTATTTTTGCAGGAGATGGAGAGATGTGCGTAAAATTATCTAAAAAATCAGTAGAAAATATCTACTTTACAGGAGCTCTGGAAAGAAAAGATGTTGCACAGCTTATGGCTAACACAGATATTTTAGTTCACCCTTCACTACACCATGAAGGCTTTCCGAATGTACTACTTGAAGCTGGAAGCTCAGGCTGTGCAGTAATTGCAACCGATAAAGGCGGAACAAATGAAATTATTGAGCACAACAAAACAGGAATATTAGTTAACCCAGATAAAAAGTCAATAAATGAGGCGATCACCCTGCTTACTAAAAGTCCAAAAGTTCGTTCTAAACTCAGTAAAGCACTACGAAGTAAAGTAAAAGAAAAATATGACTGGAATAAAATTGTCTCAAATTATAGTGAGTTAATCGAGTACCTTGCAAGATAAATCCATCAATTATATACAACAAACAAATCACTTTCTGGTATTGTCAAGAGGGAATTTAAATCCACACAGTTATCCACATTTTTTATATCGATTCAAAATATATTGATAAATCAATCTATTTTAAAATATAATTACTATAGGTATATGGCTTTTGGATGCTTATTTTGCTATAGGTTGATAGAGATAAAAATCTGTGATATACTTCTTTTGCGATGTAAAAGTAAAGGATAAAGGAGATTTAAAACATGAAGCTATTAAAAAAAATTGTCGGAAAACAACAGAAGAAATCAGGTTTAACACCTGATATTTATCAAAACTCAATCGAAAAATTCGGTCGTGACCAGTTAGTTGAACTTGCTAAAAAAGGTTTGGCGATAAGATTGGGAGCGGTCTAAAGGCTTAATCAAAAAAGAAAGAGCCTCGCTTACGCTGTTCAGATTCGAACGATAAATCCTTAGTCTGGACACGAATAGCAAAGCTCTTTCGGTTTACAATTAGTTCGTAGGCAGGATCGAACTAATGCAATGATAGATAAGATATCATTATGATGAGTGTCCTGTCAAGAAATATATTGCAGGCTAAACGAGTTTGTTTAGATTGAGTTTGCAATGTTTATCGATTGTAATATTTTCTTACAATTGAAGCTAAAAACAGTTTGTCAATTGAAAGGGGGTAAGAGTGTTGGGCAGGCAAGCTTACTCCCTTTGAGTTGACAATAAACTTTTTTCCCTACTCCGTTAATTTACCGAAGAAAATCTTTCCTGCATCTGTCTGAATAACCCGTACAACTTCCACATCTACAGTTTCTCCGATCATAGTCTCACCTTGTTCAACCACGATCATTGTCCCATCTTCAAGGTAACCCACTCCCTGGCTTTCACCTTTTCCTTTTTGAATCAGTTTTATATTAAACGTCTCGCCTGGAACAGCCGTGGTTTTGAGGATGTTTGCCATCTCGTAAAGATCGATCGAGGGAACGTTACTGATTTTAGCTTTCTGAGAAAGATTAAAATCACAGGTGATAATCCGACCTTTGTATTTTTTTGCTGTTGCAATAATACGATCGTCTACCGGCGCCTGAGGTTTTTCATCTTCAACGATAGTGAACTTGGCAATACGATTCTTTTTAGCTTTATCAAGCATCTGCATCGCCAGTCGCCCGCGCTCCTTCTTCACATCGTCCCGGCTGTCAGCTATATTTTTTAACTCATCTATTACTCCCTCAACTAGTATAAAATTGCCGTAAAATGCCCCAATTTGCATGAGATCGAAGACTCTTCCATCAATGATAGCTGACGTGTCAAGAAACACCGCATTTTCGACAGTTTTGCCACTAGTCTTTTTTTTCTTCCTGGTAGTTTTAGTACTTCCCATTCGCGCAGTTACCACCTTTGCTACTTCATCAGCAATCTGCATAACTACACGTGGAGGCAACAAAATTCCTTCCATAAATGGATTGTTTTTTTCCACTGCCTCTTTCACTGCATCCTGCGATACTGTTTTCACCTTCTTTACCGGTGTTTTTTTAACTTTTGATTCACTTTTTTTACTCATGACATATTCTTTATTATAACATTGTTCAAGAATTGTGCATCCCTTGCTGACAGCACTTTTTTAAACCCAAGTTTCTGTGCTTCTTTAACTCTCTTGTCTAAGTTTACCACGTGTTTTAACTCTCCAAGTAGTCCAACTTCTGCAATTGCCACAGTGGATGACAGTGCTTTGCTCTTAAAACTTGAGATAATTGCCATACAAACCGCAAGATCAACTGCTGGTTCTTGGACTTTTAAACCTCCTACCACGTTTACAAATACATCCATTCGCTCAACAGGAATCCTTGCATGCTTTTGAAGAACCGCAAGTAGCATTTCAAGCCGTTTTTCGGCAATTCCGTTCGCAACTCTTCTTGGATATGCAAGCGTGCTTGGAACAACAAGTGCCTGAATCTCCACTAATAATGGTCTACTTCCCTCCATCACGACAGCAACACATGAACCCGGAACTCCCCCATCTTTTTTATCTACAAAAAATGATGATGCGTCAGATAACTCAACTAACCCTTTTTCTTCCATCAGAAAAATTCCCACTTCACTAGTGTCACCAAACCTATTTTTAAATGTACGTAAAATCCTTGTACCTGTAAGAGCTTCTCCTTCAAGATATAGTACTGTATCTACCATGTGAGATAAAATCATTGGACCTGCCACCATCCCCTCTTTTGTAACGTGACCAATTAGAAATACTGGTATATTATTTTTTTTCGCAAATGAGACCAAACGGGAAGTTGCATAACGAATTTGTGGTATCGAACCTGCGAATCCTGTAAGCTCCGTAGACACCATAGTCTGTATGGAGTCAATTATAAGGAGATCAGGAACAGTCTGTTCTGCTGATTCCAGAGCAGCATCAATATCTGTAGATGAAAGAATATATAAAGGTAGCTTTTCAAGTGCTTTTTCAGTCTCGACACGTTCTGATCGCATCTTGACCTGACTCTCAGACTCCTCACCAGTGATATACACTACTTTTTTACCAGCTCTCGCCAGATTAATACCTAACTGTAGCATTATAGTTGACTTTCCTACACCCGGATCACCTGAAAGCAGCATGACAGATCCTGGTACAATTCCCATATTTTGATCACGCCCGCCTAAAACTCTATCAAACTCTCCAAAACCCGTACTCGTCCTGTTTTCTGCTACACTTTTAATAGTTCCTATGCTTACAGGCTCAGCTACCGGACCACGAGCAGAACGAGCAGCTTTTTTATCAGGTGCTGCAACTTGAGTAAATGAGTTCCATGCACTGCACTCAGGACATTTCCCATACCACTTGCCTGATTCATACCCGCAGTTATTACATACGTATAAAGATGAATTCTTTGCCATATCTTGTGATTATTATAAATATCTAATTGAAATGAAACGTAAGAAAGTCAAAAATCAAAAGGAAGAAGTCAAAAGTGCAGTTTAAAAGTAAAGAAGTTTAGATAATTTCGTCTTACGCATTATAAATTTGCTTTTTGACTTTTAACTTTTGAATTCAGTTTATCTGTATCCAATGAACTTAGCTTTAAGAACCGGCGATACCAAAATCAGTCGGCGTTTTAGATCATAATCTGCCACTTCAACTTCAACTACATCACCTTGTGTGTACTCTGTGCCTGTAGGGACTTTGTTAGCAGGAATAAAAGCGGAGACACCATCCTCAAGTGTAACCGTAATTCCCCGAGATTTTACATCACTAACAGTTCCGTTTACTTTTGATTCCAACGGGTATTTCTCTTTGACACTATCAAACTGGTCTACTGAGAGATTCTTAACTGATAGATTAACTCTTCTATTATCGCTGTCTATATCTTTCACCTGTGCTTTTACTTTATCCCCTTCTTTGTAAAGAGCATTTATATCCTCAACTCTGTCATGGGAAAGTTCTGAGATGTGTACAAAGCCTTCAATCTTTGTATTTTTATTAGGGGTAATTGTAAGATAAATGCCGTACGGTGTAACAGAGGTTATTACACCCTCAACCGTTGCATCTTTAGGAGCTAGCTTTGCAATCTCTGCACTATCGGTAGTATAGACAGTCGCTTTTTGAGAAAATATAATACGTTTGCGAGCACGGTCAAACTCAATAATTTTCACATCTATGGTACTTCCTACCAATGAGTTATCTTTTTCCTGTAGTTCAGGCATAATCTGAGAGTTTGGTAAAAATCCTTTTAGACCATGTCCACTTTCAACAAAATATCCTCCGCGCGTCGAATCAGCTACTTGGACTGAAACTGTTTTATTTTCAGTAAACTCTGTCTCAAATTGAGAAAAAATCTTATCATCCAAAGTCCTGCGCAAAGAGACTACAGGAAATCCTTCTTCAGACTCCACTGAAATAACTGTTGCATCAACTGTATCTCCTTCTTTGAGAAGATTAAGAAGATTTTCCAAATTTTGTTTATCGTACTCGATAACCAAAGCATCACTCTTTGCACCAATATCAAGTAAAATTTCCTGTGGAGTTAATTTTTTTATTTTTCCAGTAACAACTTGTCCTTTTTTCAGAGTTTGAAATTTGTCTGCACGAGCCATAAGCTCGGCCATTGATGTGGCTTGTCCTGATCCCGACTTTGCGGGTGAATGTGAATTAGATTTTGTATTTGACACGCATTAATTGCCTCCGCTTCTAAATAGATACGCTTCATTGTACCACATGAGATAATGTAGCGCAAACAGAATTGAGTACAAATCGTAATTGATTTAAAACTAAGTTGTTATATTGTTTAAAAATCTACCCCATTAACTAAAGAATCACGAAACTCGAGTACCGTATTTGTTTTCCTATTTTGATATTAAAAGCCCATCTGGTATCATAAGTGAATGGAAACGATTGTATTTTTCGGCATCCTGATTTTCTCTGTAATCCTTCACGAAATTGCGCATGGTTGGGTTGCAGAAAAACTTGGTGATCCCACAGCT
Source organism: uncultured Gammaproteobacteria bacterium (assembly GCA_964537315.1). Lineage (GTDB taxonomy): Bacteria > Patescibacteriota > Microgenomatia > Levybacterales > GWA1-39-11 > JBDHUV01. Next base: position 3,571 of record CAZIAP010000003.1, on the reverse strand, counting down.
CGCTTATTAGGAAGAATCACTTTAAACCCTATTCCTCATATTGATCCACTTGGCACAATTCTTCTTCCTGCTCTTTTTATTCTACCAGCGCTTATCTCAGGCTCATCCCCTGGATTTTTTATTGCCTGGGCAAAACCTGTCCCTGTAAACCCTCTCTACTTAAAAGATGGGAAAAAAGACATGGCAATAGTCGCTTTATCCGGTCCACTAACAAATATCATAATCGCTGTAGTCTTTGCTGCTTTATTTCATACAATTCTTCCGTCCACTATTATAATTAGTGTAATTTTTATGAACTTATACCTTGCATTCTTAAATTTGATCCCTATTCCTCCGCTTGATGGATCAAAAGTCATATCAATATTACTAAGCGATGAAGCAGCTGCTCGCTTCCAATCTATAGGTAGCGTTGGAATATTAATTCTTGTCTTTCTTTTATTCTTTCCAATTGGGGGGTTCAGTATTGGACGGTTATTGTTTTCAGTCGTTCAGTACTCAATGTCACTATTGAAAATTCCTTTAGTTTTTTAGATATGGCAAAACTTGCATTAGTCAGACATGGTGAATCAGAATGGAACATCAAAGGTTTGTGGACCGGATGGACTGATGTGCCATTGACCGAAAAAGGAAGAGATGAGGCATACCATGCAGGAGAAGGCCTCAAAGAAATCCAGTTCGATCACGCATTCACCTCGCAATTGATCCGCGCGCAACAAACACTTGATGTCATCAAAAAAGTACTCGGCCAGGATATTCCGACGACCAAGGCTATTGAGCTCAATGAACGTAGTTATGGTATCTACACCGGAAAAAACAAATGGGAAGTTCAGAAAGAAGTCGGGGATGAGGTATTTACCCAAATCCGCCGTAGCTGGGATTATCCTATACCAGAAGGAGAATCGCTTAAGCAGGTATTTGAAAGAGTTATTCCTTACTTTAAAGAACAGATTGAGCCACTTCTCATAAAAGATAAAAATGTCTTAATTGCTGCTCATGGTAATAGCCTACGCGCTCTTATAAAATATTTAGAGGACATATCAGATGAGAACATCCCACATTTAGAACTAGCAACAGGAGAAGCCTACGTTTATGAAATTGATTCTCAGGGCAAAGTAACCGGAAAAGTAATTCGGAAAAGCAAACACGAGGATCACCACGATATGTACTAATATGAGGTTAATAGTCGGACTGGGAAATCCAGGTAGAAAATATGCCCAAACCAGACACAACTTAGGTTTTGTTGTCACTGGTGCTCTACTTCAAAAACATTCTGACTCTAAGTGGAAAAATGATGAGAAGCATCATGCACTTACCCAAGAAGTAATGATAAATAGTCAGCAAATCACTTTCATGCAGCCACACACTTTTATGAATAACTCTGGAAAATCAGTTAGGTCTTACACGGATTACTATAAAATATCTCCTAATGACATTGCGGTGATATACGATGATAAAGATCTTCCTCTAGGAAAGTTACGCGTAAGATTTGGTGGTAGTGCTGGCGGACATAAAGGAATACAGTCTATTATTGACTCTTTGGGTACTGATGAATTTCTGAGAATAAGGCTTGGAATCGGTGTGGAGGCACAAAGTATGCCAACAGAAGACTTTGTTCTTGCACCTTTTGACGCAAGTGAAGAAAAAGCGGTTCGTACAATGATTGATAGCGCAGTTGAGACAGTTGAATCGATTATAAAAAATGGTCTAGAGAAGTATCTAAGCACACACCACCAGGGATAAAACTTTATTTTGGAGAAGAATTTTATTATTTGTTCACTAACAATTGAGAAGTAAGATGAAAATTTCTAATTATTCTAAATCCTAATTGACCTAATTAGATATTAGTTATTAGACATTAGTAAATTCCCTGTTTTTTACCCTTAAGTCCCCCGGCCTTGACTTATTTTCCCGGGCTACTGCCTAGTATCGTAAGCGCTGACATGTTTCACTACTCTGTTCGGAAAGGGAAGAGGTGGTTCCATATCGCTCAGAAGACCGAAAGGCTTAAGGGTAAAAGTTAGTAATCTGCAAACTAATCAACAACTTCGGTTGAACTTTCACGTGCTTTTGCAGTTGAATGCAGTGCAAGGAAGAATTGAAGCGCGCAATAAAATGTACTATATAAGTACATTGTTGAGCACTATAGATTCTGACAAAGCAATGTATCAAATGAAAAGATCGTGGATTGATTTTCTCAATTCTACGCTATTCTCGGCAATTAGTACTGGTTAGCTCAATACCTTACGGTACTTACACATCCAGCCTATCAACCTGATGGTCTCTCAGGTGCCTCAAAGAGATCTTATCTTGAGGTGGGCTTCCCACTTAGATGCTTTCAGCGGTTATCCCGTGGGAATATAGCTACCCGACAGTGCCCCTACTCGGGAACAATCGGCACACCAGGGATTCCCTCATCCCAGTCCTCTCGTACTAAGGACGACTCCTCTCAAATCTCAAAACGGTTGTCCTGGATAGAGTCCGAACTGTCTCACGACGTTCTTAACCCAGCTCGCGTACCTTTTTAATGGGAGAACAGCCCAACGCTTGGGAGCTTCTACACCCCCGCGCTAAGGTGAGCCGACATCGCTGTCAAGCTTGCGCCAAGTCAGACTTGGCTTGCGTATGTTCAGATAAGAAGACTATAACTTATCTTTACATGTTCTTTTGAATATTAATCTTCTGTTACCAGAAGGACTGACTATACCTTCATCCCGATGTGTGTCGGGAGCTAGCCGTATTATAGATGATATATATTTTCCCCAGATGGTGAAGCATCATCTATCTTTGGTTCGATAGATATCGAACTTCCAGTCGATACAGTCCGATGTTACATCGGACCTCGGTATTGCCCTTACACTATTGCATATAGCGTAGTCGGGTTTCACCGATTTGGACTAGTAAATTTTAAACAGTAATACGAGGAGCTATTCGTATTACTTGATACAGGCTTACACATTTCTGCGTAGGCGCCCCGATGAAAATATTCATAAGGTGCCAAACCGCCCCGTCGCTGTGGACGCTTGGGAGCGATCAGCCTGTTATCCCCGGGGTAGCTTTTATCCGTTAAGCTGTGTCCTGACCACTATGGGACACAGGATCACTAACACCGTGTTTCCACCCTGCTCGACTTGTAGGTCTCGCAGTCAAGCTGGCTTTTGCGTTTGCACTATCATCTCGATTTCCGTCCGAGATTAGCCAACCTTTGTACACCTCCGTTGCACTTTAGGAGGCGACCTCCCCAGTCAAACTGCCCACCAGACACTGTTCTTTCACCGATTTTTTATGCGGTAAGAAAGTAATGCTCACTCATTCTAAAGAGAGGTATTCCACTGGCGGCCGAAGCCTCCCTCCTATTCTCGACAGTTAAAATAAGCTTGCAAATGCCAAGCTACAGTAAAGCTCCCGGGGTCTTTTTGTCCTAGGACAACCAGGCCGCGTCTTCACAGCCATCTCAATTTCGCCGGGTAGATGTTCAAGACAGTTGTTCGGTCGTTCTACCATTCGTGCGGGTCGGAACTCACCCGACGAGGAACTTCGCTACCATAGAACAGTTATAGTTACTGCTGCCGTT